>CAZESH010000001.1:0-56941 GCA_964514665.1 uncultured Caryophanales bacterium
TCTTGCCTCTTTTCTTGGCGTCGTATAAAGCCATATCCGCCTTATAAAACAAATTTTCAACGCTGATTTTGTCATCCTCCCAGCCCCAGTCGGCAATACCGCAGGAGATGGTGACTTCAGGGTCTGTTTCATCGGCGATTCTACTGCGGATTCTTTCCGCAACGTGGAGTGTGTGTTCGATAGTCGTTTGCGGCAGGTAAATGGCAAGCTCCTCTCCGCCCCACCTGGCGGCAATATCGGTATCCCGGATGCCGGCTTTAATGATGCGGCTGACCTGGATGAGAATCTGGTCGCCGATTTGATGTCCGTATGTGTCGTTTACTTTTTTGAAATTATCGATATCCAGCACGATCAAAGCACCGCAAAAATCCTTGCGCTGCATCAAATTGATTTGTTCATCCAAATAGTGGCGGGCATAAAGATGGGTCAAATGATCGGTAATCGCCATTTTTCGCACTTTGGAATGAAGCGAGGCATTGGAAATGGCAAGTCCGATATGGTCGGCTAAAATTTGCAGCAGCCTGTAATTCTCATAGGAGAAAAAATCGGGCTTTCGATGCGCCACCATCACCACACCGGCCACAGCATGATTGATCAGGATCGGCGAGGCGATCAGCGAATTCGCTTTGGTGGAATCCATCAGCTTGGATTTGATCGGCTGTGCACTGTAGTCAGAAACGATCAGCGGCTCTTTGCTGCGGTAAACAATTCCCGAAAAGCCGTAGTCAAGCTTGAAATTGTCTTTGCTGATTCCGGGAAAATTCGTGGCCTGAACACTCATTACCTGTTCCTCGTGATCGACCTGCAAAATACAGGAATAATCCGCAGCAAATATGCTTAGCAGCTTGCTCGATGCAAAATTGAATACATCCTGAAGCTTTAAGCTTTGATTCAATCTTCTCGTAATCTCATTAATAAGCCGCAGTTCATTGATTAATAAAGTGGAATGCTCGTATAACCGCGCATTTTCGAAGGCTATTCCCGCAGTTCCCGCCAGCATAGACAACAATGAGAGGTCGGTTTGCAAAATCTCCGGGGCAACGCTTGTAATCTGCAGCACCCCGTATACCCCCTGTTTTCCCGTCAATGGCACGGCAAGCGCAGCAGTTTGCTTGTCTTCATTATATTCAGCCACAGGGGTTCCCATGATATAGGCTCTATTGCGGATATCCTTGCCATGATGATTAAAGACGATCGGCTTGACGGGAACCTTCGTTCCACGGTTATCTTGAGATAAATAAATATCGATCTTGCTGTGCGGAAACTCTTCCTGAAAAATATCAACCGTTTCGGCCAGCACCGAATCAACATCGATTTTGGGGTGCAAACGTTTGCTAAAGTCATACAGTAAATTGCGTTTTTGAAACTCCGCTTCATAGCGCGCAATCTCCAGATATTGCCCCAAAGAAAGCACGGCTGTTCTCAATTTCATCAATGTCTGTTCGGGATCGGCATCGGTATGGGACAGCATTCCGACCCAGGCTTTTATATCGCTGTCTCCATACCTTGCGGGAACTGCAAACGAATTCCACGACTTCCATTGATCATGACGGTTTCCTGCGCAAACCACTTCCGCCCTTCCGGAAGCCATCGCGGCTTTCAGCGCCTGCATGGCCGACTCCGGCCAGCTCATTTCCTGCTGCAGCCCGGTGAATGTCTCCGCCTCTTCAAAACGGGAAAAAAGATGATCTTTCAAAGGAGTCCCGTTCGGAGCGCAAACGAAAACAATGCCATTGCAAAAAATGGCCTCCTCCTCTAATGTCTTCACCCAGTTTTTAAATGCGTCGACCAATTGCTGAACAGAGGCGGAAGGATGAAGAAACGGCGGATGGTCCGTTTCGAGCTGATGTTCCTCTTCCAACTTTTCACGAAGAAATTCCTTCATAATTAAGAGAGAGCTCCCTTTGCTCAAAATAAAGCAATAATGGCCTTCCGATTCTAGTAAATGTTAATATAATCATACTATAATCTTAAAAAAAATTATAGTTTTTGTTTGAACGCTGCACAAATTTAACCCTCTCTTGACACGAACTGAAATTATTTATAAAATAAGAAGTCGAGTGAATGGATCGTGAATAATCTGATGTGCCTCCCTCTCTGATTTTGTTGACGACGGGACAGCGGCTGAACTTTCCTGTCGGAATCGCCTATGCGATCAAACAAAGCCAGGCACAGTGACCATCACTGTCAAGATTAACAATTTTAAAAACGAGAAGGAGATAACACGCATGGCACGTTATACAGGACCTAAATTTAAATTAAGCCGCCGTTTAGGCATTTCTTTAAGCGGAACAGGAAAAGAACTCAAGCGCCCGTTTCCTCCGGGACAGCATGGTGCGAACCAGCGCAGAAAGATCAGCGGCTACGGATTGCAGCTGCAGGAAAAACAAAAACTGCGTCATATGTATGGCTTGAACGAAAAGCAATTCCGCAATTTGTTTGATAAAGCTTCCCATATGAAAGGGATCGCCGGTGAAAACTTCATGATCCTGCTGGAAAGCCGTCTGGACAATATCGTATATCGTCTCGGCCTCTCCAATTCCCGTGCCGGTGCCCGCCAGCTTGTCGCACACGGTCACATTACCGTCAACGGCAAAAAGATCGATATTGCTTCCTATACGCTTACTCCCGGAGATGTAATCGGACTGCGCGAACGCAGCAGAAGCCTGAGCGCGATCAAGGAAGCTTTGGAGAACCGCCATCACATTGCCGACTACCTGACCTTTGACGATCAAGCGATGGAAGGCAAATACGTTCGTTTGCCTGAACGCGCAGAACTTTCGCAAGAAATCGATGAAAAGCAAATCGTCGAATTCTACAGCAGATAATCTTCAATTTAAAAGGGGCTGTCCCGACTTGGGGCAGCCCCTTCCTATTGAGAATGAAGGTGGCTCTTAACGGGCGGGGGTATGGGTTAAGGAGAAACAGCCCCAGTCAAAACCATTTACGGAACACCCCCTTTTTTTTCCTCACGATTCGAATCGGGCCAGAAAATACTTCTTTTTCCCTCTCCGCAAAACGATGTATTTTCCTTCCAGGCGATCTGCCCTGCCCAGCATTCGATCCACCTCGGTGATTCGCTCTCCGTTTACCGTAACGGCTCCGCTTTCAATGTCCTGTCTGCCCTGTCGCTTGGATGCTGCTGCTCCCGAAGCCACCAGCAAATCGACAAGGGAAATTTCCGCATCGGCTAGCGTTGTAGAGGGCACATCGCTGAATGCCTCTTCAATCTCTTGCAGCGACAAACGGGACACATCCCCGTCGAACAATGCTTTACTGATCTGGATAGCGCTGTTCAGCGCATCCGCACCATGCACCAGCTCTGTCACTTCCTTGGCCAGAACCCGCTGAGCTTCCCGCTTTTCAGGCGACTCCTTCACAGCCTGTTCCAACTGCCCGATTTCTTCCGGAGTCAAAAAGGTAAAGTATTTCAGAAAGCGAATGACGTCGTGATCGTCTGTATTCAGCCAAAATTGATAGAACTGATAAGGCGTGGTCTTCTCCGGATCCAGCCAGATCGTTCCCGTTTCCGTTTTGCCGAACTTTTTGCCGTCGCTCTTGGTCACCAGCGGAATCGTCAATCCGAATGCGTGACTGTCAGACATTTTGCCGATCAGCTCCAGGCCGGCAGTGATGTTCCCCCATTGGTCGCTTCCGCCTACCTGCAGCGAGCAGTTCATCGTTTGATTCAAATTGTAAAAATCATAGGCCTGCAAAATCATGTAGCTGAATTCCGTAAAGGAAATGCCGTTTTGAATGCGCGATTCCACGGATTCTTTGGCCAACATGTAATTGACGGTAAAGTTTTTCCCGACGTCCCGCAAAAACGAAATAGTGTCAAGCGGCTGCAGCCAGTCGTAATTGTTGACAATTTGCGCCGGATTGTCGATGTCTGCAGCGAAATCAAGAAAGCGCGACAATTGGCTTTTAATCTTGCCCGACCACTGTTCCACCACTTCTTGTTCATTCAACGTGCGCTCCGAGGCTTTCCCGCTCGGGTCGCCGATCAATCCCGTTCCTCCGCCGACAAGCGCCAAAGGAATGTGCCCCGCCAGCTGAAACCGCCTCAGGCAGAGGATTGGCAGCAGGCTGCCGATATGCAGACTGTCTGCCGTCGGATCAAAGCCGGAATAGAGAACTACCCGTTCGGATGCAAGCTTTTTCTCCAATCCTTCGCGATCCGTGACTTGCTGGATCAAACCTCTGTACTCCAAATCATTGAGAATATTCATTCCTGTCTCACTCCTTGACTAAAATAAAAAACCTCCACGTCTCCAAATAAAGGGACGAGAAGGTTAACCCGCGGTACCACCCTAATTAAAACCGAATTCACGTATGATTTGACTAAAGCCTTGGGAATCCGGAATTTCGCTTAAGCTCCGATAACGGGGAATCCGTATGAAGGTACTGCCGGCCGTACCGGGTTCCCCACATCCGCTTCTGGAAGTAATTCGCCTTGTACTCCCGTACCGGTTCGCACCATCCACCGGCTCTCTGGAACGATAAAGACACAAGCTACTGAATCCAGTCATCGCGTTTATTGAGATTAAACAGATAACAATTTTATAGCATATTCCACGATAGCAAGTCAACTTTGCCGCGGTCATTCTGCCTTCTTCCAAATTCTATTCTTGGCTGACCCAATATGCTATAATAAATCTGTTCATTTAAGGAGGATCATAAAAATGCCCAAGCAAGATTCAAAGAAAAAGACATCTACGGCGGTTGCAAAGAAATCACTCTTTGTGCTGCTTCACTTTTTGAAATGGACACTGATTGTCGGCATCATCGGTTGTTTCCTCGTCGGCGGCATAGCCATCGGATATTTCACCTCCTTGGTAAAGGGAGATTCTGTTCGCAGCAAAGATTTTATCATGCAAAAAATTCAGGAAAATGAAACCACCGGGTTTGTATATTTCAGCGACAACACTGCGGTTGGACAGCTTCGTTCCGATGAAGACAGACGGCTTGTGGCGATAAACGACATTCCCCAAGTGGTTAAAGACGCCTTTATCGCAACGGAAGACCGCAACTTTTATCAGCATTACGGCATCGATTTGTCCGGTTTTTTTCGCGCGGTAAAACAAAAGCTCCTGCATGAGCCGGTGCAGACCGGTGGCAGTACGATTACGCAGCAGCTGGCACGGCGCGTTTTCCTAAACCTAGATCAAACCGATACGCGCAAAGCCAAGGAAATCCTGCTTGCCCTGCGTTTGGAGCGATTCTTGTCAAAGGATGAAATTTTGCAGGCCTATTTAAACAAAATTCCTTTCGGAAATGGATCCAACGGCTACAATGTATACGGAATCAAAGCCGCTGCAGAGGGTATCTTCAATCTTAAAGACCTGAATCAGTTAAATTTGGCGCAAGCCGCTTTTCTCGCCGGTCTGCCCAAAAATCCGAACGATTATTCCGCCTTTACCGGCAAAGGAAGCTTCGACCCGGCAGGCTTTAATAAAGCTCTCGTCCGCCAGCATACCGTATTAAAATCCATGCTTGTTGACAATAAAATCACACAGGATCAATATGAGCAGGCTCTCCACTTCGATTTGAAGGGCTCGCTGGCGCAAACGAAACCAAAAGCATACACCACCTATCCGTATTTGATGATCGAGGCGGAGCAGCGGGCAGCAAAGCTGCTGCTAAAGCTGAAAAATCCGAAGCTTACGGAGCAGGATCTTCGCAGCTCGGAATATACGCAGCTCATTCAGGACGCAAGCGAGCAAATGCGCAGAAACGGTTACAAAATTTATACGACGATCGATAAACCGCTTTACGATGCGATGCAAACGATCGCCAAAAATCCCGATAATTTCCCTAAGGATGACAAAGAAAAAGGCATGGTCCAGGTCGGGTCGATGATCATCGACAATCATTCGGGAGCGATTCTCGGCATGATCGAAGGCAGGGACTTTTATAAAGAACAAATGAACCACGCCACTCAAGCGGAGCGTCAACCCGGTTCTTCGATGAAGCCGTTGGCCGCATACGCTCCCGCCATCGAAATGGGAGCCATCCAGCCGGCCACACCGATCGATGACGTGCCGATCATTTTGCCGGACGGCTCCAAAGGATACCACGTCCCGGTTAACTGGGATTATAAATACCATGGCATGGTCAGTGCCCGCCATGCGCTTGATCAATCTTACAACATTCCGGCAATCAAGCTCTTCAATGATGTGGTCGGCGTGGATAAAGCCTGGGGATATGTGCAAAAAATGGGCATTACCACACTGGATAAACGAGATTTCCAAGCCAAAACAGGCGTAATCGGCGGTCTTACTTACGGGGTTACCGTCGAGGAAATGACGAATGCTTATACAACCTTCGGCAATAAAGGCATGTTCAACGACGCCTTTATGATCCGGAAAATCGAGGACAGCGAAGGCAACGTACTTTATGAACATCAACCCAGACCTGTCCAGGTTTTTTCGGAGGATACCACCTTCCTGATTGACGATATGATGAGAACAGTCATTGCCAACGGGACAGCATACGATCTGAAGAAAAAATTCAAATATTACGATAAAATCCCCGTTGTCGGCAAAACGGGTTCCACTCAAGACAACAATGACATTTACTTTGAAGGTCTCTCACCGGATGTAACTGTTGGCGTATGGACCGGTTATGACCAGCCTGGCCCGATGAAATACGGCAACAGCGCAAAGGACATCTGGGCGCTCGTAATGAACAAAGCGGTCGAATTGCGGCCGGACCTGTTTATTACAAAGGAATTTCCGAAACCGGACGATATCATTAAAATGACGGTTTCCAATGTTTCCGGAAAGCTGCCTAGCGATCTAGACCGCTCAACCAACCACTTAATCACGGATTGGTTCAGCAAAAAGGACATTCCGACCCAAGAAGACGACGCATTGATGCAGATGAAGGTGATTCCTTTCAATCACATCAACTACACCGCCCAGCCCAATACGCCTGCGGATATGACCGAAAATAAAATTGTGTTTAAACGGCCTGACTCGATGAAGGATACACTGGATCAATTGAAAGCGATTTTCGATAAAAATCCCAAGCTGATCCCATACAAGCGCGGAGGAAGAATGAACTTTCCGCAGGACTTTTATCCGCAGGATATGGACCAAAGCGCGCCGGCCGAAGTCGATCCGCGCGTGGATGACGGTGCAGTGCCTCCCGCCCCCGAGGAAGTCGCATTGGAAAATCTCGGGGGAGTGGCGAAAATTACCTTCAAGCCGGATGCTGAAGGCGATGTTGTCGGCTACCGTTTATACCGTTCTCTAAACAGCGGTCCATTCCGAAAAGTGGATACGGTCATTCACACCGGCGAGGAGCCTAAATTCGTAAATTATATTTCTTCTTCCAATCTATACGCATACTACGTTACAGCCGTCGATGTCGCCGGAAATGAATCGCCGGCAAGCCAACTGGTTTTCTCCGACAATAAAGCGTCCGGACCTGTTCTATGGCCACCTGTGAACAGCGGAGGACAGTCGTCTGGAGACGGGACGAACAACGGTGGTATACAACAACAGTCCGCCGCTCCATCCTCGCCAAATAAACTAACGGTCAAGGAAAGAACCGGCGGAATCGGAGTGGAGCTGAATTGGAATAAAAATCCCGATAACGAAAAAGTGACTCAGTACAATATCTACTACAGTTCCAAGCAGAATGGGGAATTCAGCAACATCGGGTCCACCCAAAACAATCGCTTTGATTACATCAATCTTCCTGCAGATGGCTGGTACCGTGTAACAGCTGTCAATAGCTCAGGCGAATCACAGCCCTCACCCGCAGTCGAATTTAAAACAGTCGTGCCGTAAAGAACAGAGCATTAAAATTTCATCGGAGGGCGCGAGCCCTCCTTTTATTTTCAGCTCCCCTTCACTCAAAAAACCCGCATTCCAATATGGAATGCGGGCTAACTTCTTATTAATCCTCGATCGTCGATAAATCGCCTGTCGGAAGATTCAATTCCCATGCTTTCAGGACACGCCGCATGATTTTGCCGCTGCGCGTTTTCGGCAGCTTATCCTTAAACTCGATTTCCCGCGGAGCGGCATGCGCGGAAAGTCCCTCTTTAACAAACTTGGCTATTTCCGCCTTTAATTCTTCGGAGGGGCTGTAGCCTTCCCTTAAAGATATAAACGCTTTGATCACTTCACCCCGCATCGGATCGGGCTTGCCGATGACCCCCGCTTCTGCAACGGCGGGATGCTCCACCAGCTTGCTTTCCACCTCGAAAGGTCCGACCCGCTCTCCTGATGTGTTGATCACGTCATCGATGCGGCCTTGAAACCAAAAGTAACCTTCTTCATCCATATAGGCGGAGTCTCCGGAAATATACCATCCCTTCAGCCGGAAGTATTCCTCGTATTTGGCCGGATTTTTCCAAACTTTTCTCATCATCGACGGCCAAGGAGTCTTTATTGCAAGATTGCCCATGCGGTTAGGCGGCAGCACGTTTCCGCTGTCGTCGATGATCGCTGCTTCCACTCCGGGCAGCGGACGCCCCATCGATCCGGGCTTAATATCCATGCAGGGATAATTGCAAATCAATTGTCCTCCGGTTTCCGTCATCCACCAAGTGTCATGAATGCGCTGGTTATAAACCTTCATGCCCCAGCGAATCACCTCGGGATTGAGTGGTTCACCTACACTGAGCACGTGTCGGAGAGAGGACAAATCAAACTGCTGCACGACTTCGTCGCCTGCACCCATCAGCATTCGCAGTGCGGTCGGAGCTGTATACCATACTGTCACCTTATAACGTTCGATCGTTTTATACCAATCCTGCGGGCTGAAGCGTCCGCCGCGAATCACATTGGTTGCTCCGTTCAGCCAGGGGGCGAAAATACCGTAAGAGGTTCCCGTCACCCACCCCGGATCTGCCGTACACCAATACACGTCGTCATCCTTCAAATCAAGCACGATGTTGCCCGTATAATAATGCTGAATCATCGCATTGTGCACATGGTAAACCCCTTTGGGCTTGCCGGTGGAACCTGATGTATAATGAATGATCAGTCCGTCTTCCCTATCGACCCATTCGATTTCAAACTGATCGGAGGCTTCCGCCATTTCCTTGTGGTAATCGATCTGGCCCTGCTCAAGCTGGAGATTTTCTCCCACCAGAATGACATGCTTCAGCGCGGGCAGCTTATCAACCGGTACTCGATGCAGCAGTCCAGGGGTTGTAATAACGGCAATCGCTTCGCTGTCCTCGAGGCGATCCTTGACTGCAGTCTCCATAAAGGCCTCGAACAGCGGACCTACGACGACGCCTGCTTTGACCGCGCCAAGCAGCGAAAAATAGAGCTCGGGGGTACGGGGCATGAAAATAAACATCCGTTCCCCTTTTGCGATGCCGAGCTTGTTCAGCACGTTGCCGAAGCGATTGGACTGCAGTCTGATATCTTCAAACGTATATTTTTCATCGCGTTTGTCGTCACTGTAATACAGCGCGATTTTGTCCTTTTTTGCTGATTCCGCATGACGGTCAATAGCTTCATAGGCCAAATTGACTTTACCCGTTTCATACCAGGTAAAATTTTTCTCGATTTCTGCCCAATTAAAACCGTTTCGGGCATCCTCATAACTGTCTAGGTTGGAATTGTTCGCCACCGCATGAATCACTTCCAAATGTGCTTCCTTCATAATGACCTCCTTGGTTAAATCATGAAATAATAAAAAAGCGCTTACAACATTGATGGAGTAATGATATTTGAAAAAATTCTTGAAAATTGTATGACTTTTTTATTATAACATACGAGCCAAACAGCGACTATATGATCTTGCTTTTGATTTTCTGTGTATCGTGTTAAGCTAGAATAAGGATTCCGACTTAGAGGAGGGAATTTCTCATGGTGGAGCATATTAAAATCTATCATTCCCAGGAGATCATGCACCAAGGCCGCATTTTGAAGGTTGAAGGTCCGATCCCTCCCGAACGGCTGAAACATTACTCCATGCACAAAGATTTGGACGCCTTTCGCAGACCCGCAGAACAGCACGAAGCGCTTGTGGAGATCGCCGGGCTGGCGGAAGGACGCATTATCGCCGCGATTGATCAAGAAACGATTGTGGGATACGTTACTTTTCACTATCCGGACGAGTTGGAGCGGTGGTCGGAAGGAAACATGGCGGATTTGATCGAGCTGGGGGCTATCGAAGTGGCGAATGACTACCGGGGCGCAGGACTGGGTAAACAGTTGATTCGTCTGGCCTTCTCCGCCGGACAGTTGGATAATGTGATTGTTTTTACCACGGAATATTATTGGCATTGGGACCTTGAAGGCAGCGGCTTGAATGTTTGGGATTACCGCAAGGTCATGGAAAAACTGATGAAGTGCGTGGATATGGTCTGGTATGCGACCGATGATCCGGAAATCTGTTCGCATCCGGCAAACTGCTTGATGGTCCGGGTAGGCAAACTGGTGCCGCAAACCTCGGTGGAGCAATTCGACCGCGTGCGATTTCAGAGAAAGTTTATGTACTGATTTCTTAGTGGTTCAAGGAGGTGGCTTTCATGACGGACAATGCCGCATTCATATTTCATAACCAAACGCTGGGCTATGATTTTAACGATCATCACCCTTTCAAACAAAAGAGATTACTGTTGACCATGGATCTGCTGAAGCAAGTCGGAGCGCTTGCAGAGCAGCAAGTGGTCACGCCCCGCAGTGCGCTTGATGAGGAATTGCTCTGGATTCACAGCCCTCACTATGTAGATATCGTGAAGCAATTAAGCGCACATACGCCAAGCGAGCAGCATCTTAAACAGGCTGGAAAATATGGCCTCGACACAGAGGACACACCCTACTTTCCTCGTATGCACGAGGTGACTTCCGCTATAGTCGGCGGCTCCATTACCGCTGCCGAGCTGGTCATGTCGGGCAGTGTCAGGCACGCGCTGCATCTCGGAGGAGGGCTGCATCACGCCATGCCCAACAAAGGGTCCGGTTTTTGCATTTATAACGACGCTTCCATCGCCATCGCCTACATTCGCAAGCATTATCATAAAAAAGTGCTCTATATTGATACCGACGTCCATCACGGGGACGGGGTTCAAATGAGTTATTATTCCGATCCCGATGTCTGTACGCTCTCCATTCATGAAACCGGCAAATATTTGTTCCCGGGGACGGGGGCGGTCAACGAACGCGGAGAGGGCCACGGCTTCGGCGCCTGCTTCAACATTCCGATGGAGCCGTATACCGAAGACGAATCATGGCTGGAATGCTTTAAAGATGTGCTGGAACAAGCATCGGCCCATTTCCGGCCCGATGTGATCATCAGTCAGCACGGCTGTGATGCGCACAGCTACGATCCTTTGTCACACATTCACTGCAGTATGGACATATACGCGGAAATGCCGAAAATCATCGATTCCCTTGCCGAACAATACTGCGAAGGACGTTGGGTCGCCTTAGGCGGAGGCGGCTATGACATCTGGAGAGTCGTTCCCCGAGCCTGGAGCTTGCTTTGGCTTGTTATGAACAAGCATCCCCTGGTGCGGGAAATTGATAGCAATCCGCTCCTCCCTCTGCCGCAAGCTTGGCGTGAACAGTGGCAGCCGCAAGCTCCGGAGAATCTGCCCGACACTTGGATGGATCGCAAAAACGCCTGGGAACCCATTCCCAGACGCCGCGAAATCACGGAAAGAAATCAAAAAAACAAAGAGATCGCCCTGCTTTATTTGCGTTAGCCGGCAAACCGCTTGACCATCTCCTCGACAATCTGATAGGAATGTTCAGAGGCCTGCACCGTGAATTCTGCAAAATTGATGTGCGCCGAGCCGTCTGCCCTATCCGACATCGAACGGATCACGACATAAGGAATGCCGTTCATCGCGCATACCTGGGCAACTGCTGCTCCCTCCATTTCGGTGCACACACCGTTCAACTGTTCGTGCAGCATCTGCACCATGCCGCGGTCGGCGACAAACTGGTCACCGGAAAGCACGCGCCCTTTCACGGTGCGTTCGGAGAACAATCGACTGCTGGCTTCATAAGCAATGTCGACCAGCTCAGGATCCGCGGGAAAAATCGACTGCTCCGCATACGGAATCTCTCCCTTTGCGAAACCAAGTGCGCTAACGTCCATATCGTGCTGCATGCACTCGCTTGAAATTACGATATCGCCGATATTCAACCTCGGATCCAACGCTCCTGCCACCCCGGTAAACAGTACCGCCTCCACTTGAAAACGATCGATCAGCACTTGCGTGCATACAGCGGCATTGACTTTGCCGACGCCGGATTTGCAAACCACGGTATGAAGTCCGAAAAAGTCGCCCTCCATAAATTCGATTCCCGCTTTTTCCACCTTATTCCGGTGCTTCATTTGCTGCTGAAGCGATTCAATTTCCTCATTCATTGCGCCAATTATGGCAATTTTGTTATACCGCATACATGCTACCTCCAACTAAATTATACCCACGAAAGTAAGGCCAGGCTCTGAAGCCCACTCCGACTACTTTCACGGGTTCCAATTATATACCCACCGAAAAAAAGGCTCTGTTAAGAGCCCTGAGATTGAAGACAAAGTCAGTGGGTACAAGTGGATATAGCAATTCTAAATGTCGGAGAGGGATTTCTGTTCCATAGTGAGTCTACTTTCCGTTGCTAAAGGGAGGACCTGAGAGGCCTAGAACCATGAAAGTCGGAGATCTTCGCTTTTAAGCATATGCTTCGATGGTTCTTGGTCTGTCAGGTTCGGACTGGACATTCCCTCATCCATGCGGGAAAGTAGTCGATCCAGGGAATAGAAATCCCTCTTTCGAACTTCATTAATATAAATCCGAACATAAAACTGACTTTGTCTTCAACCTGAAAAGGCTCTGTTAAGAACCTTTTTTGATATCCCATCTTATGAATTCAGCTTGGCTACCGTTTGTCTGATCTTCAATTCGTGGGGCAGAATCACTTCCAACTGGGCGACCTGCTCCTTATTCATCAACTTGGTCAAAAGGCGCATCGAGACCGCACCGATATCATACATCGGCTGCGCCACAGTGGTCAGCTGCGGACGAACCATTTCGGCAATGCGCACATTGTCTACGCTGATTACGGACATATCATCAGGAACGCTCAATCCGCTGTCTTGAATCGTATGAATCGCACCGATTGCCATCTCGTCATTTGCCACGAACAAAGCAGTTGGCCGATCCTTTAATCCAATGAAATATTTGGTCGTTTCCAATCCCGCATCATACTTGTAATTTCCGATCCGTACATAATCGTCCCGAACTTTGATTCCCGCATCCTCCATCGCTCTGCGATAGCCTTGATAGCGCGCATAACCGTTGGAAGGATCCTGCAGTGTTCCGCTGATCATGCCGATTTTCGTGTGGCCGTACTCAAGCAGCAGCTTGACGGCGTCATAAGCCGCTTCCTCATGATCGATATCTACGGAAGGCATTTCCTGATTTTCATCCGTTGTTGCACAAAGTACGATCGGAACCGAAGAGGTCTTAAAGGCGTGAAGATGTTCTTCCGTAATCGCTCCGCCCATGAACAGCAATCCGTCCACCTGCTTCTCCAACAGCGTATTGATCACGCGAATTTCCTTATCCTTCTTTTTGTCGGCGTTGCACAGGATGATATTGTAGTGATACATATTGGCAATATCTTCGATCCCCCGTGCGACTTCGGCAAATACGGAATTGGATATGTCGGGAATGACGACACCGACCGTTGTCGTTTTTTTGCTGGCCAATCCTCGGGCTACCGCGTTCGGACGATACCCCAAACGCTCGATCGCTTCGAATACCTTTTTCCTGGTCTGCGGTTTGACATTCGGGTTATTGTTGACGACCCTGGAAACGGTCGCCATGGAAACCCCTGCTTCTCTCGCAACATCATAAATCGTTATCGTCACTTTCATTCTCCCCATCATTTACTGGATTATGTACAGCAACATTACCTTATGTCGATCTTAGTCTTATAATATTTTATGATACGACAAATTAATTATTTTCGCAATGTGAGCGGCAATCATAGCAAAAAGCCGGTGCAAAAGCCGGCTTTTCAGATTGAAGTTGAGATGGAAAACATGGAAATTTGCCTGAGTTTATGATGAATCTCCTCTTCCCACACAGACTCATGAAGCGACTTGGCCAAAATCAGCATATCGAGCAGTTGATTTACCCGCTCCTCGATCAAACGCTCCATGATAGAAATTCCGTTTCCCTGGACCGAGGCTTGAACGATAATCGCCGCCAATTCATTAATCTCCGAAAAATTCACCTGCTGATTATCGGCATGCTTGCCAAGCCGGCGAATCAGTTGTTTAATTTCATCCTTCACAGCTGCAAATATTTCACTATGATTGCAAGATTCACAAGTGAAGATCGGAACCCGCTCTATTTCCACTTTATCCGCAAAAATCACGGACCGAATCTGCATATGCATGGTTTTTCCGCATGAACAGCGCTTCTGCAAATGAGATCACTCCTTTTTGTCAAAACCGAACTCCCGTTTAAAATATGTATTCGACTTTGCCGGAGGTTTTCCTTCAAACAGCAGAACGGCATTTAATGGAATAGAAGCATACGGTTGTAAAAACCAGCAAAAATCAAGAGGATCGAGCAAGCAAATGGATGAATTCCCGCATAAAAGCTGGCAAATCCGGAGGTCTTCTGCCTGATACGAAATGCCGATCGACGACAACTTCCCGATTTACCCAAACAGCTCCCGCGTTCTCCAGATCATCCTTAATTCCCGGTTCTCAATTTATCCGGCGCCCATCCACCGGGAACATACAAGCCTGCAAACGCTGCTGACTCGACCTCGTTGAATGATACATCGGCTTCAATCGGCACGCCATATTTTCCGGTGTATATTTTATGCTTCTCCGCCCCCGCAACAACAACCTCGGCGCCAGCTTCCCGCAGCCGCAGCACAGGATACCAAAGCTCCAAATCTTCAAAATCATTTTCCACAAATGCCAATATACGTTTGCCTTCAAGCTGCATAAAAATCTCCTCCATTCGATGTTTTTCAGTATTGTAACATGATCAACAAGCAAAATTCCAAAAATTCGAAAATCGATAAAAACTCCAAAAGATTAAACCAAAGCTCTAGAATAAAGAAAAACTCCGGAATTTAGTTCCCGGAGTTTTATCTTATTCGTTTTTTCAATCGTTAAAATGAGGTGCCGCTGGGTCTTGTCGCATCCGCTCTTAAATACTGATCATGCCCCGGTTGGTTTCCCTGGTAAGATCCCGTATGGAAGGATTGCGGCTGCTTGTACGCACCCTGATTTTGAAGCGCGCCCGCAGCGGGGCTCATGCCAAAGCTTGAACTAGCTCCGGCGTATGAGCCTGCGATGTTCGAGGAGCTTCTCATCCCCTTTGCACTGCTCGGCTGCATGGCGTCAGCTCTCAAATACTGATCATGTCCTGCTTGGTTGCCTTGGTATTGAGCGGTATGAAAAGATTGAGGAGATTGATATTGATTTTGCGATTGGGCTGTATTAGAGCTCCAGTTCGTATTGAATTTCCCGGTGAAGGAACGGTTTGCACCGTATTGCGAAGCGGCTTGCATGCTGCTTGGCTGCATCGCGTCAGCTCTCAAATACTGGTCATGTCCCGCTTGGTTTCCTTGATATTGGGCGGTGTGAAACGATTGCGGCGACTGAAATTGCTGCTGGCTGCTTGCTTGGAAGCTACCGGAATATGCCTGAGCCGGATTCATTTGCTGCTGATTTTGTCCATAAAAGGATTGTACGTAACCTGCCGGTTGGTATTGTTTTGGCGCACCCTGGTACTGGGATTGTACAGTGTTATACGCGGAAGGTTGTTGGGAAATTTTTCCGCGATAATTCGCCGTTTGAAAATTTTGTCCATAGTTCATTTGCAGACGGCCTCCTTGTTATTTTTTTCGGCTATTCATCCTTGATGACGATGCATCGGGATGAAGCCTGTTTTATTATGACTGAGTTATGGGGAAATTATGTTGGATACTAATGGTGAAAAAAAAGCCTCGATCGGTTCGATCGAAGCCTTTTTTTCATCTCAGCCCTTTAGATTTTCGCAGGAATTTTCAAAATGGCATCCTCGACTTTAATGCAGCGGTCCATGACCACCTGCAGTCCATTGGATGCTGCGATTGCCGCTGCATCTTCATTGAAAATACCCAACTGCAGCCAGAATACCTTGGCTCCGATACGGACTGCTTGTTCGGCAAAGGGAACGGTTTCTTCGCTTCTGCGAAAAACATTGACGATATCCACAGATTCCGGAATATCAAGCAGGCTGGGATAACAAGTTTCGCCAAGGATTTGCTTGACCTTGGGATTGACGGGAATAATCCGATAGCCTTTTTCCTGCAGCGCTTTGGCCACCATATGCGAGCTCCGTTCCGGATTATCGGAGCAGCCTACCACGGCAACATTGCCGGCCCCGGTCAAAATTTCTTTTATCGTTTCTCTGGAAGGATTTTCAAAGGCCATCACACATCATCTCCCGTTTCAAATGGATTACTTTGCTTTTGTATAGGATAAGGCTTGTTTGCCGAGTGCATCCCATGTTGCCAAAAACCGTTCTTTTCCGATTTTCAGATCCTTCTTCCCGCTCAGCGGGTCATTGACATATACGTTCTCTGAATCAAAACCGACGAGCAGCACCGCATGCTCACTAAAAGTTGTACGAAAAGGACCAACCGGAGTATCCCACTTCACCCATTTCACGGGTACGTTAAAATCGGTAGTCGTCCATACCACTACAGGAATGCCTTGGATCAACTGGTTTTCAATCTCTTCAAATTTTTTGCCTGTCATATCGATGCCGCTCGTCATATTTTTTTTCAAAAGTCCGAAAAGTCCGGAATGGTAAATGCCAAAGCCGATTTTCTTGCGGGTGATATCGCCTACAAACCCTGTATTGGGATTTCCCCAGTAGACGATTTCTCCTGTTTTCCCGAAACGAATCGGCGTCGGATCGACGGCAAGCTCCGGCAGCAGCTCCATTTTGTCCTTTTTAATTCCGGCGTACTGCAGCAGCATGGCCAGACTGGTGATTTCACATCCTGCGGGAAGCTGCGGATATTGACTCAATGCAGGCGCCGACAATCTGGCCGCTTGCGGACGCGGTGCAATTGCAATTTGCTTTTTGGGCGGAGGGGAAACCGTCGCTTGCACCTGCCCTTCTTGCTTCACCGTATGTTCTGCGGATGACGATGATGCATAGGCTGTATCATTCGTTTTCGGAACGAGCAGATCCAGATCGGAGTCGGTAATTTTGGCATAAAGAATAAGACTGAACAAACCGCCTGCGAAAATCAAGCCAAGCACCAGGGATATGGATATTGACAATTTTAATCCATGTAGAACTCTCATCATCCGTAATCACTCATTTGTCGATAATTTGGTGTTTACCGTATCCAATCGATATTGGATCCAAGCTGCCTTAGATGGTCGAAATATTGCGGATAAGATTTGGCCACATGATGCGCGTCTTTAATAATTAATCCTTTTTCCGAACGCAGCCCGACTACGGTCAATGCCATGATCACGCGATGGTCGAAATGCGCATTGATTTCAACACCGCCCTCGACGCCTTGCGGGCGGCCGTGCACGATGATTTCGCTCTGCCGCTCCTCTACGTCTGCACCGGCTTTTCGCAGCTCTTGCACGAAATCGGCAATTCTGTCGCATTCCTTATACCTCAAATTTTCTACATTGTAAAAGCGTGACGTACCCTCGGCAAAAACAGCTGCGGCAACCATTGCAAGCACGGCATCGGTAGCCGCATCCCCGTCGAACTCCACTGCTTGCAAACGGCCGTTGCCCTTGATATGCACGATTCCGTTCTCATGGGTCAAAGGCACGCCCATCGCTCGGAGCACATCGATTATCGCTCTTTCTCCTTGCTTGCTTTTCTCCTGCAAGCCGTGCAGCTTGACATCGGATAATGTAACGGCAGCTGCGGCCAGCACGGCGGCAGAGCCGGGATAATCGCCCTGAACCCTGTAATCCTGCGCTTTATAAGCTTGTTTACCGGGAACGCGGAAATGCATATAATCATCGGAAGCTTCCACCGTAATGCCGGCTTGCTCCAATACTTCCAGCGTTTGACCGACCACAATTTTCGATTTCAGATCATGAAGTACCTTTATTTCGCTGTCTTCTTTCAGCAGCGGGGTTACGAAAAGCAGCGAGCTTAAAAATTGAGAGCTGACCGAGCCGGAAACCTCGATAATACCGCCTGTGGGATTCCCTCCGAAAATGGTGATCGGCAGTTTGCCGCTGTTATGCTCCACCTGCACATTCATCTGCTGCAAAGCGCTGATCAAGTCATCGTGGGGACGCTTGCCCAGCGAATCCGGATAAGCGTTTATGAAAGTCAATTCCTTGCAAAACGATGCCACGGACATCAAAAAACGCAGTACTGCGCCGGCGTTGCCTACATTAAGCTCCTTGACTTGCTGCGGTTTGTTTGCAAATCCGCTGATGGCGATTTTTTCCTCATCTTCCGCAAGCTTCGCTCCAAGATCGCGAAGACAACGGCGCATGGCGTCACTGTCTTCACTGTGGGCAGGATAAAAAACCCGGCTGTTTCCTTCAGCAAGCGCAGCGGCAAGCAAATACCGCGTGGTGTAATTTTTGGAGGACAAAGCTTGAATCTCACCCATAAGGTTTCGGGTAGGGCGAACGGTAACGTCCATGTTCATGATCTCCCTCATATTTTAGTATATCGTCAATAACGGAATGGTTTATTAGTGCTGTGACAAGCTGTACCCGGTCAAGGTGAAAAGCAAGCCTGCTGAAACGCTTGCCAATATGTAAAACAGCATTGCGGCACGGTGCTTCTTCTGGGCAAGCTGCAGCGCTTCCAATGAAAAAGTCGAGAATGTCGTAAAGGCTCCCATAAAACCGACTCCCAAAAGATTGAAAAGGGAAGGATTGGAAACCCGCAAACCGATCAAATATCCGAGCAAAAAAGAACCGATAATATTCACTGTAAACGTTCCGAACGGAAATTGTCTGCTAATCCGATTGGCCATATACTGGCTGACGGCATAACGGCTGACGGCTCCGAAAAATCCGCCGATGGCGATAAAGAGCACGGGCTAAAATCACCTTCCTTCCATTGCTTGGCCTCAGGCTTGCCGTTCCATCATCAGCCGGTAGCCAAGCCATGACATGAAAAGTCCACCGATGATGCTGATGAATACATAGCTTAACGCCATCTGCAGCTGATGATTATTCAGAAGCAGGACGGTCTCCGCGCTGAATGTGGAAAAGGTCGTAAAAGCTCCGATAAATCCGGTTCCGATTCCCGTTCGTACATAAGCGGGCATGCGGGTTCGCTTCGCCGACCAGACAAAAAAGGATGAGAGCAGAAAACAGCCGAGAAGGTTGCACAGCAAAGTACCGAACGGAAAAGACCCGAAAGACAGCCAATTGCCTGCAATTACTCCCAATTCGTAACGTGAAATCGAACCGAGCATGCCGAACAGTCCGACAAATAAATAGATCATCCAACCGCCTCCCCTGAATCGGGATCACGAGTCATGCACATTTGCATCCTGAATCCATTGAACCCTGGCATCCATGATCTGCTGTACCATTTCATCAAAATTGGAAAAGCTGGTATCCATGGAAATATCGGCAAAATTGTAAACGTGCTTTCGCTCGGCCAATAATTTTCCGACTTTTTCTTCCACACCGCCTTGCAGCAGAGGACGACTTTTGTCATGGCGGACCCTGCGAATAATCGTATCCTCGTCTGCTGTCAGCGCAACGACAAAGCCGTTATCCAGCATGTATCTGCGGTTTTCCGGCAGCAAAACCGATCCTCCGCCGGTTGCGACAATCTGCCTTTTTTCTGCCATCACTTCCCGCAGCACATCGCTCTCCACCTTGCGAAAATACGATTCGCCTCTCGTTTGAAACAGTTCGGAGATGGTCCTTCCCTGTTTTTGCTCCACCAAGTCATCTGTATCTACCAGTGTCCAAGCCAATTGTTTGGCAAGCAGCTTGGCGATCGTCGATTTTCCCGTTCCCATAAAGCCAACCAATACAATATTATCCGATTTCAAATACAAGCACCTCTTTTTTGCATCATCCGCTCAAGGATGAACCTATCATATCATAGGAAAAAGAATCGTGACAATCATGGATAAAAAGGCCGATAAAGGCGGGAGCTTTCGCTTGTCCTTTACGGCCTTCCAAGGAACGGCTCAAAAAGATAAGCCGTGCTTGCAGCATAAACTGATCAACGCAATCATGCTTCGGAGTCCATCCACTGATGGTGGAAGACACCTTCTTTGTCCACCCGACGGAACGTATGCGCTCCGAAATAATCCCTTTGCGCCTGCAGTAAATTGGCGGGCAGCCTTTCCGTTCTGTAGCTGTCGTAGTAGGACAGTGCGGAAGCGAAAGCAGGAGCCGGAATGCCCATGGACACCGCAGTCGACACGACATGCCGCCATGCCTCCTGATATTCCTCGACCACCTGTTGGAAATAATCATCCAGCAGAAGGTTTTTCAACTGCGGGTTGCGGTCGTAAGCATCCTTGATGTTTTGCAGGAACTGAGCCCGAATGATGCAGCCGCCGCGGAAGATCATCGCAATGCCGCCAAAGTCAAGATTCCAATTGTATTCCTCGGATGCCGCTCTCATCTGGGCGAAGCCTTGCGCATAGGAGCAAATTTTGCTGGCGTACAGCGCCTTTCTCACAGCTTCGATGAATGCTTTGCGGTCGCCTGTAAAAGCCGGTGCCTGCGGTCCTTTCAACTGCTTGCTGGCCTCTGCGCGCTCTTCTTTCATAGCGGAAATGAAGCGGGAAAATACGCTCTCCGTAATGATCGACAGCGGAACGCCAAGATCCAAGGCGCTTTGGCTGGTCCATTTTCCCGTCCCTTTCTGCCCGGCCGTATCCAAAATCACATCGACCATCGGGCGGTTCGTTTGCGGATCGCGCTGCTTGAAAATATCCGCCGTAATCTCGATCAGGTAGCTGTCGAGCTCACCCTTGTTCCATTCCGAAAAAATCTCGTGCAATTCGTCCGTATTCAACTGCAGCACATGCTGCAGCAAATCGTACGCCTCGCAAATCAGCTGCATGTCGCCGTATTCAATGCCGTTATGTACCATTTTCACATAATGTCCGGCTCCGTCCGGACCGATATAGATGCAGCATGGGTCGCCTTGGACTTTGGCGGAAATCGCCGTAAGTATGGGAGCCACCAATTCGTAAGCGTCCTTTTGTCCGCCCGGCATGATCGCGGGTCCCTTCAAGGCGCCTTCTTCACCGCCGGAGACGCCGGTGCCGATAAATCTGATCCCCTTTGCTTCCAATTCCTTGTTTCGCCGCTGCGTATCCACGAAGAACGAATTGCCGCCGTCAATCAGGATATCCCCTTCGCCCAGCAGCGGAAGAAGCTGGGCAATCGTATCGTCCGTTGCTTTCCCGGCCATGACCATGAGCAGGATTCTGCGCGGACGCTCCAAGGATGCAACAAATTCCTCCATTGTATAGGCAGGAAACAACTGCTTGTCCGGATGTTCCTCAACCAGTGACTTGGTTTTTTCGGGGGAACGGTTGAAAATCGAAACCGAAAAACCTCTGCTCTCGATATTCAAAGCGAGATTTCTTCCCATAACCGCCATACCGATTACGCCGATTTGCTGTTTTGACATATACTCTCCATCCTTTGCCTAAAAATCTATCGTCTATTTTACTCTTTTTTCATTCATAATGGAAACGAAAACAATGATTTTTCTGCATACATGTAAAATCCCCGAAAAAATTCGGGGAATTAAATAAAAATAATCACATTTCAAGAAGCAGCATCTCTTTGCGCAGCTCGCTCAAACGCATTTGACTTTGTTCAAGCTCATCTGCGGTGCAAGCATTGTCATGAAGCAGTTCAAAATATCTGGACAGCTCATAATCCATCTCCAAACGAACGACAGGAATGCGCTCTTCAGCCGATTTGGACTGAAACGCCCTTTTCATTTCTTCCAAAGTGACGACAGGCTGCTTTTGAAATACCACTTTATGCTCCACCCCCGATATTTCCACTAGCCGGATGATTTCGCCGAACAAAATGTTCTCGATCACGATCTGCTGATCCTTGAACCGTTTGACCACCGCGTGTCCCCGCGTCGCGCCGATCATTTTTTCCATCCATTCGGACAACTTCTCGTCTTTAAAAGAATAATTGCCCACCAGCTTGAATTGCTGCTGCGACAGATGCTGGAATTTTAATTTGATCAGCTTTCTCCCGCTGCGGATGGAAATGATGAAATACTCCCCGTTCTCGCTCCAGTACAGTGAATACCCTTCCTGAATCAATGCTTTTATCAATTCATGAATGTGCCGACGGTCAAAACGCAACTCCAAATTACAATATTCGACTTCGTAACTGCGGTTCACGGCAATCACTCCCGGGTATAAATGTTTTTTGACGGAATGTTCAGAAAACTTTTCTTTTTATCATTATCTTATACTGATTACTATGTTTTAGCAACTTGGATAAATGAATTAATCGTTAAAAAATTGCAGTAAAATTATGGTGGACAAGCTGGACAATTTCTCGGGATCCCAGTATGGTATCATTAGATTATTTGCTAATGGAGGAAAATATGATACAGCTTCAAGGTTTTACCCAAGAGGATTTCGAAGTCTTCCTTATTCCCGGCCTGGAGCCGCGGATGGAGGCATTGATCGAGCGTGTCCGCCCCAAGCTTACCCAATTCGGCCAAGCCGTCGAGCCCATCTTGAGTTCGCTCACCGAAAAAGAGATGGCCGCCCATGTTGCCAAGCATGCCCGCAGAACGGTGCATCCTCCGGACGATACTTGGGTCGCTTGGGCCAACAGCAAAAAAGGCTATAAAGCCCATCCCCATTTCCAGCTAGGATTGTTTGCGACCCACGTTTTTGTACAATTTGCCATTATTTATGAAAGCACGCAAAAGGCCGTTATTGCCCGCAATTTAAGGCAGCATGCCGCCAAGATCGAGCAGCTGATTCCCGCCGGCTATTTTTGGTCGACGGATCATACACAGCCTGCCGTAAAGCTTCATGAGCAAATGAGCAAAGCCGATTTTCAAGAGATGGTCGCAAGGCTGGAACAGGTCAAGAAGTCGGAGCTGCTGTGCGGAATCAATATTCCCAAAGGCGATCCGCTGCTTTCCGACGGGCAAGCGCTGTTGGAAAAAGTGGAACAAACCTTTCGCACCTTACTGCCTTTATATGAAATGTCGTTCTGATTCGTGAATGACGATTGCGGGAACCGGTGCTATAGCGCCGGTTTTTTATATTTTTAAAATGAGTGATTACTCACTTTACATTTTGCCGATTTAGCCTTATTGTTGAAAATGAGTGATTACTCACTTTTATAGGAGGTTGATCTGAATGTCTGCAAATGCATCCTGCATCCGGGTCGAACAGGTGTACAAATCCTACGGCGCCAAAATGGTGCTGGAGAACATTGAGCTTGATGTCATGCACGCCGAGATTTTCGGTCTGCTCGGTCCTTCCGGCGCCGGCAAAACAACGCTGGTGAAGCTGGTCTCCGGAATCGAACAATCCAGCAAAGGCAGCGTGTTCGTGCTGGAAAAGAAAATGCCGCGGCTCGACGTCATGGGTACGATCGGCTACATGTCGCAATCCGACGCCCTGTATGCCGAGTTGTCGGCACTGGAAAATCTGGAGTTTTTCGCCTCCCTTTACGGCTTGAGCGGCGTCCGCAAAAAACGCCGCATCCAGGAAGTGATGGAGCTGGTCGACCTTGCCCCCGACCTCAAGAAGCTCGTATCCAATTATTCCGGCGGCATGAAGCGGCGCCTGTCACTGGCTATCGCCCTCCTGCACGAGCCGCAGCTGCTTATTCTAGACGAACCGACGGTCGGCATCGATCCCGTGCTTCGGCAGTCGATCTGGAGCGAGCTTGACCGGCTCAGTCAAAACGGCACGACCATCCTGGTGACGACTCACGTAATGGATGAAGCGGAAAGGTGCCATCGCTTGGGGCTAATCCGCGAGGGCCGGCTGATCGCTGCCGGATCGCCGGAAGCCCTGAAGCGGGAAACCGATGCGCAAACGCTTGAGCAAGCATTTTTGGCCTATGGAGGTGTCCGCGCATGAGAATCCAGGCTTTGGTGGTACGCATTATTCGCCAGTTTTTTCACGACAAGCGTTCGCTTGCCCTGCTGTTTGTCGCACCGCTTCTAATCATGGTGCTGATGAACCTGGTGTTTAACGGCAAGGATTATAAACCGGAGCTCGGGGTTGTTCAGGTTCCCGCCCCCTTTGTTCAGAAGCTGGAGGATTACGGCGCCAAGGTGCATGCCTATTCCGCCGCGGAAGCGGAAAAGGAGCTGGAGGCGAACCATATCGATGCTGTGATCTCAATGGACGGCTTGTCTCCCAGCGTCAAGCTGGAAGGCAGTGACCCATCCGTCAACAAATCCGTGCTGATCATGCTGCAGAAAATCATGCAGGAGATGAATCCATCCGCGAAGACGGTAAATTCGACGATCTCTTATTTGCACGGATCGGAGAACATGGCGCCTTTCGATAATTTCGGCCCGGTTCTGATCGGTTATTTCGTATTCTTCTTCGTCTTTCTTCTTTCCGGCGTTGCCTTCTTGCGCGAACGCACGGGAGGAACATTGGAACGGCTGCTTGCCACGCCGCTCAGAAGATGGGAGATTGTGATCGGCTACATTATCGGCTTCGGCATTTTTGCGATGCTGCAATCCGTTCTGATCGCCTGGTTTTCCATCGATATTCTAGGCATTCTAATGGTCGGCTCTTTTGGCTACATGCTGTTGATTACACTGTTGATGGCGCTCACCGCTTTAACCCTGGGCACGTTTTTGTCCGCATTTGCCAGCAACGAATTTCAGATGATTCAATTCATTCCGCTGGTGATCGTGCCGCAAATTTTCTTTTCCGGACTGTTCAATATGGATACGATGGTGGCTTGGCTGCGCTGGATCGGCGTGGTGATGCCGCTCACCTACGGGGCGGATGCGCTGCGCAACATCATGATTCGCGGCCAGGGCTGGCAGGCGATCGATGTTGACGTTTATGTGTTGATCGGCTTCTCGCTGTTCTTCATGACGGCCAACATATTCGCTTTGAAGAAGCATCGTGCATTATAATCAGATCAAATTTCAATGAGAACCACTAAGAGAACCCCAATGCAGTGAGGTGAAAAAATTGAGCGAATCGTTGGAGCAATGGATGGAAGAGCTGCTGAGGCTTGATGATGAAAAGGATCGGATGACAGACAAACAAATCAAAATCATTGAGGCGGCCATCGAGGCTTTCTCCGAAAAAGGCTTCGCCGCCACATCCACGAGTGAAATCGCACAGCGGGCCGGTGTTGCAGAAGGTACGATATTCCGTCATTACAAGACGAAAAAAGATCTGCTCTTGTCCATTGTCGCCCCCACCATGGCGCGTTTTATCGCCCCTTTTCTGCTGCGGGATTTTTCCAAGGTGCTGGACACAAAATATGCCCGCTTCGAGGATTTTTTGCGGGCGATCATGATGAACCGGATTGAGTTCGTGAAACGTCATGCCGATGTGTTGAAAATCATGCTGCAGGAGATCCCTTTTCATCCGGAGTTGAAGGAACAGTTCGCGGAAATCGTCGTCAGCCAGGTGCTGGTCCGAATGAAAGCGATTTTCGAGCGCTTTCAGCGGAAAGGGCAAATCGTCAACATGCCCACGGTCAGCGCGATTCGCCTGATGGCCACGGCAATGCTGGGATTCATCGCTTTTCGCTACATATTCCTGCCTGAATTGGAATGGGACGACGAGCAAGAAACGGAGAGCACCGTCCGCTTCATTCTGCACGGGCTCTCCGGTGAAAATAGATAAGGATATGAAGAGGCTGCTTTGGACAGCCCCTATGCGGCGGAATTCGGCGGCTTGCCATGATACCCCTGCAGGCGAAGGTGGATCAGGAACAACAGGGCGAGCACGATTCCGCTGGCGACGAATGGGGCGTGATAGCCCCATTCGTCCCACAGCTTTCCCGACAGGACCGGACCGACGATCAGTCCCGCGCCCTCCACCGTCAGAAAAAATCCCCATATCGCTCCTCGTTCCTGCTTGGGTATTGCCCCGGCGATCAGCGCATTCCATGACGGAATGATCATGGCATAGCCGACCCCCAGCATGATGACAAGAGCGAACAAAGCCGGACCCTGCCGCACAAAAGTGAAAATCAAGAGAGCGGCAGCGGTGAACGGAAAGGCGATATGCAGCACCCAGCGCGTCCCCCACTTGTCCACCAGCTTCCCGATCGGGAACAAGAATGCAATCGTCACCGTGCCGCCGATTAACAGCAGCAGGCTGTATTGATGCGGAGTCAAATTCAATATTTTGGTCGTATAGAGCGTCATTACCGGGATCAGCAGTCCAATTGAAAAATTCTGCATGAACATTGCCGGAAACAGCCATTTGCTAATGTGCAGGGAGCTGCGGATCTGCCGGAAATAGGCGGTTATGTCATGGCTCCAATCCCGCCATTTACGCAGCCGTGAGGGTACAGTTTCCGAATGCTGCTGCGCTTTGAACGGGAGCGATTGTTCCTGCGTTGAAGGCTTGCTCTTGCCCCGCCCCGGCAGAAATAATGCAATGAGAATAACGGCCGCCATCAGCAGAAACATGAGACGAAAAGCCGACACATACGTTTGATCGACGAACAGATTGATCACGATCGGTCCCAGGCCCGCTCCGGACAGCCAGGCAATATAGATTACGCTCATGACGGTGCCTCTCGCCTGATCGCCCACCATTTCCGTAGCTCCGGAAATCACGCAGGGCCACAGCGGCGAGGTTCCCACACCCAGCAATCCGCTGGCCACGATGATCCAAGCTTTGGAACCGGAAAACGCCATCATGATCACGGAAATATAAGCAATAATCAAGGCGACGACCATTGTATAGCGGTAGCCGATGCGATCGATCACCCATCCGGTGGGACTGCGAAACAGATTATCCCCGATATACGCCATCGAAAGCGAAATGCCGATCGAAAAAGCGGACAAGCCCAGAACGGACTTCATATACACAGGTAAAATCGTAACGATTAACGCCCCTTTTACAAATTCGACAAAAAATAATATGAAAAGCAGTTGAATCACGAACGGAGACAGCAGCTTGCGCTGATTAGACCCTGTTCTCACTTTCATCCCTTCCACCGCCAAACCGTGATTTTCATTTTCAATCTCGTTGTATTATTGTAGCAGCACTTTGAGATTATACCATATCCGCAAAAAATAGTTGAACCCTGCAGCAGATTTGATATACTCATTTTATTTGCTATACTGATTGGCAGGTAAGCAGTTTTCGTTATATTTGAAAGGAAGATGAGCATAATGGATCAGCGGCAAACGCCTTTATTCAGCGCAGTGGTAAAGCATGCGGAACAAAATCCTCTGCAATTTCATATTCCCGGCCATAAGAAAGGGGCTGGCATGGAAGCGGAATTCCGCTCGTTTATCGGAGACAACGCGCTTTCGATCGATTTGATCAATATAGCACCGCTTGACGACCTGCACCGCCCTTCGGGGATTATCAAGCAGGCGCAGGAACTAGCGGCGGAGGCTTTCGGAGCCGACGCCACCTTTTTCTCCGTTCAAGGTACAAGTGGAGCGATCATGACGATGATTCTCTCGGTTTGCGGGCCTGGCGACAAAATCATCGTTCCCCGCAACGTGCATAAATCCATTATGGCAGCGATCATCTTTGCCGGTGCCAAACCGATTTTCGTCTCGCCGACGATGGACCCGGGTCTCGGCATTGCACACGGCATCACCACCGGCTCGGTCAAACGCGCGCTAGAGCTTCATTCCGACGCCAAAGCGGTGCTGGTGATCAATCCGACCTATTACGGCGTTTGCGCCGATCTGAAAGAAATTGTCGAGTTGGTCCACAGCTATGATATTCCCGTTCTTGTTGATGAAGCGCACGGCGTTCACATTCATTTTCACGACAAGCTGCCTTTATCGGCCATGCAGGCAGGTGCCGATATGGCCGCCACAAGCGTTCACAAGCTCGGCGGCTCGCTGACGCAAAGCTCTGTGCTGAACATCAGAAAAGAACGAGTCAATCCGGAGCACGTGCAGTCGATTATCAGCATGCTGACCACCACTTCAACCTCCTATCTGCTGCTTTCCTCGCTCGACTGCGCCAGAAAGCACTTGGCGCTGAACGGACACGCCATGGCCGAGCATGCCCTCAGCCTGGCCCGCCATGCGCGAGAGCAGATTAACCAGATGAATGGATTGTACTGCTTTGGCGAGGAAATTCTAGGAACGGAAGCCACCTTTGATTATGATCCGACCAAGCTGACCATTCACGTCCGCAAGCTGGGCTTGACCGGCTACGAGGTGGAAAATTGGCTGCGCGATGAATTTAACATTGAAGTCGAGCTAAGCGACATGTACAACATTCTCTGTCTGATCACACCGGGAGACAGCCTTGAAACGGTGGATGCGCTGATTCAGGCGCTGAGGTGGTTGTCGGCGGAAAACTACAACCTCAAGGAACATGCCGAGGTGATCGTAAGGGTGCCGGAAATCCCTCACCTCTCCCTCTCGCCGAGAAACGCCTTTTATGCCGATACGGAAACGATTTCTTTTGCCGAAGCCGCCGGAAGAATCATTGCCGAGTTCATTTTTGTCTATCCTCCCGGTATCCCCATCCTGCTTCCGGGCGAGGTCATCTCACAGGAAAACATCGATTATATTACGGAGCACATCGAAGTCGGTCTGCCCGTTCAGGGACCTGAAGACAAGACGATGAAACAAATCAAGGTGATTGTGGAGAGCGAAGCGATCATTTGAAGCTTCCTGCGCAAAAAAATAACGAAGGCGGCACCCTACAGCAATCGGTGTTCCTTCGTTATTTTCTGTTTGCATCGGTTGAAGATTCCGTAATCTGACACTCCCTTCAGTATTGTTCGCTCGCATCAAGCGAAGGCAGCCGTTGGCTCAGAAAATGAGAAAGCTCCTCGGCGTCTTCCTTCATCTTGATTTTGTAAATTCGCTGCAGGTATTCTATGTTTCCCACATCCTCCGCCGAAAGCAACGACGAGCGCCCCGTCTGCATACAAACTACGAGCGGTTTGCCGAAGAAACTGTCGGTGTAAACGATAGCCAGATCAAAACGGTTCCGCTCTGAAGCATAGCCCAAAAAGTGGACCGGCGTCCTTTCGGAAACATCATACATTTGTTCAAACATAGCATGCCTCCTTAATTATTTTCAGAATATTTACACAATTAAATTATACCATAAATCCCTATTTCGTGATGACAAAATTGCTTGCGGTTCGATGGCAAAATTTTGAACGTTGTCTGCATTCGAAGCGCCTTTTATTGTAAATGCAGAGGGTTAGTGCTATGATGATTTGTGGGTATTTTTCCATTCATACTTAACAAGGTGGGTGTATTCGTTGAGTCAAAGTGCTTACATAACATTTGTAGAAGGTTCAGCCGTATCTTCCGTTACCCTAGATGAAATCAAGCAGCAATTGCTGCATTATAAGGAACAGACAGCTTTGACCGGCCAGCAGCTCGATTGGGACTATGCGGAATCGGCATTTCCTTATTCGATCGAGACCAAGCCGGATGCGGAAAACCAGTGGTTTTATTTAAAGGGGAAAAATGAGCTTTATAAATATATTCTATTCGGCATTGGCGAAAAAATTGAGGGTAATTCTGAAATTCATTACGTGCAGGTTGTTCTGCCTGATGACTGCACGCATGGCGACAAAGCCAAAGGCAATGAGTTCTGCAAATATTTGGCCAAAAAATGGAAGGCAGAGCTTCATATGTTTAACGACAGAATCATGTATTTCAATCCCAGAAAATAAGGCATTTATTCGCATTAACATTTGAAAAAAGCTTCAAATCTGCCTGAATTCCGCGGATTGAAGTTTTTTTGTTTTTTATATGCCAACAAAAAAGCTGAATCCGCAAAGGATTCAGCATGAAAATAAAGGGCAATAGCGGTATTCTTAAAGATTACTTCGCATTCTCCTCGGCAGCCAGCTTCTCATAAACGGCCACGACTCTTTCCCATTCCTCATCGTCCTCAACATTGACCAAGAAAGCCTCTCCATCCTCTTCTTCAACCCGGAAGATCATGCCGTCTGCTTCGGCATCGTTCTTATCCAATAAAACCGCATAGGTTTGTCCGCTGGTTTCAAAAGAAAAAACCATCATCATTTCATGCTCTTGGCCGGATTCGTCTGTAACCAGAAATACCGGTTCTTCGTCATGCTCGTGATCATGGTTGCAATTCTCGTCGTGCTGATGCTCACTCATTCTAAGACCTCATTTCATTGTGGTTTCAAGCTCCATTTCATGGTAACATGACGGATCAACCAGGTCAAATTGCACCCTGGAAAGTCATCCTCGGACGTTCGCTCCGGCAGCAAAATAGCCCATTAAAGTGAAGTCAAGCTCCGATGCTTATTCCGGTTACTTTCATGTGGCCCAAAAGCAAAAAAGGCCTGCCTGGGGCAGACCTTTGCGTTAAACGTGCATTATTGATCGGAGCGGGAATTGAGCACTCTTTCCGAAACCGGTGTGTATTTCACCGAGCCGTCCTGCTTCATGTAAAGCCTGACCACGTATTTTCCGGAATATTTGAAGTCGACAACCGTCGGTGTCGTTCCCCACCAGAAGCTCTCGGATTGCTTTGTCAACGCCTTCTCTTCACTGTAAACCACTTCTCCGTATGGATCCTCCAACGTCATCTTCAATGAGGAAACATCGGTTTTCAAGCTGTCAATCCAGTTTAAAATGTACAGGCTGTATTTGTCGCCGCGGGATACATCTCCGATAATCTGATACTTCTTGGAATCGATTACCATCATATGCACATTCGGCTTGTAAATATTGACCGTTTGATTTTCTTGATCGTACTGAACGAGGGCTTGAAGCGAGCTTGCCATGTCATTCAACGACATGACGACCTTTTTGCCGCCCCCATTTTTGGCGTCGAGCACGATACCCCCGGAGCCGGTATCCGTATCATTTATCAGGACCTTAATTCTTTTGCCCTTGTACGTATCGTAAATGTCATCTGCAAAAACGGTGGCCCCGCCAACCAGCGACAAGATCAACACAAGAGTCAGGAATCGCCTAAATTTCATAAAATGTAGACCTCCATCAAGTTGTCTTTTATGCTTGTTTATACGCCTGTTTTTCAAAAGAGTTGCGTTATCAAAAAAAAATCATTCAATGCGCCGGATTGTGCAATTTAAGGTTGACGGAGCAAGCTGACGCAGCTTATCCTCGCATCTCCCCTTAAGTACGGCCGGCATCATCGTGCAGTGATGCTCATATCCGCGGTAAACATACATGATGTGAACGTCCCGCTGTGCGGTCAGCTCCTCCAGCACGATTCTGCAGCCGGCACGGCGCAGCGATCTTTTTACGCTGAGATGCTCGCGCTCTGCCGCATCCGCAAGCCGATCGATAAAGTCAATCCATACACGCTCCATTTTCAAGCTTCCGGTCTTTTTGCGATCCCACTGCAGGGCTTTGAATAGATGAAGCGTAACCATATAATCGTGAATTTGCCTTTCCACCTGTTCATCAATGTTCAAAGGACACACCGCCTTGTTGTTAACAGAATGACGTGAATGGTTCTGTCCCCATTATACGAACGTACGTTTGTATTTTCAAGCGGCATTCCGATGTGTGGGTTTAACACTTTTCTTCGCATACAAAACATGGTAAATTTATAATGCCGATGCAGCACACCGGAAAGGGCGGTCGATCAATGAGCTTAAAATTGCAAATGGCAGGCACGGGCAGCGCTTTTGCCAAAAATTACTTTAACAATAATGCCCTGCTTTATATCGGCGATTATACGCTGATGATCGATTTCGGCATAACCGCGCCGTTGGCGCTGCACCAAATGAATATCCCGCTGGATCGCATAGACGGAATCCTCATCACCCATATGCATGCCGATCATATCGGAGGCTTGGAGGAGTTTGCGTTTCAAATGAAATATATATTTAAAAAGCGGATAAAACTGTTTGTTCCCCGTTTATTGATTCAGCCATTGTGGGAGCATTCGCTGAAAGCGGGAATGGAAAGCACGGAAGACGCAGGTCTGGAGAACTTCTTTGCGCTTGTGCCGCTGGAGGAAGGTTCTCCCTTTAAGGTTGCGGACGGACTCAGCATGGAGATTCTCAGAACCGAGCATGTGCCGGGAAAGCTGAGCTATTCGCTGCTGATCAATGAGACGATTTTTTATTCCGCAGACATACGCTTTAACCGCAAACTGCTGGAGGACATTTACAACGAAAGAAAATGCAGGCACGTCCTGCACGATTGCCAGCTGCAGCCCCCCGAGACGGTGCACGCTACACTGGACCAACTGTTGACGCTTCCCGAAGAGATCCAGAAGATCACGCTGCTGATGCATTACGGCGATCAGATGCCGGATTATATCGGCAAAACGGGAAAAATGCGCTTTATCGAACAGCATAAAATTTATACATTATGAGAAACTCCCATCGCAGCATCCAAGTCCATACGAGCCACTTTAATAAACATGCGGTGAACGCCTTTTGGCGTTTTTTTTACATTTTCAAACCAAAAATTCATCATTGAAGGTAGACGAATCAGGACTGGAGTATGTATAATGAGTTCTTGTGAATAACGGACCTGCTTTTAAATCAAAGAAGCTGCAGCAAACGTAAAAGGAGAACAAGAACTTGAATTTACATCAATTGAAGCTTTCGTGGCTTTCCAATGCACGAAAGGACATTTTAGCAGGCATGACGGTGGCTTTCGCGCTCATTCCCGAAGCGATCGCCTTTTCCATTCTGGCCGGGGTCGACCCGATGGTCGGATTATACGCTTCATTTTGTATCGCGGTTACGATCTCGATTGTAGGCGGAAGACCGGGAATGATCTCTGCCGCTACGGGAGCGATGGCCTCGCTTATGGGACCGATCATCGCCAGCTACGGAATCGAATATCTGTTTGCCGCCACCATCTTGACCGGCCTTCTGCAGTATGTAATGGGACTGCTGAAATTCGGACGCTTCATCACATTTATTCCGCATTCGGTGATTACCGGTTTCGTCAACGCTTTGGCCATTATTATCTTCATGGCGCAAATCCCCAATTTTTCCGGAGCGAATTGGCAAATGTACGCGATGGTAGCCGCAACACTGGCCGTCATCTATTTGTTTCCGCGTATTACAAAGGCCGTTCCTTCGGCTTTGGTTGCAATCATCGTGATGACCATTTTGAGTATCACAATGGGGCTCAATCTGCGCACAGTCGGCGATATGGGGGAAATTACCCAAGCGCTGCCCTATTTTCATCTCCCCCACATCGAATTTTCGATTCATGCCATCCTCAATCTTCTCCCCTATTCCTTGGCATTAGCCATAGTCGGCATGACGGAAACCTTGATGACCTCTACGATCGTGGATGAAATGACAGAAACCAAGAGCGACAAGAACAAGGAAATCAGAGGACAAGGAATCGCCAACGCCATAGCCGGGTGCTTTGGCGGCATGGCCGGCTGCGCGATGATCGGCCAAACCGTAATCAATGTAAAATCGGGCGGAAGAACGCGCTTGTCCACATTTACCGCAGGCGTCTTTCTGCTGTTTTTGATTCTGGTATTGGGCGGTATCGTCAAACAAATACCGATGGCTGCATTAGTCGGAGTAATGTTCATGGTATCCATCGGCACTTTCGATTGGGGCTCAATAAGAACCCTCAACCGCATTCCACGCAGCGACGCCACAGTAATGGTGGCCACTGTTGCGATCGTGGTCGCCACCTCGGATTTGGCAATCGGCGTATTGTCGGGTGTGGTGCTAAGCGCCGTGATCTTCGGCTGGAAGCTGTCGACCATCCAAGCCCGCGCCTCCTTTGAGTCGAACGGGTCAAAGCTTTACCAAATATCGGGGCAGCTGTTTTTCGGCACAATGGCGCATTTTGTCGACCTGTTCGACTATAAAAACGATCCGCAGACCATTGTGATCGATTTCAGCTCCTCTCATGTCTGGGATCATTCCGCCGTAACCGCGATTGCCAAAACCATACTGAAATACCAGCAGATCGACAAGCGCGTCACCATCATCGGTCTCAATGAAGAAAGCAAAAAGCTGGTGGAGCAAATCGGCCTTGCCGCACCTTCTGCACATTAAAAAATGAGGCGGGACAGAAATGCCCCTCCGAAATTAGTCTAACCCGCTCAGTTGTTGAGCGGGTTTATGTTTTTGTTATTGAAAATAAGAAGCCGTGCAGGCTGCTTACTTTTTTACTTGTTAAAAACAGCTCAGGTTAGCGAATGAGGTCGAGCGGACAGAGAAGCCGTTATTTGCCGAAATGCCGTGATGATCATGTGGGTTAATGGCAAGGAAATAACGCCAAAAATCAAAGAGATTCCCTGGCACAGCGTCCAAATTTAAAAATAACGGGGCTATCCTCAGGTCTGAGGTCAGACCTTATGGAACAGCCCCTATTATTTCACGATCATCACCGGACATTTGGCGTGATGTGCCACTTTGTGGCTTACACTGCCCAGCACGAGCTCTTGAAACGAACTCAGGCCGCGGCTGCCGAGTATGATCAGATCATAGTTTCCTTTCTCGGAAAGAGCTACAATTTCATCCGCAGGATCGCCGATGGCAACCTCCAGCCGGTAGGCAAGCTTTTCCCGCCTGAACTTTAATTCCGTCTGGATAACGGCATGATGCGCCTTCTCCACCAAAACGGACAGCACATCAAACTTCGCTTCCAGCAAACGATCCCTGGTAGGTGCCGACGGACTGATATGAACAATCGTCACATGTGCATCCGGAAGCTTCTTCGCCAGCTCTAATGCAGCTTTCGCCGCACGATCGGCATGCTCGGAACCGTCTGTGGCCAAGAGAATTTTTTCGAACATCGGACCATCCTTATAATCCAGCATTTATCCCTATCATGCCATGATTTTGGGGAATAGTCAAAATTCCCGCGCCGCTTGTATGCCTGTGTGGACTTGCTGTCTATTCAACCTTTAATCGAGCAACGATCCATCGCTTTATTCAAACCTATTTTCCGATCACGGTAACCATCGGCGTCAGCAGCGTACGCAGCAACATCAGCCATTTGAATCTTTGCTGCAGCGAGGCTTGCGGTTCTGCCGGAGCCCATTCTGGATGAGCTGATCCAGCTGCCTACCTTGGAAGATTGGGGAAACTGGTTCAAGAGCGCGTGCATTGATCCGTTTATCGGGCAATTAAATGAGCAGCACCAAAAAACATGGTCTCGGTGATTGAAAAAATAAGCCATTATGTTGCACAGCATACGGAAAGTGATGTGCAGCTGGAGGTATGCTGCAAATCGCTGCATATCCCCGTTTCCTTGGCAAAGCAGGCCCTAAAGGAAGTCATGGATACAACCTTCTCTGAATTGGTGCTGAAAATGCGGATGGAACAGGCAAAGGAATGGTTGGAGAAAGAGGATATCAATGTCGAGGAGATCGCCAAGAGACTGCAGTACAGCAACTCGCAGAACTTTTCCCGGGCATTCAAAAAAGTGGTGGGCGTCCCTCCCGGACAATACCGTACGGGGACGCGTTAGTCATGTGAATTTTGGGCAGGAAACATAATTTTGCAAATCATGGGACATCCTTCTATTACAGGAGGCGATTATCATGGACCCATCCAACACGGGAGAAGAAGTAGTAGCCGTCAGAAAAAACGGTGACGGCGATATTGTTGAATTAAAATTGACTTCTGGCCAGGTTGTCGATTATGTAACGGCACAAGCGATGGCCAAGGACAAGAAAATCAAAAACGTCAATGTGTTTCGCGGACGGGATGGCGACGAGCATTTGCGTTCCAATGCAGACGGCGATCCCAGCAACAATCTGGACAATCTGCCGACCTTTTAATGGTCATGCGTCTGCGCCCTGCAGCTTTTTGATCATGCGTATATGCTCGATTCCCGCGTCCAGGAAGATTTCATCGGAAACCGCACGGTAACCGGCCTTTTCATAGAAGCCTGCAGCATAGGTCTGGGCGTCCAGTACCGCTTCGGTGCAATTCGCATCTTTCGCCCAAGCTTCCAGTTCCTGCAGCAGCAGAAGTCCCAAGCCGCTTCCGCGAAGCGGTTTGCGAACGGCAATTCGCTGCAGCTTGGCAGCACGGTCGCCATAAAGGCGCCATCGTGCGGCAGCCGCCGGCCGGCCGTTTTGTCTAATCAGCAAATGACTGGCAGCTGCGGGAGAATGATCGAATTGATCCAGTTCCAGATCCTCGGGAACCCCTTGCTCCAGCACGAAAACCTCTCTGCGAACGGCAAAGCACTGCTCGAGCTCTTCATGTGTCTTGACGCGTATCGTCTCCATACCAAACTCCTCCTTCAACCGCGGTCTTCAAGCTTTCTAATCATCATATCGCAATGCCGGGACAGTTATCAAGACGCATTGCGGTTATCCGTTCCCGCAGGTGGAGACGGCGTTAATTTGGAGAATCAATTCAATCGACTGCTGCAAGATCGAATCAATCAATGGAATAGAGCAAAGAAAACCGGACGCTTCACCTAGCGTCCGGTTTTCCCATTGTCAGAAAGATTACTTCTGCAGCATTGATACGATATACATTTGCAGATCCGCTTGATTCAAATAGGTTCTGCCATGTGAAATCATCGGGGCCGCCATCAGCATCTTCTCCATCCCGTCGATGCTTGCCGTTTTGCTGCCGATCATGAATTTGGCCGACAGCATGCCGCTTTTCATCATGCTGTCGCTCATTGTGTTGTCCTTCATGGTGCTGTCGCCCATCGTGTTGTCCTTCATCATGCCGTCGCTCATTGAATTATCCTTCATCATGCTGTCGCTCATGGTGTTGTCTTTCATGGCGTTGTCCTTCATCATGCTGTCGCTCATTCCCATTTTGTTGCTGCACATCACGGTTACAGTATGTGTTTTTTGATCCCATGCCAGATCGCAGCCGAGATTTTTCGCCAGCGTACGGACCTCCACGTACTCGGTGCTGCCTTTCTTCATCATCGGCGCATCCTTGAAAGGATCCATTGACATCATCGAATCGGACTGGGCAAACGCTGCCGCAGGAAGTGCCAAGGTACATAACAACAAGGTCGCTGCGGTTTTTTTAAGTTTGTTTTTGATCATACTGTATATTCCTCCTTGGATTTAATCTCAAGATCAACGATAAAGGAGAAATATTAACAAAGTCTTTCATAGCCCTTACAACTTCGTTATGTTTTTCTATCAAAATCTATTGTTTAGGAATGCCGCTTATAAACGGGCAATGTAAACCAAAATTTGCTGCCGGCTCCGACCCTGCTTTCCACCCCGATTTGACCGCCGTGCTGCTCGACGATCGATTTGGCTATCGCCAGGCCAAGTCCGGCCCCTCCGCTTTCCCGGTTCCGCGATTTGTCCTGGCGGAAAAACCGTTCAAAAATGCGCGCCTGGTCCGCCTCCTCTATTCCGTCTCCTTGATCCGAGACGCAAATGCGGATATATTCCCCCAGCGGAGCCGCGGAAAGTGTGATTTCTCCTTCCGTCGGCGAGTAGCGAATGGCATTTTGCAGCAAATTGGAAAGCACGCGTTTGATTTTATTCGGCATGGCGGCAACCGTCGGCAGCGAATCGGGAATATCGGCCGTCACCTGGATCCGCTTTTCCTCCAGCTGCAGGGCATGTGTTTGCAAAGATTCCAGCAGCAGATCCTCCGCATGCGCGGCTTCGGGGATGAATTCGTCCCTGCCCGCTTCCAGCCTTGACAGTTGAAACAAATCCTCGATCATCACCGCCAACCGCCGGGTTTCCACTTTAATCGTGTTCAAATAGCGTTCAAAGGTTTCTTTATCCTGGACGACTTCATCCTCCAACGCTTCCACAAAGGATTGGATGGAAGCCATCGGAGTCCGCAGATCGTGTGAAATATTCTCCACCAGTTCCCGCCGCAGCGCCTCCGATGTGCGCAGCCGCTGAAAGCTGTCACTGAGCTTTTCCGACATGTCGTTAAAGCTTTTTGCCAGCATCTGCATTTCCAATGGGCCGGAAGGATGAACCTTGCCGGCAAAATCCGTTTCCGCAATCCGCTGCGTTTCCATAACCATCCGGTCTATCGAACGCTCCACCGGCCGAGTCAGAAAAAAATGCGCAGCAAAGGAAAGAAACCCGGCGGCAACTGCAGCACTGGACAGCCATAGCGCGAGCTCAATGGAAAGCAGCATTTTCACATAACTGACGAACAAGAACAGCACAATCATGGTGATGCTGACCCCGTTGGCAATCAGCAAATAGCTTCGCAGTCTCAACTGTTTTCCCTTCCTTCAAATTTGTAGCCGATCCCCCATACCGTTTTGATATATTTCGGCTGCGACGGATTCGTCTCGATTTTTTCGCGCAATCTTCTGATATGCACCGTCACCGTTGTAGCATCCCCGTAATAATCCATGTCCCACACCTTGTTCAGCAGTTGGTTGCGAGAGAAAACCTGGTCGGGATATTCGGCGAGCAGCAGCAGCAAATCATATTCCTTCAAAGTCAATTCGATATCCTGGCCCGATACTTTGACGCTTCTTTCCTTCGTATAGATCTCCAGTTCCCTGAAGCGGATGACATCGGGGTTTTGGGGCGAACTTTCCCGGCTGCTGGCGAGTTGGATGCGCCGCAATATGTTCTTTACTCTGAGCACGAGCTCCCGCGGGCTGAAAGGCTTGCAAATATAATCGTCCGCGCCCATCGTCAAGCCGGCCAGGCGTTCCCTCTCTTCCCCGAGCGCCGTCAGCATGATGATCGGAGTATCCTGTCGGACGCGAATTTCGTCACAAATTTCCCAGCCGTTTTTTTTCGGCATCATCAGATCCAGCACGACCAAGTCCGGCATTTCCCGCTCAAAAACGTTCATCGCCTCTTCACCGTCATTGGCAATGACCACATGATAACCTTCCAATTCGAGATATCTTTTGCAAACATCGGTAATATTGCGTTCATCGTCGGCCACAAGTATCTTCATCCGAGTTCCCCCCTTTTGCCAAGTACCGGAATTATAAATCAAACCCATTAAGCTTAACTTACCAACATCTTACGAAACTATTAAACCTTCGACAACCTATTTATTCTTAAAAAGATTGCGCACAAGCAAATAACCATCAGTGCATTCCCTGACGGTTCCATCTTTGTTTGTAAAAATGAAGATCAATGCTCCTTGATGATCAGTAAGCCTTTCGTTTTCTTCTGGTGTTTAACCCATCGATAAATAATCCGAGCACGGCAAACGAAGCAACAGTCATCGCATAGGATGCCAGTATACTCATACTGTGAATATCGCGGAAAGTCTCAATAAACCAAACCGGAACACTGATATGATAGAGCAGCATATTATTGCGGTCCAAACCGGCATAATTCAACAGGCATACCGCAACAGATCCAAAGGTCAGCCAAAATGTGAAAGATTTAAGCACAGTCAGTCTCCTTTACAAGGAATTTGTACTTACTGTTGCCGATTTGAGAAAAAAATATTCCCCATACGATCGTGCAATACTAAGACCCGAAGCTGAAAACACAAAAAAATTATTAAAGGAGACGGCAATGAACAATGGTTGGATATCCACAGAGCACATTGTCTTGATTGTTACGGCAATCGCCATGGGCACGCTGGCACGGATGATTTCCTTAAAAGAGGATTACCGCCAGTACCCCAGCTATCCAAACGGCTATATGATCCATCTGCTCACCGGATTTGTTGCAGCCTCCCTCGGAGCGGTGGCCATCCCCGCCCTGATGAGCAAAAATTTCGTTGCTGTCACCTTTTTAACCTTGGCCATCCAGCAATTTCGCGATGTCCGGAAAATGGAACGCGACAGTCTCAAAGATTTGGAAAAGACAGAATTCATCCCGCGAGGAGACGCATACATCGACGGAATTGCCAAAACCTTTGAGGCGAGAAATTATTTCGCGCTGGTGGTTTCCTTTATCACCGCTTTGACGATCCAATTGCTCTCCCGGCCATTGGGGCTTTGGCTCGATGCGGGAATTGGAGCGGTCGTCGGTTTCATAGTCTTCTATTTGCTGCAGCGCTTCTCTAAAGGAAAAACCGTGGGCGATATCGCCGAAGTCCGTCAGGGCTCCATTGAGATCAAAGGATCGGAGCTGTTCGTGGACGGAATTTTCGTCTCCAATCAGTTGGGTTCGGACAATGCGAGGAAGCTTTTTGGCGAGGAAGGGCTGGCCGTAGTCGTCATACCGAAGGCGCCCCATTACCGCATCACTTTGGACAATTTCGGGCAAAGGCAGGCCATGCTCTTTGAAGCCGCCCGGGCGCTCGGACTCAAACGCTATCATTTCACAAGGAAGGATTATGAGCAGGGGAAAGTCGTGATTGCGCTCGTACCGATCATCGCCAATTTACGGGCGATGATTGAAGTCATCCGCTTGACCCCGATACTCGAAAGCTCCAAGAAACACCACGCGCTGATGAAAACCGATATTTTGGGAAGGAAGGACCGTTAATGGGTAGAGAAGGCTCCAATAAACCAACTTATGAGGTGCTGGCTTACATTACCTTGAATGCAACCCGTGTGCTCGGGGGAAAACAGCTGACCCTGTTGGCAAAAGACGAAGAAGAGCAAAAGGAAATGTGTGTGGATATAGCCAAATCGCTAAAGGCAGACATTACACAGTTGAAGTGCGGCGACTATATCGTCATTCGCAATTAAACGAAAACCGTTTGCATTTGAACATCGAATACCTCCATTTTGCAAAAAAATAACCTATCCCCTATAATAATCTAGCAGTTTGCTTTTAAGCACTTTATTATCCGCTTTTGTGAGGTGAATGGGATGAACGGCCTGCAAGCGTTTCCGTTGCAACAAATAAAAATCGAACACGAGGATCAGGAGATTGCCTTGACTTTTCGATCGGCAGTGCTGTATGTCGACGTCTCCGATCTAGTATTCAGCTGGTTTGTCGATATCAGCTATATGGATCAATACGAACTGTTGGAGAAACTGTCCTCCTCCCGGGATATTCAAATCCGCATGGCAGCTGTTTCAAAGCAGGGGGAGCAGCTTTCGGGCAGCGGCTTCATGCATCCGAATCTGCCCGCTTCAAGTGCATCCATTCGTGGCGACGGCATTTTGTTCGGATATGAAACTTTTTAATTAATGCGGTCTGGTATTGACTTCAAAAATCCAGATTTTCCCCGTCTGGTCCAGACCGAAATCAAAGCCCAATTGATCCGCATTCGGATACCGCTGCAGCAGCGAATCCTTGCATCTGTACGCGAGATTTCGCATTTCCCTTTTTTTGTCGCGTACACGAACGGCAGGCAGGGAGCGATGAATCGCATCCGCCGATGTCAGCTGAGTGCCTCCCCTGCACAAATTCGTTACAAAAAGGCCTTTTCTTGCCAATCTGCCTACAATCGCCCTGGTCGTCCAGCGATCATTTTCCTTGACAATTTTAATCCGGTAATCAATCGGTCTTCCGCCGATTTCAGCGAGCCGGATCCCCCTTTGAACCAAATATGTCCTGGCTTTCACCAATCCGCCGACTCTCCCCATTAGCGCGCTTATCGAAGCGTAGCTGCGCACCGTTCCGCCATACTTCATGAGATAGCGGCCGCCCTGCTTTTCGATCCAGACTACCCCGCTGCCCCCAGTTCCCACATTCGGTTTTAGTACTACTTTGCCATATTTGGACAAGAGGCTGTCAAACGCTTCTTGCGAATATCTTCTCGTTTCGGGGATGTGGGGAACTATCCGTTCATCCTTCAGTAACGCCGCCGTTTTCGCCCATTTACTGGCAATTTGTCTAGGTTCGCTCAAAATAAGACATCCCCTTTAGGCATTGGTTTCTTGCATTGTATGCCCTAGAGGATGTCCCACTCTTGTATGTTTGTCTTGATCAGAACGTCATTTGCCAAAAACGGCGTGTGACCCGTGCTCCCCCGGCACAATTTCATGCTCCTTCGGAGCGATTTTGGCCGGATTCTCCGGATGATATCTGCGCAACAGCTCTTTTCTCGACATCGCCAGCACCTTCGGCACAAGCATATCGTTTTTTTGATTCAGGCGCTGCTTGCCCTGAGGATGAATCACACTCATCAACAGTTTCAAGTAAAATTTGGTCATCTCGGCAAATACCCCTTCGGGCAATTCCATCACCGTAAAGCCGAACTGGGTAACTCCGCGGTTGATCATGCTGATGCCGTAAAGTCCCTTTACATCCTGATAAGCCGGGTTATCCAGGATGTAGGACGCGATTTTCGGCATTGCCTGCTCCATTTCTCGAATCAATTGAATCGCAAGATGCATGGAAGATCGCGAACTTTTTCCGAGCTGATACAGCAGGTGATTGTTCAAATGCATTTCGGCGATCCGCTCTCCGGAATGAATTTCCTCCCCATCCATTAGCTTCAATGTTTTGCCTTCATACTTGCGGATGCGGAGCTGCAAAAAGCGGCTGTCCGGATCGATCCGCTTGACTTGAAACAACACATGAAAAAAGTATTCCCAGCCCATCCATACAAAGATCAATAAGCGCTTGGCCATGCTTGGCGCCGTCTCGACAGGCTGACGGGATGTATTGAACATTTCATCAATCGTCACAAATTTATAGCCTTGTGAGGTAACCTCCTGCAAATATTCCTCCAAGGCCAGCAGCATTTGTTCCGGCGCATGCTCATAAGCTCCCAATGTGTCCCCGCTGTCATGCAGAAGAACGACTTCTCCGCCTTTCAATCGCTTGACCAGCTTGCGTTTCAATTTATACTTGCTGGAGCTCTTCTTCCAGTCCCCGACGATACGCGACCACAAGATCAGGCGAAATTTGCGCAGCGTGATAAAATCGAAAATATTGATGATTCCCCAAGGGGGTCTATAGTAAACCGGCATAACACCCGTAATGCTTTCGACGACGGAAGCGGCTCGGGATATTTGCTTGCGCACCTGCTGCGGAAGCAGCACCCCGTTGGAATAGTGGAAGTAATTATGAATGCCGATCACATGTCCCTCTTCAAACATGCGGCGAATCAGGTCCGGATTGGCCTCGGCATTTTTACCGACGACGAAGAAAGTCGCTTTCACGCCGTATGCCTTCAGCAGATCAAGCAATCTTCCGGTATATTTCTCGTGAGGTCCGTCATCGAAAGTAAGGGCGAGCTCATTGGAACGGCTGCCGCGTTTGAATGCTCGATAGCCAAAAAAGCGAACAATCATTCCCGGGATGAGCGCATAGACACAAAGAAGCATAAATATGAGCCACAACATCGATTTCCCCAAAGTCATCCCTACTTTCCTGTACAATAAATAAGCCGTGATCAATGTCGAAATATGTCAAAATAATGAACTCCTTATTTTTATTATAACACCATTTATCTTGATATGGAGCCTGTAATTTTGCGAATTCACCAAACAAAAATTTATTCGTTTAAACCAACCGTCGCGCATGTCATATTTTATTTACCAATTCACGAAAAGATTACATTTCCCTCCCGTAACCGGCAATTCCCGAATCCTCCTGTCAGGTTGTTGTTTTTATACGGAACGCATTATAATAGAAAGAAGTTTGAAAATGACAATGATTAGGAGAATGCGAACATGAAACAACAAATCATCGATTTTATTCAAACCAATGCCGCCTCCTTCAAAGATACGGCTTTTTATATTGGCAGCCATCCAGAGCTGGGTCACTGCGAATTCAAGGCCGCGGAACGGCTGACCGCGGAACTGGTCAACTTCGGCTTCTCTGTGGAACAGCCGGTTCTTGAAATTCCCACAGCCTTTATCGCTACTTACAAGACCGAAAAACAAGGCCCGACGATTGCTTTTTTGGCCGAATACGATGCCCTGCCGGATATCGGTCACGCCTGCGGCCATCATCTGATCGGCACGATGAGCGTTGCCGCCGCCGCGGGGCTTCGTTCCGTCATCGATCAGCTGGGCGGAACCATTCGCGTCTACGGAACGCCTGCCGAAGAAACCAAAGGCGCAAAAGTGCCCATGGCGGCAGAAGGCCTGTTCGATGATGTCGATGCCGCGATGATGGCACACCCGTATCATGCCTTTGAGCGTTCAGGAACCTCGCTCGCGATGGACGCCCTGCAATTCGAATTTTTCGGCAAAGCGGCCCACGCCGCCGCCAGTCCGTATGAAGGAATCAACGCCCTGGACGCTGTGATCTTGCTGTTTAATGCCGTAAACGCCCTCCGTCAGCAGCTTCCCGACCACGTCCGCATCCACGGGATCATCAATGAAGGCGGAAAGGCCGCCAACATCATTCCCGATTATGCGTCCGCACAATTTTATGTTCGTTCCGCAAGCCGCGCCTATACCGACCAATTGGCGGAGAAAGTGCTGAATTGCGCGCGCGGGGCCGCGATGCAAACCGGATGCAGACTGGAAACATCCAATTATGAATATTCGTATGATGAACTGAACACCAATGAAACGCTGTCGGCCGCCTTTACAAGAAATTTGCTCGCTCTGGGCATTGCAGAAAGCGAGCTGACGGAAGGAAAGGACAACGGTTCGCTTGATCTTGGCAACGTATCGCTGCGCTGCCCGGCCATCCATCCCTTCGTGAAGGTCGTCGATCAGCCCTTCCAGCTGCACAGCATCGAATTCCGCGACGCAGCGATGAAGCAACCGGCGATTGCAGGAATGCTGCTGGGGGCGCAGGCTTTGGCCTGCACCGCCCTTGACCTCCTTAGCGATCCCGCCCTGCTGAAGGCGGTGCGCGAGGAATTTTCCGCTAAAATTTCATCTTAAATTCATTCTTTTGGGAGCGTGATCCGGTATGCTGACGCTTGAAGAAAAGAAATACCTGCTGCAGCTTTTGAAAAAAGAACGGCGTTTGGCTCTCTTCGCAAAAACGCCCGAAATCCATCAGAAGCTGACCGAAAAGCTTGAACAAATGATCCGCAACGAGGAAATCAACATGCAGTAAATGAATATCTTGCGTATAACCAAACCGTACCAGTCCACAATAATTCGAGACTACAGTATGGAAGGGTTTGGTTGACCATGTCCTACGCATGGATTTGGAAAGCTGTTGTAATTACTCTTGTCGGCACGATGCTGCTGCGGCTTGCCGGCAGGCGCTCGATCTCGCAGATGACCGCTGTACAGACCTTAATTATGATCTCCATCGGAACACTATTGATTCAGCCGATCAGCGGAAGCAATCTGGGAGTACCTTTTTGACATCGACGCTGCTGATTGCCACGCTTTTGATTATTGAATTTTTGCAGCTTAAAGTAGATTGGCTGGAACGCCTGCTTTCCGAAGTGAAGCTGAAGAAAAACGTGCCTGCCCCCCTTAAACGATTGCAATAAAAAAGAAGCTGTCCGCATCTTGAGGGCAGCTTGCCTTTTGCCGTTTATAGATTACACCGTGAAACCCTTGGCGTTTTTTGTTACAATGAGAAAATAAGTGCGACAAATTCTATTTCCCAAAGGTGACTGGTGACTTTCAATGAACAGCCTGAAAACTTATTTCCGTTTTGTAAAACCGTATTGGGGATACATCCTGATCACTGTCGTCATAGGCATTGTCAAATTCGGCATTCCACTGACCCTGCCGCTCATTCTCAAATACGTCGTCGACCATCTTCTCCTGAATCAGACTATGCCTGCCGCCGACAAGTATCACCAGCTGACCCTCATCATGATCGCCAGCTTGCTGGTGTTTGTGGTGCTGCGCAGCCCGATCGAATATTTCCGCCAGTATTACGCCCAATTGACCACCAGCAAAATTTTATATGATATCCGCAATCATCTGTACATGCATATTCAAAAGCTGTCTTTGCGCTATTACCAAAACCGCAAGGTGGGAGAAATCATCTCCCGTTTCATCAACGATGTCGAACAGACGAAGAACATTGTGGAAACCGGTTTGATGAACATTTGGCTGGATATGTTCACGCTGACCATCGCCATCGCCGTGATGTTTTATTTGAATCCGCTGCTGACGCTGGTTTCCATTTCGATATTCCCTTTATACGGACTTTCCGTTAAAATTCTCTATAAACGCCTTAAAGCGCTGACCAAGGATCGTTCGCAAGCGCTGGCCGAGGTGCAGGGATATCTTCATGAGCGGATCCAGGGCATCCCGGTAATCCGCAGCTTTACATTGGAAAATTTTGAGGCGAAGCGCTTTGACGGAAAGAACAGAAATTTTCTGAACAAGGCGCTGGCACAAACAAGATGGAACGCGCTTACCTTCTCGATCATCAATACCTTGACCGATGTCGCGCCGATTCTGGTCATCGGCTATGGAGCTGTTGAAGTGATTAACGGAAATTTGACGCTGGGCGCATTCGTCGCCTTTTTCGGATATTTGGAACGGCTGTACAGTCCGCTGCGCAGAATCGTCAACTCCTCCACCGTATTGACGCAGGCTGCGGCTTCATTGGAGCGGATGGTGGAATTCATGAACGAGCCTTACGATATTGTCGATGCTCCTGACGCCTATCCGCTTCCCGCTGTAAAGGGAAAAATCGAATTTGACGACGTCTGCTTCCGCTATTCCGATAAATCTCCGGATGTGCTGCATCGTATCAGCCTGACCATTGAACCCGGTCAAAAAATCGCGCTCGTAGGCATGAGCGGAGGCGGCAAATCTTCCCTTGTCGGACTGCTTCCAAGATTTTACGATATCTGGCAGGGCGCGATCCGGATTGACGGACACGATATTCGCGGCGTCACCGCGATAAGCTTGCGCGAACAGATCGGCATGGTGCTGCAGGATAACTTCCTGTTCAGCGGTACGGTCCATGACAATATTTTGATGGGCAACCCTTCCGCCGGCGAGGAAGAGATCATCCGTGCAGCCAAAGCGGCCAATGCACATGAATTTATCTCCGAGCTCCCGAACGGCTATCATACGGAAATCGGCGAACGGGGCGTCAAGCTTTCCGGAGGGCAGAAGCAGCGGGTAGCGATAGCGCGCGTCTTTCTTAAAAATCCGAGCATCCTGATCTTGGATGAAGCTACCTCGGCGCTCGATCTGGAATCCGAGCATCTGATCCAGAAGGCGCTTGACGAATTGGCGAGAAACCGTACCACGCTGATCGTCGCCCACCGTCTGTCAACCATCACGCACGCCGATCAAATCGTTCTGGTTGAAAACGGAACGATTAAAGAGCGCGGAACGCATGCGCAGCTCATGCGTTTAAACGGCGGTTACGCCCGCTTGTTCAATGTTCAGCAGCTGTCGTCAAAAGAAGAACTGGCAACGAGTTAATCCAAAAAAATTCATTAAAGGTGATAACCATGAATCAATTAGAAACCGCAAGCCTGCTGGAAATGCTGGAATATGCCGATACAAAACAAGCGCTGATCGAATGCGGACAAAAGATCATTGAGGGCGGCTATTCACCCTTCAGCGCCTTTCTTTATCAATTTGAACAGAGGATGAAGCAGGCCGGGGATGCAGACATGGGCCTGCTGGAAGAACTGATCCGCAGAGGAAAACAAGCGCTTCCCGATCCCGGCGCAATCAGCCCTGCCTGGGAGAAAAAGTGGGAGCGGCTGGAAGGAATCGCCGAGCAAAAAAGCCAGATTCTTAAATCTGTTGCACCGGATAAACGTGAAGGAGAATGGCAGATCATCATCGACAATCCCTTTTCTTTGGAAAGCGTCTCCTGCCATCCAGGACTAGATTTTTACCAAGCGGCCTATTATTTCGGTTATTTTATGCAGGATCTGAAGAAAAACGAATTTCTTCGTTTGCAGCGGATAGAAAATATCAAAACGATATTTCAAGCCGAGATTTAGGGAACGCCGAAAAGCGTTTCCTGGCAAAAGCTTCTGCCTTTCCTGAAAAGCTAATCGATGGATTCCATTAAAGTCTCGGGATCGAGGATTGTAATTTTCTTTTTGTGAATTTCGATCAACTTCTGGATTTGCAGGTCGAGCAGCACCTTGGTCACTGTTTCCCGCACAGTGCTGGTCATGTCTGCAAGCTGTTGGTGGGTCAGCTGCAAATCGATCAAAATTCCTTCTTCGCTTTTCACACCGTATTCGCCGGATAACCGCACAATCGCCTGAATGATTCGGGAACGCGCATCAAGCGTAGTCAGATCCTTGATCAAATCATTCGTTTTGCGAATTCTTGCCATTGCAATTTCAAGCATTTTCAACAATAGCTTCGGATTATCCTCGAGTACTTGGATCAAATCCTTTCTTTTTAGCACATGCAATACGGAATTTCCAATCGCCTGCGCCGAAGCGGAGCGTGTGCGCTCGCGTTCCAGCACGCCCATCTCCCCGAAGTAATCCCCTTCATGAAAGAACGCAAGAATCACTTCCCGGTCGCCGACATTGCGGTAGATCTTCACTACGCCCGATTTGACGATAAATAGTTCCTCCGCAGGATCCTGCTCCAAAAACACGGTAACCCCTTTTTTGTATACACGCTCGACAAATAAAGGGCTGATCTGATCGATTTCACCAGCAGACAAATCCTGAAAGAAGGGGATCTCTTTTAAAAATTCGTTCAACGAACCGCTCATCTTGCTTAACCTGCCTTTTTATGACCATACTTTATCCCATCATATCATATTTTTTTTTCGTTTTTGTAATCGCGGTTACAGATTTCGCGCGTATTTTAATGGATAATAGGGATCATAAGCATAAAGTCGTGGTTAAATCGAACTAGGTTAAAGAAGATATCGAATCGAGGTGAATGTAATGATGGCACAACACATAAAACCGAATCCGCTGATCAAGGAATTTGTTCGTCTGTTGGACAATTTGGAGGATTCGGGGAAAAATATGCACCAATTCATGGATTTTTTAAGCACAGTGCTTCGTTATAAAGAAAGTGTACCGCCGACAGCAGAATTTGTTACCGTGTTGAAATACCGCAAACCGATTTTGTTTCAACATCTGAAAAAAAACATCTCGCCCAGAAGCCCGCTGTATTTCGTACTGCAGCTGGACATGGACTACAATCTCGCTGCCGAACGCATTGGTCTCTAAAATGGGGCAAGGGACTGTCCAAAAAGTCTAATTGACTTTGGGCAGTCCCTTCCTGCCTGAGAACGTAGATAGCTCTTTACGGGCGGGGGTATGGGATCAAAGGTAGCCCCCCCCCTCGCGCTTTTGTTAGGAGAAACAGCCCGTGGAGAAAACAAAAAGAAACCGCAATTTCGTAAAATGGAAGAACAACCAACCATTACCGAAAAGGAGCGGTTTCTTTAGGAACTTCTTGCTATCCCTCAAGCGAGATGATCTGCCTTGGCCGATGTCTGCTCTTCCGGCTCAATGATCTGCCGGACCGGCAGGCTGGATGACGCCGCAGGCGACTCTGGATCCGGCGTCCCCGGCAGGATCGGTGTAGTAATCATCCGGTTTGTCATGGATGACTAACGCGGTTCCCGTCTTGGTCAACAGCGAATTGATTTTACCCGATTGCAGGGTAACGTGAGCAGCCAAAAGCCGGGTTTTCACAGTTCCGTCCGGCTGCACTTCAATATTGGGCAAATCGCCGGCATGACTGCCTTTCTTGTTGTCGAAGCCGTGCGCTTTCCCAAACGGGTTAAAATGGCCTTCCGCGGATTTGAAATCGGGACGCAGGCACATCCCTTTTTCATGGATATGAATCGCATGCATCCCCGGACGCAGTCCGGAAGCCTGAAGGCTGATTTGCACACCATCCTTGGTTTCACGAAAATCGGCTTGTCCGATTTTCTCCCCATCCGTATTGATCAGCGCAGCCGTGGCAGAAGAAGGATTGTGCTTCTGGACGGACGCTCCGGCGGTCTTCGCCTGACAGCCGCCGAGCATGGTCAAAGCCGCCGCAAGCAGCAGCAGGCTGCGAATTGTGTTTGCCATGGTCTTTCTCCTTTCCGTGCGTTTTTGCGTGAATCGTTATCATTATTGACGTATTAAAAGGAAAGCAAACCGCATTTGGCGAATACCTTTGAATAAATGAGCGAAAAGCGAAAAAAGGAGACCGACCCTATGGCTTTAACGGAAAAAATGGCGATCGTCACCGGCGCCTCCAGCGGCTTCGGTTTATTGACCTGCCTCGCCCTTGCCGGCAATGATTGCCGGGTCATCACAACCATGCGCAGCCGCGAGCAGTTCGGACAGCTGCTCGAGCCGGCCCGGCGGCGCGGATTCGAGCAGCGCATCGAATGCGTCGAGCTTGAGCTAGCGGATATGGAAAAGCCCGCTCGTATGGCGGCGGACATTATTAACCGTTACGGAAAAATCGACGTGTTGGTCAATAATGCCGGCTATGCCAAGGCGGGATTTGCAGAGGATCTGGAACTATCGGATTATCGCGGGCAATTTGAAATCAATGTGTTCGCACTGATCAATATGACAAAAGCGGTCCTGCCGCATATGCGCCGCGCCCGCAGCGGCAAGATCATAAACGTCAGCAGCGTCAGCGGCCGTATCGGCTTCCCTGCGCTGTCGGCCTATTCCGCATCCAAATTCGCCATCGAAGGCTTCAGCGAATCATTGCGTCTTGAGCTGCTGCCGTACGGCGTTCGGGTTGTATTGGTGGAACCGGGCTCCTACAAAACGCCGATTTGGAACAAAGAGCGGCTGACGATGCCCCCCGACTCCCCGTACAGCGCTGAAATCAAACGCTATTCGCGGATGATGGAGAAAACCGCCGAGAACGCAGGCGACCCCGAGGAAGTGGCGCGATTGATCGCACGTATTGCGGCGGAGCAGGCCCCCAAGCTGCGTTATCCGATCGGGCAGGGCGTGAAGAAAAACCTCCTGCTGAAATCGTTTCTTCCTTGGAAATGGATCGAACGGGCCGTAGCTTCCACTCCTTATGACGAGGGCAAACGTTTATAAAACGATGCCGCCTATCATAGAAAGTAAAACAGCCGGGAAAAGGAGGATCCTTTCCCGGCTGTTTATTTAAAGCAATTATGTCCGTGTCTTTCTACCCGTTAATTCATTGATCGCTTTCCGGCTTTTTTCCAAATAATATCTCGATTTTTCGTAATTGAGACTGGCTACGCCGAGATATAAAATATCAATGACGTTCAGCTGCGTGATCCGGGAAGACATGGCTCCGCTGCGAATTTCGTTTTCCGTCGAAGAAATGAACAACGGAATGTCCGCGTATTCACTAAGCGGCGTATTGCCGTATTTCGTAATGCTGATCGTTGTCGCCTGATTTTCCCTTGCCGCCTTCAGGCAGGCAATGACGTGAGCCGTTTCGCCCGAATATGAAATACCAACTGCCACGTCTTTTTTGGTCAGAGTGACGGATGAGGTCAACTGCAGGTGAGGATCGGTAAAGGAAAAGCTGTTTTTATTGATTCTCAAAAATTTGTGCTGGGCATCTTGCGCGATTAAATTGGATGCACTCAATCCGTAAAAGAATATCCTATTAGCCTGATGCATGGACTGAACGGCCTTGTCGACCATCGCGATATCCAGAATTTTCACCGTGTCCCGAATCGATTGAATGTTGTTGTTGGATACGTTATTGACAATATTCGCAATCGAATCCTTCGGACGGATCTCCTGATAGCCGTACGGTTCGCTTTCATGCAAATCTCCGATCACTTTTATTTTCAATTCCTGGTATCCCTTTAATCCCATCGATTTGCAAAGACGAATGATTGCGGCCTGACTCCCCCCGCTGTTCTGCGAAAGTTGAGCAACGGAAAGATTGATCAGTTTATCCGGACTGTTGAGGATGTAATCAGCCACCTTTTTTTCGGAGGGAGTCAGTGAATCAAAAACCTCTCTAAGTCTCACCAGACCTCCATTCAAATCACTCACCTCAAATTTTCCTAAAATTTTACACTCTACATTATAGTTGGTTCATGGAATCCCGTCTAGCGGATTATTCAAAAAATTGGCTTCTTTTGTTCAATGCACCCACCGGAACCATAAACGCGGAGCCTCTTTTGAATCCGGCCGGAGCGCCTCTGACGATCGTCAGCGCTTTATAATATTCGATAAACGGGAAGCCGGAAGTTTCTCCGCGGGCATAGGCATACACATTCATCGCCTTAACCCAAGTTTCGTAGGCTTCATCCGGAATGTCAATGGTTACTTGCGGAACGAAGTCATACGGATCTTCCCAATTGTCGGCAAAGTACAGCTTGGATGCGCGATGCGACGGCAAGTCTCGTTCGATCGTTTTCAACGCGGCGTAAAAGTAAGCGTCTTTGACAATCCAGTAAGTATTTTCATGATCTTTGTGCATGCTGCCCTTCCAATGCGTAATGATGATATCCGGCTTCAGCTCACGGATGACGTCGCATACTTGGTATTTCACTTCCTCGTTGACCGGCAGCTCGGCGTCCTTGTAGGCCAAAAAGCGGACATCGGCACCGATGATGGAAGCAAACTGCTCCGCTTCATCGATTTTCTGCTTGGCGTACTCTTCCGAATTAAGCTTAGGATGGCCTTTTTCGCCCGGCGTCAGATGAAGAAACGTCCCTTTGTGGCCGGCTTGGATGTATTTGGTCATCACCGCGCCCGCTGTCAGGTCCATATCTCCTGCGTGTCCGCCAATCGCCAAAATGTGAAGCTGTTTGTTTTCTATACTCATTTTCACATTGCTCCTTTTCAGTTGTTAATTTGTACTTCCCACAACGAGAAAGCACCGGGCGTCCATTGAGAGCTTCTCGCCTTGGCGCCGTTTTGCGCCGGCCTCTGCTTCATCGAAATCCGGACATATTTTGCTTCAACCGGCTCGGCCAAACGGATTTCTTCACCCGCTCGTTTCCCGGAAACGCAGCGTTTGGGCCGCACTTTGGTCAGCGGCTTTGCGCCAAGCTTTGCCGTCATTGGATACCTCGATGTCATAGCGGTTGGCCGGATATTCCCAGTCCAGCCGTACGCGGTTAAAGCGGCGCATTTGTCCCAGATTTATGCTGTACCATTCTCGCTGCTCCGAAAAGATCCCCGGCGCCCAGCGAGTGTTGTCGTCGCCGTCAATCGCGTAGTGGGGTTGATATTGATTGGAACTGTAATATCCGGACTGTGTCATCAGTGCGGTCGAGGAAGCCTCGGCCCGCTTGTTTAAAGCCAAATTCGGCATATCGCCCCATGGGCTGCCGTTATCGACGGAAGGGATTTCGATCGAAACGGCGGAATATCCGGGAATCCGGTGCATGGATACCGAACAGGCTCTTGGGAATGATCCCCGCTTTTTGCTCGGGAAAAATACGAACCGTGATGCGTCCCGCTGCGTCCAGCTTGGCGCCTGCAGCCGGTTTGCTTTCTCCGCTATCGGGGATACCGGACCTATTTTCCATGTATTCTTTCAAAAGAAAGCTCGAAATCAACAATACAACGATAATAAAAAATGCCGAAATTATTCTTTTTGCCGAAATACGGCTCATACGATCAACACCTTTGAAAGCATAAGTTTGCACATCTGTGCACGCTTATTATCCCTTGACTCCGGTGTTCATCATTCCTCTTACATAATATTTTTGCAAGAAAACAAAGATTATCAAGACAGGCAAAACGCTCATGACCAGCCCGGCCATGACGAGCGGCTGCGTCATGGTTGGATCCAGACTGAACTTCAACGTTTGGATCCCGACTGGCAGTGTGGCTAAATTCGGATTGATCGAATTCATCAACAGCGCCCAAATAAATTCGTTCCAGCTGTTGATAAACTCGAAAATCGCCACCGTTGCCAAAGCGGGTGCAGTCATCGGCAAAATGATTTGGGCGAAAATCCGCAAATCCCCGGCCCCGTCAATACGGGCAGCCTCCACGTAGGCATCGTTGATTGTTATCATGAACTGCCGCATCAGAAAAACGCCGAACGCGCTCACCATAAAAGGCAAAATCAAGGCCCAGAGGTTGGTCGCCATCCCGCCGTGGCCGCCGCTTCCCGTAATGTCGTTGCCTCCGACCATGGGAAAATGCACCATAATATAAAAATTCGGGATAAAGAACAAAAACGGCGGAAACATCATCGTTCCCAGAATAAACTTGAATATCCCATCCCGTCCCCGAAATTTCAGCTTGGTCAGCGCGTACGCGGCCAAGGAGCTTGTAAGCAGGACAAGAACGGTTGTCACAACCGATCGGATCACGCTGTTTTTGAATAGCATGCCGATTTTCAGCTTTTCGATGGCGTTTTTATAATTGTCGAAATTCCAATGCTTAGGCAAAAAATGATAATAGAGCGAACTGTATTCGGCCACACCCTTAAAGGAGGTCATAATCATATCGAGAAACGGAAAAACCATGACGATGCTTCCCAAAATGACGACAGTATAAGAAAAGCACGGGAAGGCTCTTGTTTTCATTAGTAGCTTTCCACTCCCCCCTGTCTAAAGATCACCAACTGCAGCATGGTGACGATAAACACGAAAATAAACAAAACGAACGCCATTGCACTAGCGATGCCCCAATTGCTGAAGGAGAACGCTTGGTAGTACATTTCAAGACCGGCCACATTCGTCGCATTGGTCGCGTTTTTCGTCATGACCATCACCAGCGTAAACGACTGAAGCCCCCCGATAAACGAGGTAATCAGGACAAACAGGATGGAAGGCTTCAATAGCGGCAGCGTGATGCCTTTGTAGATGGCAAACACACCGGCTCCTTCCAGCATCGCTGCTTCGTAATAATCTTCCGGAATGGCCTTAAGGCCGGCAGTGAGAATCAATACCGCACTGCCGATGCCAAGCCATCCGCCTACGACAATAATAGAAGAAAGCGCCGTATGGGGATTTTCCAAAAATGCGATCGGTTTTAGGTTGAGAGAACTAAGAATACCGCTAATCAACCCGGTTGTCGGATTGTACATATAAAGCCACACGTTGCCGATGGCGACAATCGTCGTAACCGTCGGGAGAAAGTACAGCGTTCTCCAGAAACCCTCATATTTGAGACGGGTGATCATATAGGAAATCGCAAGCGCACCGGTAAAAGATAAGGCTACGGAACAAACGGCATACGTAAACGTATTGGTCATGATCGGATGAAAAAACGGAGAGTGCTCCGAAAATAATTCCCTATAGTTTTTCAGTCCGACCCACTTGATGTCCGACAGATCAAAACCGCTCCACTCGGTAAAGCTCAAATAGAATGAAAATACGAGAGGTATGCAGAGAAAGATTGAATAGAATACGATGAGCGGTGACAAAAACGCATAACCGATCCATCCTTGGGATTTCAGATTTCTCCTTTCCATCTTAAACCTCTCTTTCTATTCGGGATCATTCCCAGCCTTTATTGGCCGAGCTTCGATTGAATTTGTTCCTGCATGCTCTTCAGAGCGGCATCACTGGTTTCTTGTCCCGTCCACACGTTGTTGATTTCCTTAAATATGATGTTTTGCATCTCTGCGCCGGCCGTGGGGTTCGGTTCCGATTTTGCATAAGACATTGCGTCGATAAATGTCTTCAAAACATCGTCGTTTGCAAGTTTATCCTTAATCGTTTGCGATTGTTGATCGCTGGTGCGTGTAGAAACGACGTTAAAGGCGTCCAACAGGAAGTTGCCTTCCGGCGTCATGTCGTTTTTCACCGTTGCGGTGTTAAACCATTTCAAGAATTTCCAGGCTTCTTCCTGATGCTTGGAGTGCTTGTTGACCGCCCAAGCCCACGTATAAGCTATAGAGCCTTTGGTGCTTCCGTCCGGGGACGGCAACGGTGCGGTTCCTACATTTGCATAATCGTCTTTCATTAACGTTTTCAAAGATCCGGCCCACCAACCGGCGTTGACCGTCATGCCCACGTTGCCGGTGCCGAAGCCCTTCATGGCATCGAATCCGATATCGGAAATTCCGCCTTTCCCATAGATTTTGCTGTAGAAATCCATAACTTTCTTGGCCGCATCGGAATCAAGGTTGACTTTCGATTGATCGTCGCTCATAAAGGAGCCGCCTGCGGTTTCCATAAACCCTTCGAACGGCTGAGCCACGACAGCCGGCCATCCTTTAATCAAGCCGAATCCTTCAGTGGTTGTTTTACCGGAAGAATCTTTCTTGGTAATCTTTTTCGCCATGTTCAGCAGTTCGTCCCAAGATGCCGGTGGATTGTCAAATCCCGCATCCTTCAGCAATTTTTTATTATAAAATAGCGCAAACGTTTCCACTTCGGTCGGATAGCCGAAAATCGCGCCGTTTACAGATGCCCCGTTTGCCGCTGCGCCCGGATAGTCGCTTTGTACGTCCTGCACGACATCCGGCGGAGCGTCGGCCAATACGCTGCTTTTCGCCAGCTGTCCCGCCCACAGGCTGTATATATGCATGATGTCCGCACCTTGACCGGACGTTTGCTTGGCCATGATCGTCGGCAGCAGTTGGTCAAACTCGACGCCGCTCAACTGGATTTGAATATCCGGATTTTCTTTGTTCCATTGGTCGATATAAGGCTTGATTTGCGTTTCATTGTCACCCACAAAGTGAGAAAGCAGCGTAAGCGTAACCGGTGTTTTTGCGGGTGTGGCCTCACTGCTGCCGTTGTCGGTCGTTTGTCCGGCGGAGTCCTTGCTGCCGGAAGAACCGCCGCAAGCCGCCAAGCTGAATACCAATACAAACGTCAACAAAATAAATGCGAAATGTTTTGTCTTCTTCATGCACTTTTACCCTCCTATTGATCATAAAGATTTTCGCATCACATGAAACTTACGGGCAACCCGATAACCCACTTTTTTGTACAGATATCCTGCAGGTGAGGTTTCACCCGTCCAAAGGAACCAGGATCCGTGCAGACCGACCGACCGTTTTGCAGCCAAACAATCGTAAAGTAAAATTTTCCCCAAACCCGTTCCCCTTTGGGACGGATCCACGCCGAACGGACCGAACCTTTCGCGGATGCCTTCGTAGCCTCCGAACATGCAGAATCCGACTACGGCATCGCCAGGATCGCGGGCAACCAAAATCTGAGTCAGCGGCAGCCCCTGCAAAATGCCTTCGCGAATCGCCCTTCCCCAATCCGGGTTAAAGACGTTCGTAGCAAACTGAATCAATTCAACCAAATCACGGTCTTCGGCAAAACGGAACGTGTAGTCC
>CAZESH010000002.1:0-47220 GCA_964514665.1 uncultured Caryophanales bacterium
CAACCATGCGATCGTGGATGAGTTGAGACCTTTGGCTGAATCCAAGGGCTGGACACTGGCCCAGTTTGCTCTGGCCTGGGTGCTCAACAATCCGGTTGTAAGCTCGGCGATTCTCGGCGCTTCCAGGCCTGAGCAGGTCGAGGATGCGGTAAAATATGCGGATCAACGGTTGTCCAAGGAAGAGCTTGCCGAAGTGAATCGAATTTGCGGAATGGCACAATAAGGAGGAACATCCCCATGCGAACAGTCATCATCGGTGGCAGCGGTCATGTCGGTACCTATCTTGTACCGATGCTGGTAAGAGCCGGTCACGAAGTCATCCACATCAGCCGGGGCGCCAGTGCGCCCTATACGCCTGATCCTGCTTGGGAACAAGTGAGAACAGTGACGATCGATCGTTCCGCCGCAGAAGCAGACGGTACGTTCGGAGAGAAAATCAGGGAACTGAAAGCGGATATCGTCATCGATATGATCTGCTTCACGCTGGAAAGCGCGATGCAGCTGGCCGAGGCTCTGAACGGGAGTGTGCAGCACTTTCTGAGCTGCGGAACGATATGGGTCCATGGACCGGGCGTGCAGGTTCCGGTAACCGAGGAGCAGCCGCGCCGGCCTTTTGGTACATACGGCATAGAAAAGGCCAAGATCGAGGCCTACTTGTTGAGCAAAGCGAGAAGAGAGCAATTTCCCGCAACGGTCCTGCATCCCGGGCACATAGTGGGGCCGGGATGGGTTCCGTTAAATCCCGCCGGACACTTCAATCCTGAGGTGTTTGCCCGGCTGGCGAAAGAAGAGGAGCTTGTGCTGGCAAATCTCGGCATGGAAACCGTGCATCATGTCCATGCCGAAGACGTGGCGCAAAGCTTTATCAAAGCGATCTCGCATTGGAGCGCCTCCGTGGGGGAAAGCTTTCATGTCGTTTCGCCGCAGGCGGTCAGCTTGAGGGGTTATGCGGAGGAAGCGGCTGCTTGGTTCGGCAAGCAAGCCAATCTTCGCTTTGCATCCTGGGAAGATTTCAAGCAATCCGTGTCTGCGGAGGAAGCGCAGGCGGTATGGGATCATATCGCGCACAGCCCCAACTGCAGTATTGAGAAGGCCAGAAAGGCGATCGATTATCGTCCGCGCTACAGTTCGCTGGAAGCCGTAAGAGAGTCGCTGGACTGGCTGCTGGAAAACGGAAAAATCACAATCTCATAAAGCGCCGCCCAGGCTTGATGTACCAACAAAACTGTCCGCTAAGAACAGCTTTTTAAAATAAAGGCTATGTTCATTCTTAATGTTGATAGTTGAGTATGAATATAATAAAACATATACTTGTGATTATAATAGTAGAGACTGTGGAGTGATTTTTTTGGAGATTAAACTGGATGATTTAACCGGATCTGAAGTGGCTGCATTAATCGGGGAACATCTTCAAAGTATGACGCTTCATTCCCCGCCTGAAAGTATTCATGCCCTAAATCTTGAGGGATTGAAAAAACCGGAAATTACATTCTGGAGTGCATGGGAACAAGATGAATTAGTTGGTTGCGGGGCACTTAAGGAACTTGATGGTCAACATGGAGAGATTAAATCAATGCGAACTTCTTCATCCCATCTAAGAAAAGGTGTTGCCAAGCGAATCCTTGAACACATCATTGAGGAAGCCAAGCGACGCGGCTATCAGCGGATAAGTTTGGAAACGGGATCAATGGATGCTTTCGAACCAGCTAGAAGACTTTATGCAAGTTTTGGGTTTAAATATTGTAAGCCGTTTTCGGACTACATGGAAGACCCCAATAGTATATTTATGACAAAGGAATTATGAAAATCAACAATAAACAAAAAAAGAGCCTTTAAAAAAAAGGCTCAATGAGTTAAACGGCACAAGCATCAGAGCTTGACTATATTTTTCAATGGGTTATTCAGCTTATATCAAGATTCGGTTAAAGCTGAAGGCGCAATATCCTTTGTTTGCGGAGACTCCTGCGGATTTTTCTTTCGCGGAGTACGCTCCGGGCGATGCGCTCTGCGGATAAAGAAGGACAGTACCAGCGCAACCGCGGCGATCCAAGTTGCGACGATAAAGGAATCATTAATTCCGCTAATCACCGCTTCCTTGGCGGCAATACCGTAAAGCATTTGCGACGCTACTGCGGATCCGGCCTGAGCTGGAAGCCCCAAAGTTGATGACAGCATGGAGGAAATACCGCCTACCTGTGCGGACAGGTTCTCATTGGTCTGGACAAGCACATTCTGATAATTTCCCAGATGAAACGCTGTGCGACTTGTCATTATGGTAACCAGCAATGCGGTTCCGAGCGATCCGGCAATCTGCCGCATCGTATTGGCCATTGCCGTTCCATGGCTGTTCAGACGGCTCGGCAGTTGATTCAGTCCCTCCGTCATGATCGGCATCATTAACAACGACATGCCAAGCATTCGCATGGAATAAAGCAGCAGGATGTGATTATAGGTTGTCGCATCCGTAAGCTTGGTAAACTCCCAAGTGGTTAATACCGTGATCAGCAGTCCGGATACTGCCAGCCATCTGGCCCCAATGCGGTCAAAAATCGCCCCCGCAATCGGCGACATGATCCCCATCAGCAAGGCTCCCGGGAGCAGCAGCAAACCGGATTGCAGCGGTGAGAAGCCGCGAATGCTCTGCAGGTAGATGGGCAGCAAAATCATGGCGGCGAACATGGCCATGGTGACTACTGCGCTGACGATCGTCGTCAAGGAAAAAATACCGTATTTGAAAACCCTGAGTTCAAGCATCGGCCGCTCGACCGTAAGCTCCCGCCAGAAGAAGAGGATCAGCGAAACGATCGAAAGGATTAAGGAGATTATGACTTCACCGCTTTGCCAGCCGTTGCTGCCGGCCTGGCTGAAGGCATAGAGCAGGCCTCCGAATCCGATGGTGGAGAAAACCACGCCCCAAAGATCGAATTTGGGGTTGGTCAGTTTCAAAACATTTTTAAGCCAAGCCAAAGCAATGATAATGTCGATTACGGCTAATGGAAGGACGATAAAAAACAGCCATCTCCAGTTGTAATTCTCCACCAACCATCCGGACAGAGTTGGACCGATTGCCGGTGCGAAGATGATGGCCAGACCCATCGTTCCCATAGCTTTGCCTCTTTGCTCTGGCGGAAAAATAGTCAAAAACACATTCATCATCAATGGCATGATGATTCCCGCGCCCACCGCCTGAATCAAACGACCGACAAGCAGTATGGAAAAGCTGGGGGAGACGCCGGAAACCAATGAACCTACACCGAAGAACAGCATGGCGATGATGAAGAGATTTTTCGTCGGAATTTTTTCCACAAGATAAGCGCTGATTGGAATCAGCACCCCGTTTACCAGCATATAGCCGGTAACCAGCCACTGCACCGTATTGGCCGAGACATTGAGAGCGAGCATGATGTGAGGCAGCGCAACATTGATCAAGGTTTGATTCAAAATGGTTACAAATGCGCCGATCAGCAGCACCGCCATGATCTGTCCGGGTTTAAACGGCTTGACAGGTTGAGGATTGTGTGGATCATCGGGCGGCTTGGAATCGGTGTTTGTTTCCCGCTTTCTTCTCCGCGACAAGCTGACCTCTTCCTTGTTATCCTGTGCAGACAGACGAATCCGGGGCTTTTCCGGAATAATTGGAATAAAGGACGGATCAGTGGATGGGTCTTTACGATGTTCCGGTTCGGTATCCGCAAATTTCGCTGACGCCGATTCAAAGACGGATTCTTTTTCGTTTGTTTTTTGCGATTTTCTTCTTGATAGAACATTGACCCCCGCCAATACAAGCAGAGAAAATACGATGTAACCTGCGACGAAGGTTGACATTGGCCATCACCGTCCTTATTTATGGATTCGCACCGATACATTCATCCCTGGAACCAGATTTAATCCTCTATTGCCGTCAATGCTGATGGATACCGGAATCACCTGAGTGACCTTGGTATAATTGCCCGAGCTGTTGGAGCTGGGCAGGATGGAGAAGGTGCTTGCCGTATAAAGCCCGATTTGCGTGATCCGGCCGTTCAATGTCGTATCGGGATATGCATCTGCATAAATATCGACATAATCTCCCTTGCTTATATCGTTGAGATTGGTTTCTTTAATATTTGCCGTTACCCACATATGTTCCAGATCATAAGCGTGCGCCAGCGGAAAAGCCGGAGAGGTGTAGGCATTCACCACGACATTTTGTTCAACGATCGTACCGTCTTGGGGAATGGTAATATCCATATTGCGAAAAGGCGATGCGTTGGCATCTGCCGCGGCTGCCGGATTCGCGACCTGAACCGTACCCAATACATCGCCGGCTCTATACTTTTTTCCCACTACTCCGTTCCATGCCGTGATTTTGCCGGCTGCGGGAGCGGAAATTGCAATGGCTTGGCCTTGAATTTGGGCATTGTCCGTTTTCAGATAATTTATATTTTGATTGTAGAAATAATATCCGGTGAATCCTCCTCCGACCAAAACGATGAGAACTAGTAAATTCAATAAAAACAATTTTCTGAAGCTGCTGTTCATCGTAAATCCTCCTTATCCGATTCCTCTAATTTGTTTAAAATCAGCTTGTGAATCCGGGTGAGCTCGGCAATTTCCCGCTGCGGGATTTCTGCAAGCCGGGACATCTTCTTGATGATTGCCGAACCGTTTAATACATGATCGACCTTTGCCTGGCCTTCCGTCTTCAAGCGAAGCACGATGGTTCTGCGATCCTCCGGGCTGCGTTCCCTTAGCAACAGATCGGAAGCGACCAAGCGGTCGATCACGCCGCTGATCGTACTGTTGGTCATCTGCAGCTTTTCCGATAATTCGCCAAGACTGATTTCGGGGTGCAGGGAAACAATTAGCAGCACCATCAATTGAAGCGGTGTAAGATCATGGACAACCGCTTCTTCGCGCAGTATCCTCAGAAACTCTCTGTGTACTTCGCGAAAAGATTGAATAATCGGGCGCAGGGCATTGATTAAATCAAGCATGGGTCCCTCCATCATTTCGTACTCTAATATTTCGTATACGAATTAACACGATCTAATATTAGACTTATTCTTGCTGATATTCAAACGGGAAATGGGCTATATTTTATTATTTTTTGGGATTTGATGCTTTTTTACGCAATAGTTCAGCAGTTCTCTGCTTTTTACTGAATTTATAATCGTCTTTCATTTGAATTTTGGAAAGCAATGGATTATCCTGATTGGGGAATGGTCCGTAAAAGGTTCGCGGATCGAAGCCTGGAAAATCAAACTGCGGAGGAGACAATGACAAAAAAATTCAAAGCCAGCTTAAGTATAATCGGCCGAATCCTGCTCTTGTTTGTGTTTGCTTTTCTTTTAACTCTCTTGTTCACCGTTCCGATCATCATCGCGCTTTTGGCAAACGGAAAACTTTCATTGACCGGACTTGCAGCTGGCCGGGAGTTAATGAACAATCCCGTTTTTTTCTATGGGGCAACCCTAACCCAGGCACTTGGTTTTATCGCCGCCGTGATTCTCATGAGGGTGCTTTTCGAGAGGAAAAGCAGTTGGCGGCTCGGTTGGCGCCAGGTACATCCGGGAAAAATGCTGGGTTTGGGGCTGATTATCGGAATCGCAATGATAACGGTCAGCTTTTTGGGCATTTGGCTGATGGGGGCGCTTGATGTCCGGGCAGTTTCGCCCAAACCGGGATTGATCAAGGATCTGCTGCTGTCGGCAGTGATGTTCACGTTCGTGGCAATCAATGAAGAATTAATCGCCAGGGGCTATATTCAGGGTTTGGTTACCAGCAAGTTTGGCGCAGTCACGGGAATTATTGTTTCATCCTTGCTGTTTGCGCTTCTTCACAGTGCGAATCACGCGGTTTTCCAAAATCCTCTGCCGATGATCAATCTGCTGCTTGCGGGCTTGCTTTTTGCCGTTAGCCGCAGGAGAACGGGAGGCTTGTGGATGCCGATCGGGATTCATTTTGCATGGAATTTCTTTCAGGGGAACATATACGGATTTGCCGTTTCGGGAATGAAGGTGGAATCCCTGCTTACGAGCAGTCCGAAGGGAGCGGAATGGCTTTCAGGCGGTTCGTTCGGAGCGGAGGGCAGTCTCGTATCGGTCCTTGTACTGGCACTGATGCTCGTGATTATAATGAGATGGATTCCGGATCATAGCGGGGTCAACCGGGCTGCAGCGCTTTTATAAACAGGCCATGCTTCAATATGACCGGCTCGCGGGGCAATGCGGAGCATTCAAAATGTGCGATCAGCTCGCGGGCCTGCATAGGCTCGAGACGATCATTCATGCCTGCTAAATAGGCGAAAAGCCCGATTATTTTTTGCGGGCGAACGCCAGCTTCCCGCAAGGAACGGATGTTCAGCGAAGCGTTTCGTTTTGAGAGCCGGCTTCCGTCGTCATTGCAGATCAGCGGAACGTGGGCAAATTGCGGCGCCTTCAGTCCCAAAGCTTCATAAAGGAGAAGCTGACGCGGTGTGGAATCGAGCAGATCGCCACCTCTCCATACATCGGTAATGTGCATGTCGGCATCGTCCAAAACAACTGCCAATTGATAGGCGATAACGCCATCGGCCCGCTTTACCACAAAATCCCCGCCTGTCCCCGGGGCATAGCTCTGTCGTCCGGCAAGCAGGTCTGTAAAATGAAGCTCGGTTTGCGGCAGCCTGAAACGGAAGGAAGGAGCTTTCACGGCTGCTTTTTGCGCTCTTTGTTCCGCGGTGAGACTACTGCAAGTTCCCGGATAAGATGGGCCTTCCGAGGCCAACCCGTGCGGCGCGCTGGCAATTTTCAGCAACTCCGCGCGGCTGCAATAGCAGGGGTAGAGCCGAGATTGGTTTAATAGACGTTTAAACGCCTCTTCATATCGGGAAATTCTGGCGCTTTGCACATAAGGCCCGTAGGGGCCGCCGACATCAGGGCCTTCATCCCAATCCAAACCCAGCCAGCTCAAATCCTTGAGGATCAAGTCGGCGAACGCCTTGCGCGACCTCGCCTGATCGATATCCTCGATGCGCAGCACAAATTGTCCTTGCGCACTGCGTACCTGCAGCCAGCATAAAAGTGCAGTCCAAGCGTTTCCTATATGAATCGGTCCTGAAGGAGTAGGAGCAAATCGTCCGCGTTTCATTTGCCGTTCACCTGCTTTTCTTGCAAGATCATAGCCATATTGTAGCAAATCCGACAAACTGCAGCCATACCGGCATAAAAAAAGAGACTGGATACTTCCAGCTCTTGGCTTGATCTTCTTTTAAATTAAATGGCGGAGCTGACGGGATTCGAACCCGCGGTCTCCTGCGTGACAGGCAGGCATGTTGGGCCACTACACCACAGCTCCGCGTAACAAACACAAGCAGTATCATATCACGATGGGACCAGTAGAAGCAACCCCTTCTCAGAAAAAAATGTCGATTAATGCGCAGTCGTACCCAGTTTTCCGGCAACGGCACTGTCCGTCTCGCCGTTCTCCTGCAGCAATGTCCCAGCAGCACTTTGATCCTGAAGAAACTCGCCCAAAATTTTATCGTATGCTTCGGGATTTTTCATCAGCGATTCGGCGTGATCGGCATTTGGTGCCAAATACAGTTTTTTCAGTCCTTTTTTCGCTTCGAAAAGCGCAATCGTCATTTCCTTCGGAATATAGCGATCGCAATCGCCGTGAACAAACAGCATCGGAGCGGTGCTTTTGGCGAGATCGCGAATCGGCGATACTTTGTGAAACAATACCCCCGAACGCAACCAGGATAAAAAGCTTGTAAAATCAAGGAGTGGAAAAGCAGGGAGATGAAATTCTTCCTTTAAACGAAATTTCAATTGCTCGGGAAAATCCGAATAGGGGCAGTCCAGCACATAAAAAGCGGCACGCTGGTCAATGGCGGCATGCTGCAAAGCGGTGGCGGCTCCCATAGACTCGCCGACAATGCCGATTTCCGCTTGCGTACCGAAGCGTGCCTCGACCCAATCGACGCATGCTTTCAAATCGTGCTTTTCATACCAGCCGTAGGTTGTCGTATTGCCTCCGCTTTTCCCGTGCCTGCGATGGTCATATACAAGTACGTTATAACCCCGTTTCAGGAAAAGCTCGGCGTACTTTAGCGATCCGAACAGAGAAGAAGTCACGCCGTGGGCAGCGATTACCGTCTTGTCGGAATTATGCGACGGCAAAAAGTAGCCCCGCAGCTTATAGCCGAATGGTGATGAGATCCTTACTTCTTCTTTTTCCAGAGATTCGAAATAGCCTTCGGGGATGCGCCCGGTTTGTACTTCAAACTTATAAATATCGCTGTCGCTGAATGTTCTGATCTTGAGCACTCTGGTGGAAAAGTGTTGAATAATCGCCAAAATCGCCAACAGGATAACGGCAGTAATGAGCCAAACTACAGTCAACACGCTTTCGCCTCCCGTTCGATATGCTTTCTTTGCTTTTATAAGCTGTATGAATTATAAAATGGACAAAACACGACTTTTTTAAACCGGTTTATTTCTATCATATATCGAATCCGGAAAAAGACCAAAGAAAAACACCCGATCCCAGAAAAAAAGTGGATATGGTCAATTCCTTTATGTTTATGGTATATTTTGGATATCAAACTTTGGGAGGGCGGCTATGCTTAAGAAACCGGATAGCAGTGAATACGCGCCGTATTTTGCCGGCTATATCGACCTTGTTCCGTCAGGCCATCTGTTGTCCCTGTTATCGGGGCAGCTTGATGAATGGAATGCTTTGTTTTCCGGAATTACAAATGAAAAGGGGAATTATCGTTATCAGCCCGAAAAATGGAGTCTGAAGGAAATTTTGGGGCATATCAGCGATACGGAAAGGGTAATGAGTTACCGAGCGCTGCGGATTGCCCGCGGAGACAAGACGCCGCTGCCCGGTTTTGACCAGGACCGGTTTGTTCGCTCGGCCGGATTCGAGCGGAGGGAAGTCGGAGCGCTGTTGGAGGAATTTAACTCGGTACGCAGGGCGACTGTCACGCTTTTATCTTCATTTACGGAAGAGGACTGGCTGAGGAGCGGATGGTTGAGCGGCTGGCCGGAAAAAGAAATGAGTGTCAGGGCATTGGGTTACGTCATAGTCGGTCATGCTACGCATCATTTGAAAATCATCAACGAGAGATATATGTAAAACTTTATAGGAGGACATGCAAACAATGGAAAAAAGGCAGCTTGGCAAAACGGATATGAAAGTGACCATTTTAGGCTTTGGCGCTGCGGAGATCGGCTTTAACGAGCTGTCTCCCGCGGAAGCCGGACGCATTTTGAATTCGGCACTCGATAGCGGGCTGAATGTAATCGACACCGCGGAATGCTATAGGATCAGTGAAGAATTGATTGGTAAAACGGTTGGCGGACGAAGGGACGACTATTACCTGTTCACCAAATGCGGCCATATGGGAAAAGATTTCGGCATGGCCGACTGGGATCCCAAAATGTTGGAAAAATCGATCGATCGAAGCTTGAAGCGGCTGCAAACGGATTATGTGGATCTGCTGCAGCTGCACAGCTGCTCGGAGGAAATATTAAAACAAGGCGATGTTATTGAGGTGCTGCAAAGAGCGAAAGAACAAGGCAAGACCCGTTATATCGGCTACAGCGGTGAAAATGCGGCTGCCCTCTATGCCGTGCGCTGCGGGGCATTCGATACGCTGCAGACGTCGGTCAATATTGCCGATCAGTTAAAGGTGGATTTTCAGCTGAAAGAAGCTAAGGATCGGGGCATGGGTGTGATCGCCAAGCGTCCGCTTGCCAACGTGGCCTGGAGGCATGACTCGCTGCCCGATTCCGATTACGGTTATGAATATTGGAAAAGATTGAAGAAGATCGGCTATGAGTTTCTTGCCGACAGGGAACAAGACATCAGTACGGCGCTTCGTTTTACGCTTGCCATGCCTGCGGTAGCGACGGCAATTGCCGGCACAAGCAAGCCCGAGCGCTGGCAGCAAAATGCGGCAATGCTGGAGAAAGGCCCGCTTTCCGAAGAGCAGGTGACGGCGATCCGCGAACGTTTTCTTGCCTTTGCCGATGCATCATGGGTGGGTCAAGTTTAACAGACACGACTCGAAAGTCCCGGCTATTTGCGGGATTCAGATTGAAGACAAAGCCAGTGAGTGGAAGTGGTTATAGTATTTCCTAAATGTCGGAGAGGGATTTTAAGTTCCATAGTGAGTCTGCTTTTCATTGCTAAAAGGGAGGACCTGAGAGACCTAGTACCATGAAAGTCGGAGAACTTCCCTTTATGCAAATGCTGCGATGGTTCTTGGTCTGGAAAGCAATCGAAACCCCAAGCAGAAATCCCCCTCAGGACCGAACTGTACATACCCAATCAGGTAACTGAAATCGAAAATCAAAGGTGACGAGCATATAGAACCATGAAAGTCATTTCATAAAAAGAGGTTTCACCTCAAATGCGTAAAATGCTATAATGAAACAATTGCAAGGCGATATTATGATCAGACAGGAGCATTTCGATAGCCATGAGTTTGTTAACCGTTGAAGATTTAAGCCATTCGTTTGGCGGACGCGTATTGTTTAAAAATGTATCCTTCCGTTTGTTGGCGGGAGAGCATGTAGGCTTGGTGGGAGCAAACGGGGTCGGTAAATCGACCATGATGAATATATTGACAGGTCAGCTGCTGAAGGATCAGGGCAGGGTGGAATGGACGCCTCGCGTCCATTACGGCTATCTGGACCAGCATACCCGGCTGTCGGCGGGGAAGACGATCCGCGACGTGCTGAACGATGCCTTCCTGCCTTTGTTCGAGGAGGAAAAAGAGATGATGGCGATCACGGAACAGATGGCCGATGCCTCGCCGGAGGAGCTTGAAAGGCTGCTTGAACGGATGGGGGAAATCCAGGAGCATTTGGAGCACAGCGGCTTTTATTTAATCGACGTAAAGGTGGAGGAAACGGCCAACGGCTTGGGTTTGGGCGCGATCGGACTGGACCGCGACGTCACGGCGCTGAGCGGCGGACAGCGGACGAAGGTGCTTTTGGCCAAGCTGCTGCTGGAGCAGCCGGCCGTACTGCTGCTGGACGAACCGACAAACTATTTGGACGTCGAGCATATCCAGTGGCTGACGCAATATTTGAAGACCTATCCGTATGCATTCATGCTCATATCCCATGACACGGACTTCATGAACCAGGTTGTCGATGTCATCTATCATCTGGAATTTGCCAAGCTGACCCGCTATTCGGCCAACTATGACAAATTTCTCGAGATGGCCGAAATGAACAAATCGCAGCATATTGACGCTTTTGAAAAGCAGCAGGAATACATCAAAAAGCAGGAGGACTTCATTCAGCGCAACAAAGCGCGGGCCTCCACATCCGGCCGGGCCAAGAGCAGGGAAAAGCAGCTCGCCCGTTTGGATCTGATCGACCGCCCTGAGGAAGCGGCAAAGCCGACGTTCCAGTTCAAAGAATCGCGGGCCAGCGGCAAGCTGGTATTCGAAGGCAAGGCGCTGGAGATCGGTTATTCCCGGCCGCTCCTGCCGCGCATGGACATGACGATCGAGCGCGGCGAGAAGATCGCCGTCGTCGGCTGCAACGGAGTAGGGAAATCGACGCTTTTAAAAACGATTCTCGGCAAAATCGAGCCTTACGCCGGAAGCGTGTATATCGGCGACTTTTTGTTTCCGGGCTATTTCGAGCAGGAGGTTAAAGCCAATCCCGGAACACCGATAGACGAAATATGGAACGAGTTTCCCCATATGCAGCAAAACGAGGTGCGCGGAGCACTGGCCCGCTGCGGATTGAAAAACGAGCACATTACCCGGCCCATGAACAAGCTGAGCGGCGGAGAACAGGCCAAGGTGAGGCTGTGCAAGCTGATGATGCGGGAAAGCAATTGGCTGCTGCTGGACGAACCGACCAACCATCTTGATGTCGTAGCCAAAGCGGAGCTGCAGCGCGCGCTTCAGGAGTACAAGGGAACGATCTTGCTGGTAAGCCACGAACCGGAATTTTACGAGGGCTGGGTGACCCGGGTATGGAACGTGGAGGAATGGTCGATGCGCAAGATTGGGGCCTCCTCCTAAGATACGGGCCAGGCACGGGAAGTTGGGTTTGACCGGAAAAGCTGGAGTGGATATGGGAGCATTTTGCGGCGATGCATGGGAATGCATCGCCTTTATTCGCATCATTTTCGAAAATTTTGCCCCTCGACAGTACTCGGAATATGCGTCAGAGCCAGGCTTTACATTCGTGGGTTTATGAAGGAGTGAAGAAATTTGAAGCCGCTGCCGATTGAAAGTCTGCTGCCGCAAATCCAAAACGCGCTGCGCGAACAACCGAATGCGGTATTGATCGCACCCCCGGGCTCGGGGAAAACGACGAGAGTGCCGCTCTCGCTGCTTGAGGAGGGTTGGTTGGCAGGCCGTCGCATCCTCATGCTGGAACCGCGGCGTATGGCTGCGCGTGCCGCCGCTGCTTATATGGCGGCGCTGATTGGCGAAGCGGTGGGACACACGATCGGCTACCGCGTCCGCATGGACACAAAGACCGGTCCGCATACGCGCATTGAAGTCGTCACCGAAGGCGTTTTGACGCACATGCTGCAGTCCGATCCGGCTTTGCAGGAAGTGGGGCTGGTGATTTTCGATGAATTCCACGAGCGCAGTCTGCATGCCGATTTGGGCTTGGCGCTTTGTTTGCAGAGCCAGGAGGTGCTGCGCGAGGATCTGCGAGTGTTGGTGATGTCGGCTACGCTGGAAGCTGAACCGGTCGCTGGCTTGATGAAGCAGGCGGTGATCCTGCAGGGCGAAGGCAGGGCGTTTCCTGTGGAAACGCGCTATTTGCAGCGGCCGATAGCCGACGGCGAATGGGAATCGACGCTGCTGCAAACGATCCGCGAGGCGGTTGCCGATTCTCGAGGGGATCTTCTTGTTTTTCTTCCAGGAGCGGGAGAAATTCGCCGGATGCAGATGAAGCTGCAAGATTTTTACAAGGATGACGCATTAAAAATCATGCCGCTGTACGGCAGTCTCCCCCAATCCGCCCAAGAGGCGGCGATCGCGCCATCCGTGTCGGGCGTGAGGAAAATCGTGCTGGCCACGGCGATCGCGGAAACGAGCTTGACGGTGGAAGGAGTCACCGTTGTAATTGACGGCGGGCTGATGCGCGTACCGCGTTTTTCGCCGCGCACCGGAATGAGCCGGTTGGAAACGCTGAAGGTTGCACTGGCTTCGGCGGATCAGCGCAGAGGTCGTGCGGGTCGTTTGCAGGCAGGCATTTGCTACAGGCTTTGGACGGAGCAGCAAAACCGTCATCTGGAGGAACGGCGCAGCGCAGAAATACTGGACGCCGATCTTGCTCCGCTGGCATTGGAATTAGCGGTATGGGGCGTCGATCAGCCGGAGCAGCTGAAATGGCTTGATCCTCCGCCGACACCAGCCATGAGGCAGGCGTATGAGCTGCTGACATGGCTTGGCGCGTTCAACAGTGAGGGCAAGCTTACCCGTCACGGCAGGGATATGGCCGGACTGGGCGTGCATCCGCGGCTTGCCCATATGCTGCTTGCTGCGCGGCCGTTGGGAATGGCCGATTTGGCCTGCGAGCTTGCAGCGGTACTCGAGGAGCGCGATCTGCTGAGTGGCGGCAGCGCTTTCCATGATGCGGATATCCGTACGAGAATCGGGCTGCTGCGCGGGGAATCGGCGATACGCCAGCTTGATCCCGTCCTGCTTCACAGAATCCGTACGCAGGCCGAAGATTGGAAAAGGCGGACGGGTGCACCGCAGCACAATCGGACCGGTCTGCAGCACTGCGGATTGCTGCTGGCCTTTGCATTTCCGGATCGGATCGCCAAGGCGCGCGGCGGCGGGCGCTTTCTGCTCGCAGGCGGACGCGGTGCAATATTGACCGCGGATCAGCCGCTGTCGTCCGCAGCTTTCATTACGGCCGCGGAGTTGGACGATCAAGGGAGCGACAGCCGGATTTTTTTGGCTGCGGAGTTGGGAGAAAGCGAGCTCGAAGCACATTTTGGCGATCGCTTTGAATTCATCCAACAAGTAGTTTGGGACCGCGCCGCGCAATCGGTGAAGGCAAAAGAAACCATCAAGCTGGGTGCGATTGTGCTGAAACAATCGGCTGCTGCAAAAGCAGATCCCGCGCTGGTGATGGAGGCGCTTTTGCGAGGGATTGAAGAGGAAGGACTGGGGATATTGCCCTGGACAAAATCCGACCGCCAGCTGCAGCAGCGGTTGAATTTCATGCATATGCTCGATGCGGCTTGGCCCGATTTCAGCGAGCAAGCGCTGCTCGCATCTTTACGAGAATGGCTTGCTCCCCATCTGTATGGCATATCTGCGGCAAGCCGGCTGCAGTCGTTGAAGCTTGGCGATATTTTCCGCCAAATGCTCGCATGGCCTGAACGGCAAAAACTGGACGATTGGGCGCCTTCCCACTACACCGTGCCGAGCGGATCACGTCTTCCGATCGATTACAGCGATCCCGGGCAGCCGGTACTGGCCGCACGTTTGCAGGAAATGTTCGGACTCGCGGAGACGCCGCGCATCGGAGGCGGCAGGGTTGCGCTGACGCTTCATCTGTTGTCGCCGGCGCACCGCCCGGTTCAGGTAACCCGCGACCTGCAGAGCTTCTGGAGCCATACTTATTTTGAGGTCAAAAAGGATTTGAAGGGGCGCTATCCGAAGCATTACTGGCCGGACGACCCGCTTGCAGCCGAAGCAACCAGACGCACACGCCCCCGTTAACCGGATGAAATAAAGAGGCGAAATATCAATTGACAATGATTCCCTTATATGCTAATTTTGAATTCTGTCTTTTCAACTATTCTTAGGAGGTAACTGAAGTGACCATTCAAAGTGCCTATCAAGAAGAAACGCGCAAACTCAAGGAAGTGCTGGCTGTCATACAAAGGCAGTTGGAGCAGTTCGGACCGCGATACAGCGGAGCGGATTTTACCGAACAAATGTTGGATCTGCATCGCGAGCAGCGTAAACAGAGGCTGAGCATATCAAGCAGGGAGCCCTATTTCGGAAGAATTGATTTTCAAACGCAGGAGAAAGCAGAAGCTGATCCACTGTATATCGGAAAGGTTGGTGTGGAAGACGATCAAGGCGATGACCCCATTGTCGTCGATTGGCGTGCTCCTGTATCCAGCCTTTTTTATTCGTTTACGGGTGGCGACTCCCCGGGCTCCTTTCATTCTCCGGAAGGCGAGGTTAGCGGAACGGTTCACTTGAAGCGGAATGTGCTGATTCGCCAAGGGGAGCTTCAACGCGTGGTCGACAGCTACGTGAAAGGCGAAGACAGCATGGCGGTGAATGACGAATTCCTGCTGTACCGTCTGAGCGAGAGCAAGGATAACCGGCTGCGTGATATCGTCTCCACGATTCAACAGGAGCAAGACAAGATCATCCGCGCGGACAAAAACAAAGCGCTGTTCATCCAAGGGGTGGCGGGAAGCGGCAAGACAACCGTCGCCTTGCATCGGCTGGCGTTCCTGCTTTACCGTTATCAGGACCGGATCAGACCGGAACGAATGATCATCTTCGCGCCGAACCGGATGTTTCTGGATTATATATCGGGAGTTCTGCCTGAGCTCGGGGTTGGAGATATCCGCCAAACCACCTTTGCCGATTGGGTCGTCTATTTACTGCAAGAGCCTATCGAGCTGGGCGATTCAGGAGAGGCGATGGAGTATTGGCTCGGCTCGGAAAGGCAGGCGGAAGAGCTGGCAAATGCGCCTGCAAAAAAGAAGGGAAGCTTAAATTTTCGCCGCATGATCGATGACTCGTTGGAGCAGCTGGAAGCGAGGATGATTCCCTCGGCAGACTTTTCACCCGGCGGGGATCTGGTCTTGAAAGCAGAGACGATGCGCACTTGGTTTTCCGGGGAGCTGCGTCATTATCCGTTGATGCGCCGGCGTGAACGTCTGATAAACAGAATCAAGCGCTGGATGGAGACCGAATGGAAAAGCAGGAGGATCAGCGACAAACAGCTGAAGGCCAAAGCCTCCGCCAAGCTGCGTGCTTTTGCCAAGAAAATTCCAGATGATTCGCCTATGCGCTTTTATCGCTCGCTGTTTGAGGTCAAAGAAATTTACGGCGGACTGTTCTCTTCCCCGCAAGCCGCGCATACGCTGAAAAAGCTTAAAAGCGGCAGGGTTGATGCGGAGGATCTAGCGCCTCTGCTGTATATTCAGGACTATATGTATGGATCGGAAGAAGCGGTATTCGACCATATTGTGATTGACGAAGCCCAGGATTACTCTCCCTTTCAGCTCGCTCTGCTGAACAAGCACCAGCATGCTCCGTCGATGACGGTGCTGGGTGATCTCCAGCAGGGGATTCATACGTATTCAGGGATCGACAGCTGGTCGGAATTCACCCGTTTATACAACGAAGCTGAAACGGCATATTTCGAATTGGATCGAAGCTATCGCTCGACGGTGGAAATTATCGAATTTGCCAATCGCGTTTTGACGGGAATGGGAAGCGAGGTGAAAAGTGCGGTTCCGGTGTTTCGCGGAGGGGAACCGGTAGAGCTGGTGCAAGCGGACAAAGGCCGCAGCATGGAAGAAATTGAAGCTACAGTGCGACAGTGGCTCACGAGATCAGACCTGCAGACGATAGCCGTCATAGGGCGAAATGCGGAAAGCTGCATGGGGATCTGCGAATATTTGCGACAGCATGACATTCCCTGCTCGCTTGTAAACAGCAAAGAGCAGCAGTATGAAGGAGGCTTGACCGTAATCCCCGTCTATCTGACAAAAGGTCTGGAGTTCGACGCCGTCTTGTTGAGCGAAGCGGATGCCGGGCACTACGGCCGGATGCATGCAAAGCTGCTGTATGTAGCTTGCACGCGGGCGCTGCATATGTTGAAGCTGGTTTATGAAGGCGCCTTGACGCCGCTTTTGCAAGCATGACTGATCCGGGTTGGATCCTCTCGGAGCTTGTCCGGACCTGCGCCCGGTGCAACGCCGAAAAATCTGCTTGCCAAAACTGCTGAAAAGTGGGATTCTACCTTTATGTTACAGCTTATGGGAGAGAAGAGAGACAGACTATGATCGTGAAAAGATTCGCGGCGCTGTTTGACCTGCAGATGGGCAAGGATTCCCGGGCGAATTTTCGCTGGGATTTTACCGCTGCGGCTATTTTTAGTTTTTTTAATGTGGTGTTCAATCAATTTTACATTCCGATCGCCATTCAACACGGGGTGAGCTATTTCCAAGTCGGTTTGCTATCGGCGGCCCCGGCGCTCGGTGTAGTGCTTTCGCCCGTTTGGGCGAGTTTTATCGAGCAGGGAAGTCCCAAGCCGTATGTCGTATATCCAGCGGCAATATCCAGGCTGCTGATTCTGATTCCGGCTTTTTTCGCTTTCCCGTGGGTATTCGTAATTTGCGCTTTGGCCTTTCAACTGCTGAACGGCGTGCAGGCACCCGCCTACGCTGCACTGATGACACGCATTTACCCGCCGAAGCTGCGCGGCCGCTTGATGGGCAACGTTCGTGTCATAATGGGCGGCCTGATGATTCCGATTGCCTTTCTTGTAGGAGGCTGGATCGATTTATGGGGGTCAAAGGGACCGCTGATTTTCGCTTCGCTGACCGGGGTATTGTCAATTGCGGCGTTCTCCCGCGTGAAGGAGATCGAGCCGGTGCCTGAAAAGCAGACGGCCGCAAAGCGATCCTCGATCAGAGAGCAGTGGAAGCTCGTTAAAAACAACCGCATACTGGCTTTGTTCTTGACGGCGGTGAGTATTTCCGGGTTCGGCAATTTGCTGGCCAATCCGCTTTTTCAGATTATCCAGGTGGATCGTCTGCAGCTGAGCAATCTTCAGATCGGTTATGCCAGAATAGTTTATTATGTCTTTCTGCTGCTGTCGTATTTGATCATGGGATGGGTAATCGACCGTTTTTCCCCGGGTCATGCGATGTTTTTCGGCATATCTGCTTCCGCAACGGCATCCTTGCTGTATGGTTTGATGGAAAATTATCCGATCGTAATCCTGGCCAGCGGAATGCAGGGCTTTGGCGACGCGATTTGGGATATCGGCGTGATGGCTTATATTTTTCGCGCGGCGCCGGGCCGGGAAGCGGTCGTCTTTGGCCTGCACCTGATGCTTTTCGGGTTCAGGGGCACGATTGCGCCGTTATTAAGCACCGGCCTAAGCGGAAGCGTTTCGCTGTCGCTGCTGCTTTTGGCCGCTGCCGCGTTCGGTTATGCCGGATTGGCGGTGTTTGCCTTCGGGCACAAATTGGAACAAAAAAAGAGACTGGAAAGCTTGAGATCGGCATATCCCGATAAAATAGAACAAGCAAGGTGACCTGAGGTGGACCATCAACGAAGAAATTTGATCCTGATGTTTACGGATACGGTATTGTTTACAAATGCCATGACCTTTTTGTCGATAAATGCGATCATTACGTATTTTTTATCCAACTTGGGAGCCAGCACGTTTGAAATCGGACTCTCCAATGCGCTTGTCTCTATCGGAGCTTTCGTGTCGCAGCCCGTTTTTGCGAAAATGGTGATGAATCTGTCTTATAAAGCGGGGACCTTCGTCAAGATTCTGCTGACGCAAAGGATTTTCTTCTTTTTGTTTGTCCTGACGATTCCGTTTGTGTCCGTATCGCATCCAAGGGCGATGGTCGTGCTTTTTTTGATTTGCTGGGCGATTTTCAGTTCTTTTGTCGGTTCTTACGGGCCTTTTTACACGAGTTTGTTGGCCAAACTGATCGCCGAGCAGAAGCGGGGCAGATTAAGGGGGTTCAGCGGCGGTTTGGGCAACCTGTTGGCGCTCGGCTCGGCCTTTTTTGCCGGATATCTGCTTAAGGAAGTGGCGTATCCCTATAATTACACGATCATCTTCGTGATCGGTTCGCTTCTGCTGATCCTGGATGCGCTTGATTTCGCCCTGTTGAAAGAGGAGCCTGATCAGATCGTGCCGATTCAAATGAATTATTTTCAATATTTTAAATACATTCCGGAAATTTTGAGGGAAAAAGGTTTCAAAAAGATTGTGCTGGGATTTTCCTTTCTCATGATTTCCCAGGTCAGTTTGGCGTATTATGTGCTTTATGCGGTCAGGGAATTTGCCGCCAAGGCACCGGAAATTGCCTTGTTCACGGCCCTGACCGGTTTGATCAATATTGTCGGGAGCATTCTCTTCGGTTTGCTTGCGGATAAATTCGGCCATCGATTTATTTTGCTGGCAGCTGCACTCAGCGGAGGAATAGGGGGTCTGGCGGTGGTCGGCTTTCACCAGTTGTGGGCTGTTTACGCCGGGTTTGCTTTGACCACGCTTTGCATGGGCGGTTACAATATCAGCAGCATTATTCTGATTATTGACAGCGTAAACCGGGAAAAGCTTCCGATGTGCGTAAGCGTCAATACGCTGATCACGCTGATTGTTTCCTCTGTGGTTACCCTTGGCGGAGGCTTGTTGGTGGACCGCGTTTCCTTTCAAGCGATTTTTATCATAGCAGGGATTGCCGGCTTTCTTGGTTTTGCCGCACTCTATGTAAGGGGAACGGATTCGAAACTTAAACCAAAGCATAAGCAGCGTGCTTAACCTTAGGTAACCTGCTTACTTTTTTTTCATCTCTTGTTAATTTGCGGGTGTTTTTCTACAATTAAATGGTCCTGCAATCCTGATATGAAGGAGATGAGCTCAATGAAATATAGAAAACTTGGAAAAACAGAGCTGAAGGTTTCGGTCGTAGGAGTCGGAACTTGGCAGTTCGGAGGAGATTGGGGAAAAGATTTTACACAGGACGAAGCCGACGCGATTTTGGACAAAGCGCATGAATTGGGGATAAACTTGATCGACACGGCGGAATGCTATGGCCATCATTTATCCGAAAGCTTGATCGGCGCCTATTTGAAAAAACGCGGCAATCGTTCCGATTGGGTGGTTGCCTCCAAATTCGGTCACAATTATGCAGACCGCGACAATCCGTCAAGGGACGATTGGTCGGCGGGCGAGGTATTGAAGCAATTGGACGTATCCTTGAAATCGCTGCAGACGGATTATGTGGATTTATACCAGTTTCATTCCGGTGCGGACGAAAAATTCGACAACGACGAGCTGTGGACAATGCTTGACAAGCAGGTGCAGGCAGGGAAAATCAGGAATTTGGGGATTTCCATCGGCAGCAACGATAATCTGCACCAAACCGATGCCGCTTCCAAGGTTAACGCCAAAGCGATTCAAGTCGTTTACAACAGGCTGGACCAAACTCCGGAACGGCGCGTCTTTCCTTCATGCGAACGGCAGGATTTGGGCGTGCTTGCGCGCGTTCCTCTGGCCAGCGGATTTTTGAGCGGCAAATACAAGCCGGGAGCGGTATTCCCCGATAATGACGTTCGTTCCAGACGCGATCAGGAGCAAATTTCGAAATTGCTCGCACAAGTGGAAACCATCCGCGATCAGGAGGTTCCGCAAGGCGCCGGCATGGCGGAGTGGGCTCTCGCCTGGTGTCTGAAGCATCCGGCAGTAACCTGTGTCATTCCAGGCTGCAAAAGCCCTGAACAGGTTGAATCGAACGCAAGGGCGGCGGATTTCGATTTTGTAAGCGAAACGCATCCGCAAAGCTGGAAAAACTAGCTTCTGACAGGGGGTATCCGGTTGCCGGATGCAAAGGTTGCAATCGATGCTGGAGGCACACTGATCAAAATCGCCTATGAATCAGAAGCCGGTCTCGCTTTCAGAAAATATCCGACGCTGCAAATGCACGAGGCGATCGTATGGCTGCAATCCCGTTGTTCCGCTGCGGAATTTTTTCTGACTGGCGGAAAAGCGCAGCTCATGAGCGAGGAGCTTACAAAGCTGCAGCGTCCGCTGTGGATAGTAAACGAGTTTGAGTCGGCCTGCAGCGGAGCAGTTTTTCTGCTGAAGCAGCAGAACGATTGCCCGAAGCGCTTTATTCTTGCCAATGTCGGAACGGGAACCTCGATCCATCTTGTTACGGACAGCGGCCAACGCAGAGTTGGCGGTACGGGGGTTGGCGGAGGAACGCTGATCGGCTTGTCCGGCTTGCTGAGCGGCATCCGGGATTATGCTGCGATTGTACAGACTGCACAATCAGGCGAAAGAAGCATGGTCGAAATAAAGGTAAGTGACATATATGAAGATTCGGAACCTCCGATTCCCGGCGATTTGACCGCCAGCAATTTCGGCAAAGCAACCCGCCCGGCGACGTACAGCAATGCGGACTTGCTTGCTTCCGTGCTGGCCATGATCGGCGAAACCGTGAGCTCCTTAAGTGTTATGGCGGCTGGGCAAAGCGGGGTTACCTCCATTGTTTATATAGGCTCCACTTTTTTGAACAATCCTTTTTTGCAAAATACCGTCGGCCGGTACACAAAATTGCGTGGGTGTTTACCCTATTTTCCTCTTAACGGTGAATATAGCGGAGCAGTAGGCGCTTGCTTAAGCGGCAAAACCTGACCTCTGCCTGCTAAACATTCATATCAGTACATAAAAAAAGCCTCCGTTTCACTTTGTCAGTGACGGAGGCTTTTGTGTTGAAATCAGAGACCGGCTTTTATGGTTTTACCTTTTGGCTCGATCCCCGCTATTCATTTATACCATCCAAGCTCTGCCGATAATGACCAACAGAATGAACAATACAAGAATGATTCCAGTAGTCGTAAATCCTTCAAAACCTGCCCCTGCACAACTTGCTCCTGCTCCTGCACCAGCAAATGCCATAGGTTGGAACCTCCTTCAACAAGATTTAAAACCATTAACAGCATATGAACATTTACCGTTTTCGGTTGGACTCATTAGCAAAACGGTCAAATCCGGGCGGATGTCCAAATGAAATTGGATACGCAGGAGGAATTTCGCTATACTTAGATGAAATGAGATCATAAAAAGGGTGGAGACATGAACAATAAATTTGGCGCCATGGGCATTCAAGAAGCGGTTACCGAACTGCTGAAACAAAACGGTGTGGTCGAGCCGACTCCGGTCCAGGAAAAAGCGATTCCGCTGATTCTCAAGGGACAGGATGTCATCGCTCAGGCGCAAACCGGAACAGGCAAAACATTGGCATTCGTACTTCCGATTCTGGAAAAACTGGATGTTGGAGCAAACTATACGCAGGCGTTGATTATTTCACCTACCAGGGAGCTTGCGATTCAAATAACGGCGGAGTTCAAGAAGCTTGTACCGGCTGTGGGCGCCTCGGTCATAGCGGTCTACGGCGGTCAGGACGTTCAGGCCCAGATCCATAAGCTTAAAGGGGCTGCGCAGATTGTGGTGGCGACGCCCGGCAGATTGCTGGACCATCTGCAAAGAGGCACGATTGCACTGCACGGCGTGAGGATGCTCGTGCTGGATGAAGCGGATCAAATGCTGGCCATGGGCTTTTATCAGGAGGTTGAAGCGATTATCCGCCACACGTCAAGAGAGCGGCAGACGCTGCTGTTCTCGGCGACGATGCCGGATACCGTGCGCAAACTGGCGCTGGAGACGATGAAGCAGCCCCAGGATATCCGCATCCGTCAGGGAAAGCAGATCACGCTGGAAGGGATCAAGCAGCTGGCTGTGGAAACGACCGACAGAACGAGGCAGCACGATTTGATCACGCTGATCGAGCAGCAGCGTCCGTTTCTGGCGATGGTATTCTGCCGCACGAAAATTCGCGCGAAAAAGCTGACCGAGGCATTGGTCCTGCACGGCATGAACGTGGACGAGCTGCACGGTGACTTGAGCCAGGCAAAAAGGGAAACGGTCATGAAACGGTTTCGCGAGGCCAAGCTGCAGATTCTGGTTGCCACCGACGTTGCGGCGCGAGGCCTGGATGTAGAGGGAGTCACGCATGTGTTCAACTACGACCTGCCGCTTGACGCCGAGAGCTATATCCATAGAATCGGCAGGACGGGAAGAGCGGGCAATCGCGGTTTGGCGATTACTCTGGTTGCGTCCAAAGATCGAATCCTGCTTGATAAGATCGAGAAGGGGATCGGCATGCCGATCCCGATCAAACAGTCGGAATCGGCAAGAGAAGAAAAGGCGCTGAAGAGCGCGGCAAGAGAAGCGAAAGGACGCGCTTCCAAGCCTGCAAGGGGGGCATCGCGCGGAGCGGCTTCGAAACCGGGCAGAGGATCGTCACGGGATGCAGGCTCCAAGCCGGGCAGAGGGTCGTCGCGCGATGCGCTTGCGAAGCCAAGCAGAGGTCCATGGCGCGATGCGGACTCGAAACCAAGCCGAGGCGAATCGCGGGGTGCTTCTTCGAAGCCAAGCAGAGGAGAGTCGCGGGGTTCGGCTTCAAAGCCGGACAGAAGCCCGTCGCGTGATGCGGCTTCCAAGCGAATCGGAAAAGCAAAGACGGGGATGATGAAAGCTGCAAGCCGACAGGGCGGAAGAACAAGCCGGGTGCAGAAAAGCTCGGGAAGAACAAAACAGAGATAGAGCCAAAAAACAGCGGGACATTGACGTGTAGGATTACATCGGCAGCTCCCGCTGTTTTTTGGTTTAAGTAACAGCTATTTCGGCTCATATGTTATAATGATCCAAATGCACTTTGAAGGAGGAGAAAAGATGATTGTTCTTGCCATTTTTTTAATCCTTTTTGGCTTATTCATGCTGTTTCGTCCTGCTGTATTTTGGACAATTACGGAGAGCTGGAAGTCAAACGATGCCACTGAACCCTCGGATATTTATTTGTTGTCGACCCGTATTGGCGGCAGCATGTTGATTCTTGCCGGGACTGGAAGCCTGACCGTTTATTCACTCCTTTAAGCTAAACTGACGCCATTCATTTTGGGGTTGATCGCGGTTAATGCTGCCTTTCGATTTTTTGCCTTTCGATTTCCTCGGCCAGTTCATTCAAATAGGTCCAACGATCCATCAGCGCTTCCAGCTTTTGTTCAAGCTCCTGCCGCTCGCTGGTCAAGGCCTGCAGCTTTTCAAAATCGCTGCCGGCGCTGTTGATCGCCTCGTTGATTTTCTCAAGCTGCGCCTCGGCCTCGGCGATCCGCTCGTCGATTTGGGCAAATTCCTGCTGTTCCTTATAGGAAAACCTCAAGCCCCTGTTTTTTCTGTCCGCATCCGGGTCTTGCGTTTTTTCCGTCTTGCCGCGCTTCTCTTCTTCCTCGGTAGGATCGCCGTGCTGCTTGCGATATTCCTGATAATCGGCATAATTTCCGACATGATGGCGAATCGATCCCTGCCCTTCAAAGGCCAGGATCGAATCCGCGACGCGATCCAAAAAGTAACGGTCATGGGAGACGGCGATTACTGCTCCGGCAAAATCGTCCAAGTAGCTTTCCAGAACGGTCAGACTTTGAATGTCCAAGTCGTTGGTCGGTTCGTCCAGCAGCAGCACATTCGGGCCTTCCATCAAAATGCGCAGCAGGAACAGCCTGCGTTTCTCCCCGCCGGAAAGCTTGCCGACAGGGGACCACTGCAGCTCTCCCGGAAACAGGAAGCGTTCCAGCATTTGCGCTGCGCTGATTGTGGAGCCGTCGGCCGTTTTGATCTGTTCCGCGCCTTCCTTGACATAGTCGATCACGCGCTGCGATGCATCCATTTCGGAGGCTTCTTGGGAGAAATAGCCGATTTTTACGGTTGAGCCGATTTCGACCGTTCCGGCATCCGGTTGAATCAGTCCGGCAATCATGTTCAGCAGCGTCGATTTGCCGCTGCCGTTCGGGCCGATCACGCCGATGCGGTCGCCGCGCTGCACAATATAGCTGAAATTGCGGATGATCGTGCGGCCTTCGAAGGTTTTGCCGATATAATTCAATTCTATTCCTTTTTTACCCAATCGGCTGCCGGCAAGCGAAATATCCAACTCGTCGGCAAGAGCGGCGGGTTTGTCCCGCTTGAGCTGTTCAAAACGCTCGATCCGCGCCTTCTGTTTGGTTGAGCGGGCTCTGGCGCCGCGGCGGATCCAGGCCAATTCAGAACGAAACAAATTGGCTTTTTTTCTTTCGGAGGCTTGGCTCTGCTCCAGCCTTTCCGCTTTTTTCTCCAAAAACAGGCTGTAATTTCCCTCATACCCATAAAGCGTTCCCTGATCAAGCTCGATAATCCGATTGACCACGCGGTCGAGAAAGTAGCGGTCATGGGTGATCATCAGCAGTGCGGTTTTCGTGCGGTTCAAGTATTGTTCGATCCAGTCGATCGCATCGGTGTCCAGATGGTTGGTCGGTTCGTCGAGGATCAGCAGGTCGGCCGGTTGGATCAGCACACCGGCAAGCAGGACGCGCTTGCGCTGTCCACCGGAAAGCTCGCCCATCTTCATGGCGAGTAGTTCGATCCCGAGCTTGAACAGCATTTTTTTCGCTTCCGTTTCCAGCTGCCAGGCATTTTCAGCCTCCAGCCGGGTATGCAGTTCCGTTAATTGCTGCTGCAGCTTTTCGTTTTCAGGCTCCGACGTTACTTGCGCGAGCTTTTGTTCGTAATCCTGCAAAAGCTGGAGCAGCTGCGCTTGTCCTTGAAAAAGCTGCTGCAGCACGGTGAGTTCCGGATCATAGTCGGGATTTTGCGGCAAATAAGCGATTCTTATGCCGTTAGCATAGGCGATTTGTCCCTCATCCGGTGTTTCCGTTCCGGCGAGAATTTGCAGCAGCGTCGTTTTTCCCGTGCCGTTGATTCCGATCAAGCCAATGCGGTCCCCATCTTCCATATAAAAATTAAGCTGCCCAAAAAGACGTTTCATTCCGTAGCTTTTGGCAAGCTGCTCAGCCGATAACAAGTGCATACAGTGCAGGTCTCCTCAGCATGTTTTTCTCCAAGCATAGCACATTCTTTGCTGCAACTGAATGCATAGAAGGCGAAAATTCAAATCCGCCGTTGCTCTCGCCGTTTGCGTCCGCTAAGATGAAGGCAGTAAAGCATTTCGTGCGGGAGGGCAATATGGACCGGGACAGTCTTTATCACAGCCGTCTGCAGACAGGGGATTACCATCCTCACGTCGTTTATTATTATTTTAAGCAGTGGGACGGCTTTTTCATGCCTTTTCACGTGCATAATCATATCGAGATCATGTATGTGATTTCAGGCCGCTGCATGGTCGAGACGAAGACGGAGACATTCTGGCTGAAAAAAGGCGATTTTATTTTTCTGGACGCCAATGTAGACCATCGGCTGGAGGTTGAGAAGGATGAGCCTTGCCGGATGCTGAACGTCGAGTTTGAATTTGCGGAGCGGCAGGGGGTATTACCCTCCATCAGGCAGCTGAGCATGGAAAGTCCGCTGCTTTCCCGTTTTTTTGAGCTGCAAAGGCCATATATTGTATTGAAAGACCCGAATGAGGTCTACCAGGCACTGAAGAGTCTGGTTTTGGAGCTGGACAAACCGCGGATGGAAAATCGGCTGATGGTCGATTTGCTGCTCATGCAGCTGCTGCTCCGGATCGCCGGGCTTGCACTTGCGACGTCGGAGAGCGGGCAGCCTTCGGGAAATGTATACGTCGAGCAGGCATCTGCATTTATCCGCACCCACTATGACTGCAACATCCAAATCAAGGATATTGCAGCTGCCGTGAACCTGCATCCCGCTTATCTGCAGCGCATTTTCAAAAATGCGACGGGCAGCACCGTGATGGAATTCCTTACCTCGATCAGACTGGAAAAAGCGAAAATGCTGCTGCTTGAAACGGACATTCCGGCGATCGAAATTCCCGATTATGTGGGAATCAACAGCCGTCAATACTTCAGCGCGCTGTTTAAAAAGCATACCGGGAAATCGCCGAGTCATTTCAGGAAAGCTTTTGAAAAAAGTTAGGATTTCTTACCTCATCGGCGGCAACAAGTCACGATATTGATAACGCTTTCGCCTGCACAATTGCTACAATAGGTTTTGAAAAAATCCATGGGCAAAGGGAGGATGCGCCGTGTCTTTTAAAATCGCTTTTATCGGAGCAGGCAGCATCGGTTTTACCAGAGGACTGTTAAGGGACCTGCTCAGCGTTGCCGAATTCCGGCAAATTGAAATTGCTTTTACGGACATCAATCCGCACAATCTGCAGATGGTGACCCGTTTGTGTCAAAGGGATATCGATGAAAACGGCTTGAACATCAAGATTTCTTCAACATTGGACCGCAGGGAAGCGGTGCGCGATGCCAAATACGTTTTCGTCGTCGTTCGCGTCGGCGGGTTGGAGGCATTTAAGCTTGATGTAGAGATTCCGTTAAAATACGGCATCGATCAATGCGTCGGCGATACGCTCTGTGCCGGCGGCATTATGTACGGCCAGCGCGGAATCGCGGCGATGCTGGAAATCTGCAAGGATGTGCGGGAAGCGGCTAGACCGGACGTGCTCATGCTCAATTATGCCAACCCGATGGCGATGCTGACCTGGGCCTGCAATCAATACGGCGGCGTGCGGACCATCGGGTTATGCCACGGCGTGCAGGGCGGGCACCGGCAAATTGCCGAAGCGTTCGGGCTGCAGAAGCAGGAGGTCGACATTGTTTGTGCCGGGATCAACCATCAGACTTGGTACATCCAGATCAAGCACAAAGGCAAGGATTTGACAGGCAAGCTGCTGGATGCGATGGAAAATCATCCGGAATTCAGCAAAACGGAGAAGGTCCGTATCGACATGCTGCGCCGTTTCGGTTATTACAGCACGGAATCCAACGGACATTTAAGCGAATACGTGCCTTGGTACCGCAAGCGGAGGGAGGAAATCCGCGAATGGATCGATCTCGGAAGCTGGATCAACGGGGAAACCGGCGGCTACCTGCGGGTTTGCACGGAGGGGCGGAATTGGTTCGAGGAGGATTTTCCCAACTGGATGACGGAACCCGCATTCAAGTACGCCGGAGAAAACCGCAGCGAGGAGCACGGTTCCTACATCATTGAAGGATTGGAAACGGGCAGGGTGTACCGCGGGCATTTCAACGTGGTCAACAACGGGATCATTTCCAATCTGCCCGACGATTGCGTCATCGAAGCGCCGGGGTATGTCGACGCCAACGGCATCAACATGCCGACGGTCGGCGATTTGCCGCTTGGCTGCGCCGCCGTCTGCAATGCCAGCATCTCCGTGCAGCGGCTGGCGGTGGAGGCAGCGGTCAGCGGAAACGATCAATTGCTGCGCCAAGCGATGATGATGGACCCGCTCACGGGCGCGGTTTGCAATCCGCAGGAAATTTGGCAAATGGCCGACGAAATGCTGGCTGCACAGGAGGCATGGCTTCCGCAATACGGGACTGCGATTGGCGAAGCAAAGAAGCGGTTGGCTTCCGGTAAGCTCATTGCGACGAAAAATTACGCTGGCGCGGCCCGTTTGCAGGTGAAAACGGTGGAAGAAATGCGAATGAACAGGGAAGCAGCCAACCAAAACGCCGGGGAAGCGGATAAAGCGAAGGAACGCCCGGCAGAAGCGAAGTAATCCAGCTTGGGCGGGAACTGCCTGCCGGTATTTCCGGGACGTGCATTTGCAAAACGAAAAAGATCGCCTCATTGGGCCGGGCTTGGCCAATGATTGGCGATCTTTTTACGGATTTTATTTGATCATAATTGATATTTCCGTTTTTATTGCTTCGCCGGTCTTCTGTGGTCCCCATGAAAACTGCGCATGGACTCCAATCTTGTATTTTCCGGGGGGAAGTTTCTCAGGTCCGTTCCTTCCTGCAGACACAGATCCGCTATTCACCCATATTAGGACCTAATTGGACGAATACGAAGCCATTAGCGGATTCTATCCAAAAGTCAGCCAACTCGGGACGATTTCTACAAAATAGCTGTCTGTGTTCGTTGCCCCGTCTAGGTTCAGCGAATATTTACATGGAGTTATTTACTTGCAAACCAAAAGAATGCCCTTGATATTCATCGGCTGTTTGATAAACTAATAGAAGTATGTCAAGTATAAGATAAAGGCGGTAATTACAAGAATGATAAGTACGGATCATGTGACTTTACGCTACGGCAGCCGCGCGCTGTTCGAGGATGTCAACATCAAATTTACGCCGGGCAACTGCTACGGCTTGATCGGAGCCAACGGTGCCGGTAAATCGACCTTTCTAAAAATATTGTCCGGTGAAATCGAACCGAACTCCGGTTATGTGAATATTACGCCCGGCGAGCGAATTGCCGTATTGAAGCAAAACCATTTCGAATATGACGAGTATCCGGTTTTGGAAACGGTCATTATGGGGCACACAAAGCTCTATTCGATCATGAAAGAAAAGGATGCCATCTACGCCAAAACCGAGTTTACCGATGAAGACGGGATGAAAGCGGCTGAATTGGAAGGCGAATTTGCCGAGCTGAACGGCTGGGACGCGGAACCGGAGGCGGCAGAATTGCTGATCGGGCTGGGCATTGCCAAACCGCTGCATGAGCAGAAAATGGGTGAGCTGAGCGGCAATGATAAGGTCAGGGTTTTGCTGGCCCAGGCTTTGTTCGGAAATCCGAACATTCTGCTGCTCGATGAACCGACCAACCATCTGGACTTGGAATCGATCGCCTGGCTGGAAAACTTTCTCGGCAAGTTCGAGGGAACAGTCATCGTGGTCTCGCATGACCGGCACTTTCTCAACCAGGTGTGCACGCACATCGCCGATATCGATTTTGGCAAAATCCAGCTGTTTGTCGGCAACTATGACTTTTGGTATGAATCCAGCCAGCTTGCCATGACTTTGCAGCGGGAGTCGAACAAACGGGTCGACGAAAAGCGCAAGGAGCTGGAGGAATTTATCCGCCGTTTCAGCGCGAACGCGTCAAAATCGAAGCAGGCGACCTCGCGCAAGAAGCTGCTGGAAAAGCTGACGCTTGAGGATATCAAGCCGTCCAGCCGCAAATATCCGTATATCAATTTCAAATCCGATCGCGAAGCGGGCAAGCAGCTGCTGTCGATTCAGCAGCTGTCGAAAAGCATTGAAGGGGAGCCTTTGCTGAACGAGCTTACGCTGATGATCAACAAAGGGGACAAAATCGCCTTTGTCGGTCCGAACGGTGCGGTCAAAACCTTGTTGTTCCAGATCTTGATGGGAGAGGTTGAACCCGATTCGGGCAGCTATTCATGGGGCATCACGACGACAACGGCCTATTTCCCCAAGGATAATTCGGCTTATTTTGACAGCGATTTGAATTTGATCGATTGGCTGCGCCAGTATTCCAAGGACCAGGACGAATCGTTTATCCGCGGTTTTCTGGGCAGGATGCTGTTCTCCGGGGAGGAGGCGCTGAAAAAGTGCAATGTGCTGTCCGGGGGAGAACGGGTACGCTGCATGCTGGCGAAAATGATGCTGACCGCGCCGAACGTGCTGATCTTGGACGAACCGACCAACCATTTGGATTTGGAATCGATCACTGCGCTCAACAACGGCTTGATGCAATTTGACGGCACGATCTTGTTCACTTCCCACGACCATCAGTTTGTGCAAACCGTGGCCAATCGGATCATCGAGATTGCGCCCGGCGGTGTATTCGATAAGGTGACAACCTTTGATGAATACTTGGAGAATAAGGACGTTATCCAATTCAGAAATGCGATGTATTGATATTGCAAAAATGCCTGCAGAAAAAAGAAACAGCCGCTCGCAAGTGACGTGCAGAGCGGCTGTTTCTTTTGCAGCGCAGCGGAAATCAAGCTTTGACAAGCGCGAGGAATTCCCGCATAAAACCGGGCAGATCCGGCCAAGCATGCCCCGAAACGAGCTTGCCGTCCACATGCAAAGTATCTTTGGCATAGGTCGCGCCCAAAGACTCTACATCAAGCTTGCAGGCCGTATAAGCGGTCATCGTACGGCCGTTGAAATAGTCATTGTTCTTCAAGGCGTTCAGCACCAGCACGGCATGGCAGATTGCCCCGACAGGTTTGCCTGTTTCGAAAAAATGGCCGACGATGCGGGGAATGTTCTGATCTCCGCGAATATATTCGGGGGCCCGTCCGCCGGGAATGATCAAGCCGTCGAACTGCTCGGGCTGAACATCGGCAAAGGCGATATGGGACTCCAATTGATAGCCCGGTTTTTCCGTATATGTATCCCAGCCTTCAAAGTCGTGAACGACGGTATGCAGCACTTTTTTGCTGGGGGAGGCGATCACCGCTTCATAGCCTTCTTCAAGCACACGGAAATACGGATAGTACACTTCCAAAGCTTCGACTGCGTCGCCTGTGATCAACAAAATCTTTTTGGACACTGGATTCCACGCTCCTTAATGGAAAATACTTGCTTTCTTTATTGTGATGCTATTCCTGTTTTCTGTAAAGAGGGGGAAAATGCGGAATTTTGTCATTCTCGAACCATGCTGTAATATACAGATATACATTTATCAGGAAAGAAGCGAGCGATATGGACAATCTTCAACTGAGCGTATTGGATTTGGTGCCGATATTCGCCGGCGCCGATGCACAAAAGGCGCTAAGCGAAGCGGTGCGTCTGGCGCAAAGCGCAGAGCGTCTGGGCTATACTCGTTACTGGGTTCCCGAGCATCATGATATGAAAGCTCTGGCATCGGCTTGTCCCGAGGTGCTGCTTGCCCATATCGGCGCCCATACGCGGACGATTCGCATCGGCTCGGGAGCGGTGCTGCTGCCGCACTATAAACCGCTGAAGGTGGCAGAAGCGTTTCATTTGCTGGCCACCCTCTATCCCGATCGCATCGATCTCGGAATCGGCCGTGCTCCCGGGGGGTCGGCGCATGCCTCCATGGCGCTGAATGATTATTTGCAGCAGGTGCGGCAATTTCCCGAAGCGCTTCATGATTTGGTGGAACTGCTCGGCGATCAATATCGGGTTGCCGGCCAATCCGTCTCGGCTTGGCCGGTCCCGTCTGTCCCTCCGCAGCTGTGGATGCTGGGGACGAATGTCAAAGGCGCGCAGTATGCTGCTGAATACGGTACCGGTTATGTGTTCGGGCAGTTTATGAGCGACGGGGACGGGAAGGCAATTATCGACGACTATCGCCGAAACTTTCGGACTTCCGCCCTGCAGCAGCTCCCAAAATCGATTGTTGCGGTCGGCGCAGTATGCGCAGAAACGCAAGCGGAAGCGGAACAATTGGCGGAAGGCGTAAAAGGATTTATATCTGGCAATGCGGATCCAAAACGGCAAACGTCCCCGCAAAAACGTATGATCACGGGAGACCCGCGGCAGATTAAAGTGCAGCTGATGGAAATTCAAGCCTATTACGGAGTTGATGAAATCATGCTCGTCAGCATGATTCCCGATTACGATAAACGGATTCGCTCCTATGAACTGATTGCGGAGGCCGTCCTGCACGGAGGAAGTTAAGCCTAACGTTTTGGGCATAACGAGAAAGACCGCCAAAAGAAAATTGGCGGTCCGATATGCGTAAATGGGCATTTCCTGGCAGTTCCCGCGCCAGTCTGTTGCTGCAAAATGCAGAGAAAACGACCCCCAGCGCGAATTTCACCGGCCGTTCCTGCATAAATGCAGGTAAATCAGCCCGAAAGGTGAATTTCACCGAGCGTTAATGCAGATTCTTGCAGGTACGCTCCGCCCATCCCGCTGAATGGCCTGATTTACCTGCATTTTTGCAACGGTAGGCGATCCGTTGGATAGGCCGCAAAAGCAAACGGAATCCGCATCAAGGCCGTTCACTTTCGCGGGCAAGGATTAGTATTCAAGCTCGAGAGGAGAGCCGCTGACCTCAAAGGAACCCTTCAGAACGTCGGATTGGTTCAGCTTGATGCTTCTTTCGTCAGGCTGGCTTCCGCCGGCAAAAATTTCAAACCGTCCCGGCTCCAGTACGCGCTTGCCTTCGTAGTTGATCAGGGCCATCTGCTTTGCGCTCACGGTAAATGCAACTTGCTGTGCTTCTCCCGGCTGAAGCGTCACTTTGCGCACGCCGGTAAGCTGCCATTTGGGCAGCGGCACAGTCGCTTCAATATCCTTTAAATAAAGCTGCACGGTTTCCTCTGCAGCACGCTCTCCGAAGTTCTTCACCGTAACCGAGCAGGCAAGCGATTCACCCGCGTCCAGCTGTTCTTTGTCGATTCGCAAATCCTCATATTGAAATTTGCTATAGCTTAATCCGAACCCGAACGGATATAAGGCCTCCTGCGTCATATAGCGATAAGTGCGGTTGGCCATCGCATAGTCGCGGAAATCGGGAAGCTCCTCGCTTGTGCGGTAGAACGTAACCGGCAATCTTCCGGAAGGGCTATATTCTCCGAACAGCAGGGAAGCGACCGCATGTCCGCCCTGAGCACCGGGATACCAAGCTTGCACGACGGCCGGAATGTGTTCGTCTGCCCACGAAACGGCCAAAGCGCTTCCCGCTAGCAGCACGAGAGCAACATTCTTGTTAACGCTGTATACTTTCTCCAGCAGCTCCTGCTGAAGACCCGGCAGGTTCAGGTCGATTTTGTCCCCGCTAGCGTCCGTGTTGGAGGCATCTCCCTGCTCACCCTCGATTGTCGCATCCAAACCGAGGCACATCACGACAACGTCCGCACGTTCTGCAGCGGATACGGCTTCCGCTATGCGGTCTCCTTCTTCTCCGAGACCTTCCGTTTTTTTATTAAATAGATGACAGCCCTGCGCATAATACACTCGGGTATCGTCACCAACGGCGCTGCGAATGCCCTCCAATACCGTTACATACTTGGAAGCCGTGCCGTAATAGTTGCCGATCAACGCTTCGCGGCTGTTCGCATTCGGCCCGATCACGGCAATCGAGCGAATTTGTTTTTTGTCGAGCGGCAGCATGTTGTTTTCGTTTTTCAACAGCACCAGCGATTTTTTGGCGACCTCCAAAGCGGCTTCGTTATGCGCTTTGCTGTCATTTACCTCATAAGGAATGCCGGCATACGGCACCAACTCATCCCGATCAAACATGCCCAGCTTCATTCTTGTCATCATCAGTCTTACGACCGCTTTATCGATTTGCTCTTCAGTGACCAGTCCTTCATGGAACGCATCGATCAAATGATTGAACACACAGCCGCAGTTCAGATCGCAGCCGTTCTTTACGGCCAAGGCGGCGGATTCCGCAGGTGTGCTCGTTACCTTATGATGCTCGTGGAAGTCCCGCAGCGCCCAACAATCGGAAACGACATGGCCTTTGAAGCTCCATTCCCGGCGGAGAATGTTCTCGAGCAGCGTCTCGCTGCCGCAGCAGGGCTCCCCGTTCGTGCGATTGTAAGCACCCATAACCGCTTCTGCTTGACCTTCCATGACGCAGTCGCGGAAAGCGGGCAAATAGGTTTCGCGCAAGTCCTTGGCGGAAACCACGGCATCAAACGAATGCCGTTCGCCCTCGGGCCCGCTGTGAACGGCAAAATGCTTGGCGCAGGCTGCGGCTTTCATGTACTTGGAATCATTGCCCTGGATGCCTTTGATGAAAGCAACCCCGAGTCGGCCGGTCAAATAGGGGTCTTCTCCGTACGTTTCATGTCCGCGTCCCCATCTTGGATCCCTGAAAATGTTCACATTCGGGGACCAGAACGTAAGCCCTTTGTAGATGCCTCTGTCACCCTTGCGCGCAGATTCATGATATTTCGCCCGGCCCTCCGTGGAGATGATATCGGCGGTATGAAAAATCAAATCCTCGTCAAATGTAGCCGCAACACCGATCGCTTGCGGGAACACGGTTGCCACGCCGGCTCTCGCTACGCCATGCAGTGCTTCATTCCACCAGTTGTAAGCGGGGATGCCAAGCCTTTCCACAGCAGGAGCGCTGTGCAGCATTTGACTCATTTTCTCTTCCAGCGTCATTTTTGAAACCAAATCCTTTGCTCTTTGTTCAAAGGATAAATTTTCGTTCAGGTCGTTTTCTTGTTTGGACAAAACAAATCTCCTCCCGGGGGTGGTGCGTAGTTTATTAACCAATTATAATTTTAACTCAAGCGGCAAAAATATTCTCTTGATTTTATTTCATATAATTTGAATGATTTTCATTTATAATGATCCTATCAGGCACATGTTCTTGAAGATTGAATGATAGGCATGGAGAGGAGGAGCGCATGGAGCCATTCATTTTGAAAGAAATTGCTGAAATCGTATCTCCCGATAGAATGCTGCTTGATTTGGCGGAACGCTATTCGTACAGCTTTGACGCTTCATTTGGCGAATATTTGCCTGAGCTTGTCGTTCAGCCGTTAAATGTTGATGAAATCAGCCGCCTTGTCAAGCTCGCCAATCGCCGCAGCATTCCTCTTTATCCGCGGGGTTCGGCCACCTCGCTTAGCGGGGGACCGCTTCCCGTTGAAGGAGGGATGGTGTTGGACATGACACGAATGTCGGGTAAATTGCAGATCGACCGTGAAAATTTGCTGGCGATTGTTTCCCCGGGGGTGATCACGGCTGATATCCACAAGCAGGCGGAAGCGGCAGGATTGTTCTATCCTCCCGATCCCAGCAGCTCGCATGTGTCCACGATCGGCGGCAACATATCGGAAAATTCGAGCGGACCGAAAGGGCTTAAATACGGCACGACCAAAGAATATGTGATCGGGCTCGAGGTAGTCACACCGCAGGGAGAGATCATCCGCACCGGCGGAAAAACGGTAAAAAACGTAACCGGCTATGATTTGACGCGTTTGATCGTAGGCTCGGAAGGAACACTCGGCATTGTCACGGAAATCATCCTCCGCCTGATTCCCGCTCCGAGATCGAGAAAAACGCTGCTGGCTTCTTTTGACGAGCTTCAGGCATCGGGTCATGCGATTACCAAAATTCTTGCTTCCGGCATTCTACCGGCCGCGATGGAGCTGATGGATAACGCCTGCATTAGGGCGGTGGAAAGTTATAGCCCTTGCGGTCTTCCCGTCGACAGCGAGGCGATTATCATCGTTGAGGTGGACGGACATCCAGCTGCCGCAGAGGAGGAAATCGCCTCATGCGCCCAAATTTGCCGGGAGCATGGGGCCAAGCTCATCCGCACGGCGGCTGACGAGAGCGAGCGCGCCGACATTTGGCGGGCCAGAAAAATGGTATCGCCGGCCATTACCAAGCTGGGACCGACGAAAATATCCGAGGACGCCACGGTCCCCCGCAGCAAGATTCCCGAAATGATGGAGAAACTGGGGCAAATTCGCGATAAATACAAGCTTCAGCTTGTCGTATTCGGTCATGCGGGAGCCGGCAACCTGCATCCGAATATCATCACGGATAAGCGCAACTTTGAAGAAATGAAGCGGGTCGAGCAAGCCGTCGGGGAAATTTTCCAAGCGGCCGTGGCATTGGGCGGGACGCTGTCGGGTGAACACGGAATCGGTTTGATGAAGGCGCCTTATATGGAGATGGAGCTTGGCGAGCAGGGGCTGGCCATGATGAAAAGCATCAAACAGGCGTGGGACCCGAACAACATCATGAATCCCGGCAAGATTTTCCCGCTGCCGGGTCAGACTCGGGTGAAGCTGGTATGAATGAGAGCATGAATCGGATCAAGCTGATTTATGACGAGGTCAACAAATGCGTGCAGTGCGGGTATTGTCTTCCAGTGTGCCCGACCTATCAATCGATGGGCAGGGAATCCGCATCGCCTCGGGGCAGAATCAATCTGGTCAAGCTGGCTGCAGAAGGAAAGATCGATACGCTTGCGGATTTGGCCGGTCCGCTTGAGCTGTGTTTGGGCTGCCGGGCTTGTGAGGTCGCTTGTCCGGTCGGCGTCGAGTACGGGCGAATTCTGGAGCAGGGCAAAACGGCGATAGCGGAAGCCGAAAGCGGCGGAGGAAGCGTGCCCGCACGGTCCATGAGGGGACAAAAGCTCTCGCGCTTGTTGTTGAAACGCCTTTTCCCGTATCCTGGAAGGCTGCGTTTGGCCGGCAATTTGCTCTACGCCTATCAAAAAACCGGCATGAACAAGTTGATTCGCGCCTCGCGTATGCTGCCGCGCGTTTCCCGGCCCGCAGCGGCCTTTGAAAAGGTGATGCCTGCGATGGAATCGCCGCACAAACGGATAACGCCCGGAAGCATTATTTCCGCCAAGGGCGAGAAAAAAGCGAGTGTCGCTTTTTTTTCAGGCTGCATCATGGATGCCGTGATGAGCCGGACGAATCGTTTGACTGTCGAGCTGCTCGCAATCGCTGGATGCGAGGTAGCGATTCCCCAGGCGCAGGTGTGCTGCGGCGCGCTGCATGCGCATCAAGGCATGAGGGAACAGGCAAAGGAATTGGCCAAAGCCAATATTGCCGCATTTGAACGTACGCATGCCGACTACTACGTCAACAATGCGGGAGGGTGCGGGGCGATGCTGAAGGAATACGGGGAATTGCTGAAGGACGATCGCGAATGGAGCGAACGGGCGGCGCAATTTGCCGAGCGAACCCGTGATGTGACGGAAATTCTTTATGAATTTGGTCCGCTTCCCTTTGCAAAGCCGTGGCACGGAACGATTACCTATCAGGATTCCTGTCATTTGCGAAACGTGCAGGGCGTTATCGATCCGCCAAGGGCGCTCTTGAGATCGATACCCGGTGCCGTGTTCGTTGAATTATCCGAAGCGGATCAATGCTGTGCATCGGGCGGCATTTACAATTTACAGCATTTTCATGAATCCATGGCTATTCTGGATGTCAAGATGGAGCATGTCAAGAATACTTCTGCGGATATATTGGTTACGACCAATCCCGGCTGTTTGCTGCAGATGAGGCTGGGAATCGAACGTTCCCGGGATCAGGCGGCAGCAGTGAAGATGGAGGCGCGGCATATCATTGACGTGCTTGCCGAAGCTTGCGGCATAAGCTGAAGCGATTATTTACAAAGTTTGCTATGATAAAGTAAACGTACTAAACACGGGAGGAAACATATGCGGATCATAACTGCACCGGATTCATTCAAGGGATCGCTTTCCGCCAAGGATTTGTGCCTGGCTATGGAGGAAGGCATTTTAAAAGCCGACCCGAATGCGGAAGTTGTTCATTTGCCGATGGCGGACGGAGGAGAAGGAACGATCGAAAGCATGGTGTTTGCCACACATGGGGAAATATTCACGGCGGAGGTGCAAGATCCTCTTGGCAGAACCATTCAAGCGCGATATGGATGCTTGGGAGACGGCCGTACGGCGGTAATCGAAATGGCGCAAGCTTCCGGCCTTCCGCTGCTGAAGGAAGAGGAGAGAAATCCCTTGATCGCCTCAAGCTTCGGCACCGGACAATTGATCCGCAACTGTCTGGACAGAGGCTATTCCCGCATTCTGATCGGTCTTGGCGGAAGCGCCACGAATGATGGCGGCATGGGGATGATGAGAGCGCTGGGGATGGAGTTTCTCGATGCCGAGGGTCGTTCGCTTCCCGAGGGGGGAGCGGGATTGCTTGCGCTTTCCCGCATCGATGCATCGCGGCTTGATTCGAGAATCGCGAATACTTCGTTTATTGCAGCCAGCGATGTAACCAATCCGCTGTGCGGCGAGAACGGCGCTTCCCACATTTTTGGACCGCAGAAAGGGGCCGACAGGGAGGCGGTGCTTCGCCTCGACGCCGCATTAAAGCATTACGCCGAAATCATCAAGCGGCAGTTTGCTGTTGATATCATCGAACAGCCGGGGGCAGGTGCGGCAGGCGGAATGGGTGCAGGTGCAATGGCCTTTCTCGGAGCGGAGATGCGTTCCGGCATCGAGATCGTGATGGAATTTTGCCATTTTTCAGAGCAAATTGAACGTGCCGATCTGGTGATGACGGGGGAAGGAAAGCTGGATTCGCAAACGCTGTCGGGTAAAGTGATAGCCGGCATATGCAAGCTGGCCAAGCAGAATCGTGTACCGGCCGTCGCTTTGTGCGGCTCGATGTCGCTGCAAGCGAAGGATATGGACCTGCTCGGTTTGGACGCGGGCTTCTCGATTGTCAACGGTCCCTGCAGTCTGGAGCAAGCGATCGCCGATGCGTACAGACTGACGGCGGACAAAGCGGAACAAATCATTCGCCTGCTCGGTATTTCCAAGCAGCCATAATCCGTTTGGCCAAGCGGCAGCGCAGGTTGTTGACGGCTTTCCCATGCTGCGGAAAAAATCTTTAAACCGAGAAGGACGATTTGTCTTGAGAAGCGAATAGGTATTATTTACGGAATGAATCACCCTAAAACTGGGAGGAATGGAAATGAAGCAGCCTCATCTCGTTATGGCAACAGCCAATACTTATGTGCATCAACCGGGCATTTTGCAGCAAGCCGGAGAATGGATCGGCAAATACGGCAAACGCGCCTTCATCGTAACCGGCCGCAAATCATGGGCGGCGGTTGAGGATATTTTGCAGCCGTCTCTCAAAACAAGCGGCATCGATTTCCATATGGAAACCTACCGTGGGGAATGCTCTTATGAGGAAGTAGAGCGATTGTCCGCACTGCTCGATCCCAGGGACGATCTGATCATCGGCGTGGGCGGCGGCAAGGTGCTGGATACGGCCAAGGCGCTCAGCAATCATGCCGGCATCGACTTGATCACGATTCCGACCATTGCCGCCACTTGCGCGGCTGTAACGAATCTCTCCGTCATGTATACGGAGGAAGGCGTCTATAGCGGATTTCCGATCTTTTATAAAAATCCTGTACTCACATTGGTAGACACGCAAGTGATGGCGCAAGCGCCGGTTCGTTATCTGGTATCCGGCATCGGCGATACGATCGCCAAATGGTATGAATCTTCGGCTTGTTCGAGCGGCAAGGAGTTGAACGCGCCTACACTGGCTGGCTTGCAGATGGCCAGGCTGCTGTATGATATTTTGCTGGAGCACAGTGAAAGCGCTGTCGACGAAGCGAACCGTCAAGTACCAGACAAAGCGCTGCAGCAGGTTGTAGACGCGGTCATTTTGCTGAGCGGAACGGTTGGCGGATTTGGGGAAGAAAATTGCAGGTCGGCGGCGGCGCATGCCATCCATAACGGTTTGACGATTTTACCGCAGTCCCACTCCATACTGCATGGCGTCAAAGTCGCTTACGGGATTATCGTTCAGCTTGCGCTGGAGAACCGACCCGAGCAAGAAATTGCCGATTTGCTGAGGTTTTACAGAAAAATCGGATTGCCTGCCACGCTGAAGGAGCTTGGCATCGATCAGCAGCTGAGCGACGAACAGCTTGACCGGGTGGCGGGAATCGCCATGCTTCCGGAAAGTACAATGGCGATGATGCCGATTGCGGTCACAAAGGAAAAGACGGTTGAAGCGATGAAATACGTGGAGAGAACGTTTAAGCCGTAAGATTAACATATTGCTTAAAATTGAGACGACGCTTTCTTCTTAGGAGGATAGCGTTTATTCTCTATTTTGGAGGAAGATGAATGAAATCTGCTGTGAAATTGCTGAAACCTTATCGCCTGTCGATCGCCGCAGCTTTGGGCTTGACGCTGATTGAATTGACGGTGGAGCTGAGTCAGCCGCTGTTGATGGCCAGGATCATTGATGACGGCATCATGAAAAAGTCGATTCACATTGTGTTGATCTGGGGAGGCGTGATGGCGGCCATTTCCTTGGCCGCTTTTCTCAGCGGCATGATCAATTCCTTTTTCTCCGCTCATGTCAGCCAAGGCTATGGATTCGATTTGAGAAGACGCCTGTTCGAAAAAATACAACGGTTTTCTGTTTCCGATTTCGATTTTTTTCAAACCTCCTCGTTGATTACAAGATTGACCAATGATGTGACACAGCTGCAGAATTCGATCTTTATGGGGCTGCGCATTATGCTGCGCGCTCCCCTCTTGGTGATCACGGGCATGATCATGGCGCTGTTCGTCAATTTTAAGCTGGCGATGATGCTCGTGTTGGGCGTGCCCTTTTTATTGGTATTTTTATATTGGCTCATGAATCGGGGATTCAGGATGTTTCACTCTGCGCAAAATCGGCTTGATGCGGTGAATGGCGTGATGCGGGAAAATCTCCTGGCGATCCGGCTGATCCGCGTCTTTTTAAGGCAAAAGTATGAGGTGGGGCGATTTGCTCAGGCGAACGAAGCGCTGCGGGACAGAACGATAGCCGCATTAAAGCTGATGGAAACGGCCATGCCTGTTTTGCTGATGGTGATGAATACGTGCATTTTGTTCATACTGTGGTACGGCAGGGCCGGAGTGATTTCAGGAGAAGCCAAGGTCGGCGAGGTGGTGGCGATTATCAATTATGCGACCCGGATCATCGGCGCGTTCTCCACTTTTTCCTTCATCATCATGGCCTTTTCCCGGGCGAAAGCTTCGGCATCCCGCATTTCCGAGGTGCTGGATATGGAAGCGCCGGCGTCCCGGCATCAGGAAACCCAGGCAGTCAATAAACCGAACCATGGAAGGCTCACCTTTGAACACGTTGGATTTTGTTATCCCGGCAGCGATACTCCGGTGCTGGGTGACATCAGCTTTACCGTGCAGCCGGGTCAAACCGTAGCCGTCTTGGGGGCAACAGGATCGGGAAAAACCACGATGCTGCAGCTGATCCCCAGGCTGTTTGAAGCAAGCAGCGGCCGCATCCTCTTGGATGATGAAGATATCCGCCTGCTGCAGCCTGACAGCTTGCGCAATCAGATCGGTTATGTGCCTCAGGAAGTCGTGCTGTTCTCGGGTATGGTGAAGGATAACATCAAGTGGGGCAAAGCGGATGCATCCATGAAAGAAATCATCCAAGCGGCCAAGGATGCGCAAATTCATCAAACCATCATGGCTTTGCCGAAGCAATACGATACGCTGCTCGGTCAGCGCGGAGTAAATTTGTCGGGTGGTCAAAAGCAGCGTTTGTCGATAGCAAGATCGCTTATCCGCAAGCCCGGGGTGCTTTTGCTGGATGACTGCACCAGTGCATTGGACCTAAGAACAGAAGCGGATTTGATGGAAGCTTTGCGGGCCTATGCCTGTACGACATTGATCATTACGCAAAAAATCTCGACGGCGGAAAAATCCGATTCTGTGATTTTATTGGAAGCGGGAGCATTGCTGGCAGCAGGCACCCATGAAGACTTGATGAACCGCTGCGAGCTTTACCGCAAAATTTATCAATCCCAGTATGGGAGTAAGGGGGTGAATGTATGCTCCAGGAGCTGAGCAAGCCTTTCCGCTATAAACGTCTGCTAAACGGACGAAATCTAAGTCCGGCTCCGGGTGGAAGCAAAAAGAAGCTTCGCGCCGAGGATTGGGTAGGAACCTTGCAATTGATATGGAGCTATCTTGGCGTCAATAAAGGCAAGCTGGCCTTGGTGCTGCTGCTCATATTGCTCAGCTCGGCATTGAGCTTGTTGGGTCCTTTTTTGCTGGGAAAGGCGGTGGATGCTTATATCGTTGCCCACAAAAGCAGCGGCTTTTTTCTCCTGCTGTTGGGGCTGGCCGGCGTCTTCTATCTGCTGTCGGCATCCAATCTGCTGCAAAATTTTCTCATGATCGATGCCGCTCAGCATACCGTGTTCAGGATGAGAAGAGATCTGTTCCGGCACTTTCATTTCCTGCCAATTCCCTTTTTCGACAAGCGCCAGCAGGGTGAATTGATGAGCAGGATAACAAACGATATTGAAAATGTCAGCTCAACCTTGAACAGCTCGATCATTCAAATCGGAACAAGCTTATTGACGCTGATCGGCTCCATTTCCGTCATGGTGTGGTTAAGTGCCAAGCTTACCCTTGTTACAATGTTGATCGTGCCTGTGATGTTTTTCGCCATAAATTGGATTACCAGGCGTACGGGAAAACTGTTCAAGGAACTGCAGCAAAATCTGGGGGAAATGAACGGTTATATAGAAGAAACGATATCCGGTCACAAGGTGGTCAAAGCATTCTCCAGAGAAGAAAACGTCATCCAAGCATTTTGGGAGAAAAATGAAAAATTAAAAAACTCCGGCTTTTGGTCGCAAACTTTTTCCGGCTTTATCCCCAAAGTGATGAATTTTTTAAACAATATCAGCTTTACCCTGATTGTGGCAATCGGCGGTCTCTTCGCCTTGAAAGGTTACATTTCGATCGGTACGATCGTCATCTTTGCGGAGTATTCGCGACAATTTACGCGGCCGCTTAACGATCTGTCCAACCAATTCAATACGATGCTTTCCGCCGTGGCGGGTGCGGAGCGGGTGTTTGAGGTGATCGTCGAGGAAGCCGAAGGCAAAGGGGAGGAGAGTAAGTTTGAGCTCACGGAGGTTAGGGGGGAAGTAGAGTTTTCCGGCGTTGCATTTGCTTATGAAACGGCCGATGCCACCGTTGAAGAGATAGATTTCCACGCCAAGCCAGGAGAAACGATCGCGCTCGTCGGACCTACGGGAGCTGGGAAAACCACGATTATCAATCTGCTTGCCAGATTTTATCAGCACAGCAGCGGGATCATCCGCATTGACGGCTGTGATATTTCACGGATAAGCAGGGAAAATTTGCGCCGGCACATGGCGTTTGTGATGCAGGACACCTATCTGTTTCAGGGTACGATCAGGGAAAATATCCGTTACGGGAAGCTCGAAGCAAGCGACAGGGAAGTGGAGCAAGCGGCCGAATTCGCAAACGCCCATGCATTCATCATGAAGCTGCCGAAGCGTTATGATACGATGCTTAAGCAGGACGGGGGAGGCATCAGCCAAGGACAAAAGCAGCTGCTTTCCATTGCCAGGGCGGTGCTGGCTAATCCTTCGATCCTGATTCTGGACGAAGCGACAAGCAGCATTGACACGATTACGGAAATGAACATCCAGGATGCGCTGCATCGCCTGATGGCAGGCAGAACGAGCATTGTAATCGCCCATCGGCTCAATACCGTCAGGCAGGCGGAGCAAATTTTGGTAATGAATGGCGGAAGAATCATCGAAAGGGGAACGCATGATTCGCTGCTGGCGCAAAGAGGTTTTTATTACGGGCTTTATAACAGTTGAACGGCCAAAGCCTCCTTTCGCATGCAGGCTTTGGCCGTTGGTACATTACAATGGCCGGGTTTGATTCGGCAAATAGCGGATCAAGTGCTCGCCGTCACCCATGTTAACACTCTCATGCGCAACTTTGGCTGATTCTTCAATCCAACCGAACAATGGGCTGTCTGGAGCCACATCGGGGAAGTGCTGAATCACTTTCGTGTCCCCGTCCACCATCGGCCCCCTGTACAGGCTGATGCTGATCAGATTGGCCGCTTCATCCCTGCGAATCGATTGATTCGGCTGAAAGCTGTCGAGGGCGATTGCACTCAAATAATTCAGCGCTCTGGCCGTTCCGACAATATCCTTTGCCCAATGTGTGCTCATGTCCGAATAGGGGTCAAGCGGAACAGGATTGATACCGCGAATTCTCAGCATCAAGGAAACCAGCTCCGCACGGGTAATCGCATCGTCCGGGCGGAATTTGCCGTTGTAGCCGCTCATGTAACCGGCTTCCGTTACCTTGCGTATGTATCCGTAAGCCCAATGATTGGAAGATACGTCGGAATAGGCCACATCCTGCGCCGGATCATCCTGCAGCCCCATGATTCTGGCGATTACAGCAGCTGTTTCGGCTCGGGTTAAATTGCGTTCCGGATGAAACTTGCTGTCGGGATAGCCGACAAAGAAAGGCTGATCGATTTGCGGGCCTACGTGCAGCTGCAGCTTATCGGTCAAAGCGATTGTGCCGTCAACCAGAACGGCTAAGGAAATCGGCAGATCGGCGCCAAGCGCTGCATCGGCTTTGACTTTCACCTCGCTGTCTATAACCTTCGCTTCACCCGGCTGAATATTCTGCAGCTGCCACATCATGGTCTGGGAAGCGGCATCCCATTGCGCGCCGGTTATGTTCCCGATGTCCAGGCTTGAGGATAAGTTCAACTTGAATAATGCGCTGGCCAAAGTTATATCTTGGGTATTGTGGTAAATGATATGCAGCTTGACGGTTCCTCCTGCTCCCACATTCAGGCTGTCGGCAATCAATTGGACCTGCAGCTGCGCGTCTTGAGCGGCCGCGGCTTGACTGCCGTTTGCGGGTGCAAGCGCAAGCAGGGTGACCAATGCGATTATGACAAGTGATGCTGTGCGAAGTTTAGTTTTTTTAAACATGCGGCGATAACCTCCTCATTATGAATACATTTTGCACATAACTATATTCTAGTGAACTTTATACAAGGTTACGAGGCTTTTTTCCACAATAGAGGTTTTTTCACATTTTTTGCACTTTGTTTTTCCGAATGATGCAGGATAAACGGATCATTTGTCTAATATTCAGAATGATTGTGCATAAGGGAAATATGGCGCTTTAAATAACAACGTTTTCATTTTTGCAATGCAATTGTTGAAAGAGGGGAAGGGAATGAAAAAAGTTAAGATTGTGCTTGTCGGGATAGGTGGATATGGCCAAATTTACGTCAAAAGCTTATTGGAGCAAATTCATGATGGAACGTTCTCGATTGCCGGGGCAGTCGATCCTTCTCCGCAGGCTTCAGCCTATTGGCAGCAGCTTCGTGAGTTGAATATCCCTTTTTATGCCGATATGGATTCCTTCTACAAGCATGCGGAGGCTGATCTTGCCGTGATCTCAAGCCCGATTCAATATCACGCCGAGCAGACGAGAACGGCGCTTCTGCACGGAAGCCATGTGCTGTGCGAAAAGCCGCTGCCGCCATCCGTTGAAGATGCAGACGATTTAATCCGTCTTCGCGATCAGTCGGGCAAGTTCGTGGCTATCGGGTATCAGTGGAGCTTCAGCCCGGCAATGCTTGAATTGAAAAAAGATGTGATGGAGGGAAGGTTCGGTCGGGCGATCCGTCTGGAGACGCTGATTTTGTGGCCGCGTTCGGATAACTACTATGCGAGATCCTGGGCCGGGAAATATCGGGACGGCGATGGCCTGCTAGTAATGGACAGCATTGCCAACAATGCGACCGCACATTATATCCACAATATGTTTTTCCTTCTTGGTGATTCGCTTGACCGCAGCGCCGCTCCGGCTTTCATAGAGGCGGAGCTGTACCGGGCCAACCCTATCGAGAATTACGATACCGCCGCCATGCGGTGCATCACTGATGGGGGCACGGAGCTGCTTTATCATGCATCGCATGCGGTCAACATCACTCAGAATCCGCTGTTTACCTATGAATTCGAAAAGGCAGTCGTATCGTTTTCGCGTGAACAAGGGATTGTGGCCGAACTTAAAAATGGAGAAAGGCTGATCTACGGCAATCCGGACGAAGATCCGGCCCGAAAGCTGCGTCAAGCGATCAGCGCGGTAAGAGGCGAGGCCGTGCTTCCGTGCGGAATTGAAGCCTCCTTTCCGCATATGCTTAGTATTCTGGGGATGCAGGAGTCAACGCCGGATATTGCCAAATTCCCTCCGACGCTTGTCAAACGAGGCGTTTTTCCCGATCAGTATCAGGGCTTCTACGTAGAAGGGTTGTTCGATGCCCTGAAAGCTTGCCACGCCAATTACAAGCTGCCGTCTGAGATGGGCTTCAGCTGGGCGAAGAAGGGGAAACGCGTGGAACTGGGGGAGTTATTCAGCTACCGTGAAAGTGGACGCGGATGAATTCGACACGGCACCTTTAGAGGTGATGGCACTTTCGATGGGGACCCCTTCAATGGAGCAGAATCCAACAGAATATGTGTTTCGGATTGAACCATAGTTCGATAATGAAGCGGCAGAATGGGGATTTGTTATGTCCCAGGCTGCCGCCGCTTTTTTTAGAAGATTTGTCCCATTAACATGGGAATATTTTTTTGATGATCAAGCAGTCTATGCAATTTGCCTCAATCCAAACGACTGGAGACCTAGGCTTGATTCCCTTGATCTTCAATATCTTTAGGCAACAAAGTCCATCCACAATAAAAAAGTTGCAATTCCGATCGGGGAAAATAACCGAAAATTGGCTTGGAATAAGCATGAATAATCTTCCCCATATGATTTTCATCCGTTTACCTTCCACTCTTCCTTCAACATTCCTGTCATTAATAAAGTGTGTTTATAGATAGCGATCCCGCGGTAATTCGTCCTCTTGAGCAGTTTCCTCCTTTCAGCCACTTTTACACTTAGTCATACCGATAGTCGCAAAATAAGGGTTGGAATCAGTAACAAGTGCGGAGCGCAGTTCATAAATTACAAATAAACGTTGGGCTGATGTATGGATTTGATGGATCGGTTGATCGTAATTGTTTGTGCATGGTGTATGCTTTTTTCGGCTCCAACTTATTTTATTTACGGAGGTTGAGAGATGGACGATTTCAAGAAGGATGTTCAATCATTGAGAATTAATGAGTATACGGCTGGTGAGATGCAATATTGGGATTATGATGGTTTCTATGATCCGTATATCGGCCGTCAGTGCGGTCCCGGCCCTGGCCCCGGTCCTGGTCCCGGCCCTGGTCCCGGTCCTGGCCCCGGCCCCGGCCCTCGTTGCGGCCCTGGCCCGCGCTGTGGATGCGGCCCGCGCTGTGGATGCCTCCCACGTTGCGGCTGCGGCCCTCGTTGCGGCTCTGCTCCGCGTTGTGGAAGCGGCCCC
>CAZESH010000003.1:0-44570 GCA_964514665.1 uncultured Caryophanales bacterium
TGAAATTTTACCGTTCGCGCAATCGGAACAAATCGGAGTGATTTCTTACAGCCCGTTGGGCGGAGGCTTGCTGACCGGCAAATACAACAGCGGCAAAAAGCCGGAGCAAGGACGGCTCACGGTGCAGCAAGGCTACCAGAAACGCTATGCCGATGCGAGCAATTTCGAGATTGTCGAACGATTCACACAGTACGCCCGCGAGCATGATGTGCATCCGGCATCCTTGGCTGTGGCCTGGGTCAAGTCGCATCCGGGTATCACCGCACCCATAATCGGAGCACGCAGCGTCGAGCAGCTGGAGCCTTCACTGGCAGCTTTGGAAATCAATATGACCCCCGAATGGCGGAATGAAATTTCGGCCTTGTCCATAACCCCGCCACCGGCCACGGACCGTTCCGAAGAAGCGCGTTAAAGTCCTTACTGCATTTTTGTCTTCAATCCAAGAGCATCAGCCGCACACAGCTGATGCTCTTGGATTGAAGACAAAGTCAGTGCAAGTGGATATAGCGTATTTCTCAGAGTTTTGTCTTTGGGTTTAATCATTTCGAAAGAGGGATTTCTGTTCTTCCCTTTATGCCCATGCTTCGATGGTTCTCCCTCGGATTTAATAGGGATGCTCACGAATGCTCAAAAATACTCACTCATTCGCAGGATACTAACAGTCTTGGTTAGGGAATTATTGTGAGTGGATGCAGAGACCAACACGTTGAGTCGGCATAAGGGGATGCAGGAACAGAAGTTACGCATTGGCGCACTCCGCTAAGCCGGTTACTGCACACTCCACATGCCCCTTGGAGGTTCACCCTCCCATGTCTCAACGGGTCTACGCCCTTACATTCCTTCGTTCTACCTGTCCAAGGCGTGGAGACCGATTGTGTTTAGTCGACGGGTCCGAGCCCTTATGAACCATCTACTCGGTTCTCTGTGCGTTCTTTGTTTCAAAGTCCTGCGAATGAGTCATTATTCTACGGCGTTATGACATGAATGGCGGTACTTAGCTAAGCGGCTAATTGGATTTCGGAACGATACGACTCGCCACGCTGAATGATGCCAATGATGATGCGAGCGAGCTTACCCATTAACTTGAAAAGCGAGGCCTTCTTCTTCATTCCTTTTTTCTGGTTATACTCGTGCCATTGCTTGAAGTCCGGGTGCTGTCGAACGAGAGTGAGCATGCTCATGTAGAGATATTTGCGGAGCATGCTGTCCCCGCGCTTGGAGAGCTTGATCTGTCCCTTGAACTTGCCCGAGCTGCGTTCGGCCAGATTGAGACCGGCTCGTCGCAGAAGCTGGCGTCCATGGGCATAATTACGAAGATCCCCCGCACAGCCCAACAGGGCTGCGATGGTAATGGTCCCGATCCCTTTAATGCTCCGCAGTTGCTCTGTCATCGGAAGGTCGTCGAGCAGATCCTCGATTTCCTGCTGCATCACATCGAGCAGGCCTTGCGTATGCTCGTAGGCATCCAGCAGACGCTGCAGATCCCGGCGCGCTTCTTCCGTCGCCCGCGTGTCGCCGATACTGCGAGCGGCCGTTTGAAGGAGGTGGACAGCCTTGACTTTCCCGCTAGCCCCTCCCGCGCGCTTCATGCCTTGTTCGCGCCAGTGCTCGATGACCTCATCTTCATTCCGACCCTGCAGATCGGACGGCAGAGGAAACGCACGGAGCGACGCCAGCGAACGGGAGACCGTCCAATCCGGGAAGACGAGGCTGAATTCGGGAAAATACAAATCGATCCAACGGACGATGCGGTTGCCCAGGCTGATGGACAGTTTGACCCAGTATTCCCGATCACTCATCGTGGTCTTGATGCGTTCGAACACGGGGGCTTGCGGCGAGTAATCGGTGTAGTAGCCGCGGCTGACGACGTCGGCAATGACAAGGGCGTCTTTGGGATCGTTCTTGGACGGACTGTTATCGCGATTTTCCTTGTTGCGATGCGTTGTGACCGGATTGACCAGTACGACGTTGATTCCTCGCTGCAACAACCAATTGGCAAGGTTAAACCAGTAATGTCCTGTCGGTTCCATGCCAATCATGAGCGACGGTAGACGATGCTTCGTCTGTATGTCCTGAATCCACCGCAGGAACTTCTCAAAGCCTTCCTGAGTATTCGTAAAGGATAGATGACGAGCCGTGAGCACGCGTCCACGGAAGTCTGTTACTTGAGCGACGTGTACATCTTTGGCGATGTCGATTCCGACCACCACGTGCTGCATGGTAATTTGTTCAATCCGTTGATTTGTTGCTTCTCTTTGAGTAAAATTCATAGTAAGCGCCTCCTGATGGGTTTTAAGGGCTATGACCCGTTGCACCCCCATCATACGAGGCGCTCCTGTTTTTGTCCATGGCTGAATCTTAGCTTTTACAGGAATGTTTGGTCTCTCAGGTTCGGACTGGACATTCCCGCATCCATGCCGGAAAGCAGTCGAACTTGGGAACAGAAATCCCTCTTTCGAACTTCAAGGATATACACCCGAACCTAAACAATCTTTTGTCGACAGTCTAGAGCATCGGCCATATGCGGCTGATGCTCTTGGTCTTTTTCCCGCGCTTCTGCAATGACAGGCAATCGTCCTCACAGCATCACGCATTTCTCTCCGGAAAATACGACACAAGGATGACAGCGTATGCAATAATGGATCGCTTCCCGATTCAGCGCTTTATTCGCCCATTCGGGGTCTACGATCATCTCCCTGCCGATTGCCGTAAAATCGGCCAAGCCCTGCTCGATGATCGCATTCGCCCGCTCCGGCGTGCGGATGTCGTAGACGGCGATTACGGGAATTTTCAGGTGTTTTCTAATCCGACTGCCGCCATAAACGGTCCAATTATAAACAAACCCTTCCGGCAAAGCCGGTCGATCATTGGAATACCCGCTGGAAGAAACATGCATCATGTCGATCCCCATGGCTTCAAGTTTAACGGCGATTTCCACGCCTGCTTCAAGGGTCGGATCGTTGCAGCCCATGCGATAACCCAGTATAAAACGATCATCCACCTCACGCTTGACGCGACGGATGATTTCAGCGATAAACCTCAAGCGGTTGTCAACAGAACCGCCGTAGCGATCTTCACGCTGATTAACAAGCGGAGAAGAAAATTGATTCAGCAAATAGCCGTGGGCGCCATGAAATTCTATCCCGTCAAATCCCGCTTGATACGCTCTGAGAACGGCTTTTACGTAAGCATCCTGCAGCTCGTGCAGCTCATCCAAAGTCATGGCCCTTGCGTTCATGCCGTTCTCATGATAGTCCGACGGGCCGTAGGCATCCTGCTCCGCCGTCGCTTTCATTTTTACCCCCAGATGCTGCAGCTGCAGGAACACCTTGGCGCCATGGGCATGGCATTCACGAGCCAGCCTCGCCAAGCCGGGAATATGCTCGTCCGACCACGCCCCGAGCTGGGAATCAATCGACATGCTGTTCGCATGAATGCTCGTCGCTTCAATGATAATCAAACCGACTCCACCCTTGGCTCTCAAGCCGTAATGCCGCAAGTGGCCGTCATTGACAAATCCGTTCCTTGTCTCCCGCACCAAAAACTCCATCGGCGGCATGACGATCCGATTGCGGATTTCAAGACCTTTCAGATTATAGCTGGCAAAAAGACTGTTCATTTGCTTCACCTTTCCAGTGGGTTTGAACCGGCATTGCAGAGAGCTTAACCGTTTCTTATCTCGTTTGCCGCTGCAAATATCTCATTTAAAGCCGGATAAATTCCGGTATACAGCTTATACATCCGTTGATAGAGATGGATATTCTCCTTTAGCGGATAGACCAGATCCGCTTGGGTCAACCAAGCTTGCGCGGCATCCTCCGCATGGGCGAACCATCCGAGTCCAACCGCTGCCAAAATTGCCGCTCCATAAGCCGCTCCGCTCCGGCTTGTGAAGGTATGGACCGGTATCCCGAAAATATCGGCGGCAATTTGCCGCCACAAGGCATCCTCCGCAGGACCTCCGGTGATGATCAGCGAATCCGGTTGTTTCAACCCCAAATCGACGATCGCCTCTTTGGATTGTTTTAAAGAGAATAGTACGCCCTCTATTACGGCGCGCGTCATATCGGCACGGGTATGGTTGTAATCCAAACCTATGAATGTCCCTCTGGCATTGGAATCCATATATGGCGTGCGCTCTCCGAACAAATAGGGCGTAAAGAGCAAACCGCCGGCCCCCGCGGGGGAATGAGCCGCTTCGGCAATCAGGCTGCTTTCATCCTGCCGTGATTCCATGCCGTAAATGTGCTTGGCCAGCCAGGACAGGGATGCCCCTGCGGATAAAGTGGCTCCCATGATGTGCCATCTTCCGGCAACACCATGGCACAAGGTATGCAGCTTGCCTTGAAGATCGATCAAAGGCTCCTCTAACGGCGTGAAAATTTGTCCCCCGCTTCCAATCGAACAAAGCCACGATCCGGGATGCACGACTCCGTTGCCGATTGCTTGGCACTCGGCGTCCCCCGCCCCGCAATAGACGGGAATTCCCGCTTCCAGCCCTAATGGCTGTGCAGTTTCCTCCTTCAATTTACCCGCTAGCGCAGCTGAGGAAAGAATCGGCGGAAGCTTGCCTTGATCCAAATCGAAAGCTTCCAAAACGGTGCTTGACCATCGTTTTTCTGCAAGATCAAACATTAACGTTGCAGACGCGTCCGATGGATCGGTGGCCATTTCAGCGGTTAACCAATAACGGATATAATCTTTGGGCAGCAGAAAACAGGAAGCCTGCTCATATAAATCCGGTTTGTGCCTTTTAAACCACATCAGCTTAGCCAGCGTAAAACTGACGTTGGGCCGGTTTCCCGTCATCTCCATCCATTGCTGCAGGGAAAACTTTTCGAGCATTGCGGCCACTTCGGCATCGCATCTTCTATCGGACCATAGAATGGCCGGATGCAGTACTTTGCCACCCTCGCGCACTGCGACCAAACCATGCATTTGTCCCGTCACACTGATCGCGCGGACCGGATCATTGCGAAAAGCTGCCATCCCTTTGATGATCGCGGCTGTCCAATATTCCGCGCTTTGTTCAAACCAGCCGGTTTGCGGCGAATCGACCGGATATTCAACCGCCGCCGTTTGTACAATGGCTCCTGCTTCATTAACCGCAGCGAGCTTTACCGATGAAGTCCCAACATCAATCGCCAATATGCAAGAAATCTTGACCACCCTTTTTCCATTCCAGAATCACCCTATTTCAGAAAACCCGCTTCGGCGTTGAGTTCAATGACGTTTCGATCCGGATCAAGCAGGAAGATTTGCGCAAACCCGGCAGTGCTTTGCGGATTGGCTTTATGCTCGATGCCGCGCTGCCGCAGCCACTCCAACGTCTGAATCATCGTCCGTTTACCTCCTATAGTGAATGGCATCTGATGCGCCATTTCGATGGATCTCGCTTTCAAATCAGCCCTTATTAATTGATATTCCCCAGAACCGACATATTGCCTTAAATGTTCCCGCCAGCCCGCAGCCAAATGAACCGCAGCGGCCTTCTTCCCTTAATATTTTATATTCAATTGAACCAAAGCTTCAATATTCCCTCTTTTGTTCCTGCGGCGGCAATCGATTGAGTGCCCGCATCCTGCTGGATCGCCAAGACAGAAATGTTCGTGCTGAGTTTTCCGTTCAGAACGAAACTCGCGATCTGTTGAATGCCTGCTGTTGTTCGCTTCACCACCGCAAGCCCGCTTTTGCTCTGATTGGGAAGCAGCAGTTCAGGCGTGCCGTCGCGATCCCAATCCGCAGCTGCGAACAAATCCAGGTTTCTCGTTCCGATATCATGGGTGGAATAATGGTCAGCGGATGCAGCAGGCTTCAAAGCTCCATGCGCTTTATCCCAGTATACATACTGCAGAATCCCCCCGATATGCGGAGTTATCACTTCCGCCAGCTCCCTTCGGCCATCCGGTCCGAAGGGAGCAATGGTAAGTGCATCGCGCCATCTGTGTCCCTTGCCGATGGGCGGCCCTTGCGCCAATAATTTGCCGGCTTCGCTGAACAGAGCCAGTCTGGAGCCTGTGTTGTTATTACTCAATGTAAGATCAACTTCCCTTTCTCCGTCGCCGTCCCAATCCGCCCAAATCGGCTGCAGACTTTCGATCACGTCAGGCGGATCGATCGTTACCGAATGAATCACCTTCATGCTCTTGGCGTCAATGATCACAAATCCGCCAGCCTCTGTTTTGTCTCCCAGAATGCCGTGCTGGTAGCGGTTTACAGGAGCATTAAGCACCAGCAATCTTTCGTGATCATCTATTAAAATCCGGGTATCCGGCAGCGCATGAACGGATAATCTGGCGACTTCACAATTTTTCCAGAAAACCACATCTCCGTTCGGATCCACAAAGACCTGCAGATCTTCCCCGACAGTCAGAGGGGTTGTCCAGCGCGAAGCTTCGCCTGGCGGGAAACCGTCCGCTTTTATTTGCATTTTCGCAGGTTTGATAAAATGCGGAATGGACGGGGAAAGCGGTGTGATGCCGCTTGTGATCTCCTCGACTTTTCCGTTATTCAAATGCACATCGAAGCGCTGAAGCCGCCCGTCATTCAACACCGCGACCCATTCTGAGCGAATGTCGTCGGGCTTGTCTTGGCCGACCACTTTCAATCCATACACATGAATCGGCATTCCTTTTAATGGAATATCGATGGTTTTGCCGTGTAAATTGACGTTGGAGGGTGCTTCCTGATCCGCAGCTTGCTTTTCGCTGCCTGTGCCCTGTTGATTGTCATGATCGGTTTGCTGCATCCCGCATCCCGGTTCGGCAAATAAAATTACCAAAGCCAGGAAAAGACCGGCCGCATATTTCATGTAATTTCCCTCCTTTTGTAATCTAATCGAATAACAGTCGCAGAACCATTTTTATAAATCCTATAGTACAAAAAAAAACACCCTACCGGGTGCTTCTTCAAATTATTAATATATTAAATTTTGCTTACGCGGCTTTATCTTCTTACCGAACCATGCGGATCGATCACAAATTTCTTAGATACCCCGCTATCGAATTGGGCATATCCGGTTGGAGCTTGATCCAATGAAATCAATGTCGCGTTCACCGCTTTCGCAATTTGGGCACGACCGCTTAAAATGGCCTTCATCAAATCCCGGTGATACTGCATTACCGGCGTTTGTCCGGTCACGAAAGTGTGAGCCTTGGCCCATCCCAATCCCAAACGGACCTTCAACGTTCCGATTTTCGCATCCTCATCGACCGCACCCGGGTCACCCGTGACATAAAGTCCCGGAATCCCCAAGCGTCCTCCGGCACGGGTAACTTCCATAATGGAATTTAATACCGTAGCCGGCGCTTCGCCATGCGCATGCCCATGTCCATGCGCTTCAAAGCCGACGCAATCGATCGCGCAGTCGACCTCGGGAACACCCAAAATTTGTTCAATCTGCTCGCCCAGATTCGGATGCTCCCGCAGATTCACCGTTTCGCAGCCGAAGCTTCTGGCTTGCGCCAAGCGCTCGCTGTTCAAGTCCCCGACAATGACGACAGACGCTCCGAGAATTTGGGCGGAATGGGCGGCAGCCAGACCTACCGGACCTGCTCCGGCAACATATACCGTCGAGCCGGGCCTGACGCCTGCGCTGACCGCACCGTGATAACCGGTCGGAAAAATATCCGACAGCATCGTCAAATCAAGAATCTTTTCCAGTGCTTGATCTTTGTCCGGAAACTTGAGCAGCTGGAAATCTGCATAAGGCACCATTACATACTCCGATTGTCCGCCAACCCATCCGCCCATATCGACATAACCGTAAGCAGAGCCGGGACGGTCCGGATTGACGTTCTCGCAAATATGCGTGTTTCGCTCCTTGCAGCTGCGGCAGCGCCCGCAAGCAATGTTAAACGGAACCGAAACCAAATCCCCTTTTTTGATAAACTCTACATCGCGTCCAACTTCTATAACCTCTCCGGTAATTTCATGTCCCAATACAAGCCCGCTTGGTGCGGTAGTCCGTCCCCTGACCATATGTTGGTCGCTTCCGCAGATGTTGGTGGTAACGACTTTCAAAATCACCCCATGATCGCATTTTCGTCCCACGTTCAGCGGATTGACCCCTGGCCCGTCCCGCAATATCAAATCCGGGTAGGCTATATCCCTCACTTCCACTTTTCCCGGCTCGACATAGACTACTGCGCGATTACCTGCCATTATTCGCCACTCTCCTTTAATATGATTGTTCTGGAAACGCTTTCAATTTTGCTGGACAATTGGGCTTTTCTCAAACATTAAAGCTGTTTTGCGAGTATTTTATTAGACATTGCGGCAATCTGCAACTGCGTTATTCCCCTATGCACAACTGTCTTTATATAAAAAAACACCTGGATTCCAGGTGCTTCTTTATGGCTGTTTATTCCGCCAGCTGCAAGTCTATCCGTTCCACCTGTTCGTGCAGCTCGCCGCTCAGCTTCTCGATGACCTCCTGGATATGCTCCGCAGGTGCAGCCGCTTTTTTCCGATTGTTCTTGATCGTATTCAGCCAATCGTGAATATCGTTAATTTCTCCGAGCTCCCGCTGATACCGTTTGTATTTCTTCATCTTGGTTTTATAAATAGAATCGTATATGCCATTTAAATAACTATAAATGTAGTGCAGCGATTTGGCTTCAATTCTGACGGCATGAAGCGCCTTTAAGGCAGACTTCGAATTATTTCCATTTTCATCCGCGGCATGCCGGTAATCGCCAACATGGGCTGCAAACATCTGCTCTAGCTGTTCCAACCGTTCTGCTATATTCAACGCCAACACATGGTTTTCCAGCTGTTCTTCTAAAAACCGCGTCCAGTCCATATTGAATGCATCATTGATAATGGCGGGAAGCTTTGCCGCAAGCTTAATCTGATATTTTTTGCGCTGCTGGCCCGCCCTGCCGCTGAAATCGCGGTATACTCCGGCATGCTCCTGGATAAGCTCCCGTTCGGCCTGCAGATCAAAAGCCTGCATAAGTACATCGCATTCCCTTACTTTACCAAGCTGCTTATGGGCTTGCCTGAGTCGATTCATCAGGATATGATCTTGATCCACCTCAAGAAAACGCAATAACGTTTCGATGCGCCGGCCCGATGCCCGGGCTTGATGAACATCTTCAACATCTTCAAAGGCGAGGCAGCTTTCGCAATAAGCCCTGTATTCTGAAACCAAGCGCTCCAGCTCGCTGTGCCATCTGGCAATGATCACCCGGTTCCCCGCAGCCAAACATTCTTCACAAAGAAAGCTCCCTTTGATTTCAAGCAGTGAATAGTCTGCGCCGCAAACCGCACAAGCACGGATGCGATGCTGCTGAAACACAATATGCTCATCTTCAATTTTTCCCTCAATCGGCTTTCCTTTCTCCCAGTGCAATTGCTGGCGCAATTCAGCCGGAATCTGGAGGCGGCCGTCGGCAGCCAATGTTTTGACAGAATCTCCGGCATCCTTGTTTTTGGCTTTAGCTACCTGTATGCCCTGCCGGTCCGGAAGAAGGGTAATGGCAAGGCCATAGTCGCCAAATCCCAATATGTCACGCACTGCCTTGGGGATCAAAAGGCGGCCCATTTCATCCAGCTGTCTGAAAAACGGGTTGTTTTCCATCTGTTATTCCTCCTCTTGAAAGGGTTAGAGGCCGGTCATTGGTTGGACATAGGAAAGATTAATAGAATTTGACTCCATTATACCAAATTTCTGCCAAATGAAGCTTGAAATCGGATAAATACACGGACAGCAAAAAGCTGCCTTCGTCTATTAAAGACTTGAAAGGCAGCAGCTCTCTTAAAACCTGCATCAGCCGATGATATAATCTTTCATTGAAGATACATGCAGTGCTCCCGGTTTGGCAGGCGAGTAGTCATGCTGTCCCGGCTTCAGCGTCATAAATTGTACGGTTCGGGGAAATCCCGGAATCAAATCAAAATAATTGCTGCTGAATATGCCTTCCTCTGATGCGGACAAATACACTTGTTTGGCCAACCTATCCGTTTCCAGCCTGAACGCTGTGCCGTCGCTGCCTTCCACTTCCTGTACCGTGATATTCGCATGCGGCAGCGGCAAGTGTTGGATCGTCACAAAGTAATGCTCCTTGCTGTCCACAATCTCTCCACCCTCCACAAGCTGCGCAAGCAGCAAAACCGATGCCGGATCGCGGCCTTGGAGCAGATCCTCCACAAGCAAGGAATGTACGATTTGCGAACTTCCGGCCGCAATCTCCACCTCGCATGAAAATCGCTTCAGCAGTACGCCGCCCAGATCAAGCAGACTCACATGAAGCGTCGCTGCTGCAGGCTCAAGCTTATCCGACACGGTGTAAATATCCACATGATCGCCGCTTGTACCGTCGATTGAGAGCATCACATCCTGATAGCTTGTCTTCGCGTAGTACTGCAGCGCCTTCCATCTGCCGAAATAGTCCATGCCTGCCCATGACGCCACGGGCCAGCAGTCATTCATTTGCCAATACAGCGTCCCCATGCAGTACGGTTTCTTTCTGCGGTGCGCCTCGATTGCCGTTTTCATCGCTTCCGCCTGCAGCAATTGGCTCATATACAGAAACGACGGGAAATCCTTCGACTGCGGCATATATAAATCCATGTAATCCTTGATGATTTGATTGCCGCGCTTGTTTTTCTGATGCCCCAGCATCACCTCGGATTGAAGCGCCATATCGTCTTCTTCCGCATAAGAGCGCACGGTTTTATATTCCGGGAAAGACTGGAAGCCGTACTCGCTCATAAAACGGCCGACATACCTGTTGTAGTTTTCGAAGGGCTCTATGGCATGCCACACGCCCCAGTAGTGGATATCGCCTTTCTTCGCATCATTCGAGGAGTGCTGCCCGGCATCGCCTGACGGTTCTGCCAGCGGCGAGGAAGGCCAATAATCGATGCCCGGAGAAAATTGTGCCACCGCTTCGGGCAGAATTTGATGAAACACCGTTTCATAAGCCTGCCAAATTTGATCACGAACGTCCGCCGTATATTGTTTCTTCCAGCCCCAACCGCCCTCTTCATTGTACTGCGACCAGGCCACATCGATTTCATTGTTCCCGCACCAAAGCGCAATACAGGGATGGTTTCGCAGCCGCTTCACATTGTATTCCGCTTCCAGGCTGACGTTTTTCAGGAACGCTTTGTCTCCCGGATACATGCTGCAGGCAAACATGAAGTCCTGCCAAACCAGCAGGCCGTATTCGTCGCACAGCTCATAAAAGGCATCCTGCTCATAAATACCGCCGCCCCAAACGCGAAGCATGTTCATGTTGGAGGCTGCCGCGCTTGCAATTTCATGCTTGTAACGCTCGTAGGTGACTTCCGTGACAAAGCTGTCATTCGGAATGTGATTGGCGCCTTTGGCAAATACGGGCACGCCATTAAGCTCGATATAAAAAGCGGCGCCGTACTCGTCGGGAGTCCGAATCAGCTTGACCGACCGCAGTCCCGTGCGCACGGACCGTTCAGCCGCGATCGTCCCATTTTGCCGCAATGCTGCAGTAAACGTGTATTGATGCTGCTCTCCAAGCCCTCTGCTCCACCAAAGTTTCGGCGCATCCAGCTTGGCGGAAAGCTCAAGGGTTTGGAGACCGGGAGTCAGTCGGACCTTCTTGTGCCACAGCTTTCCTTCCGCAGACAGCCGCAAGTCGCCTTCCCAGTCTGCATCGGACTCCACTTCCACCACCGCTGTAACGTTCGCGTGCTGCTGCGTCACCTCGTCCTGACGCACATACAAATCGGCAATCCGGGGTCCGGACCAGCCTTCCAAACGAACCTCCCGCCAAATGCCGCTTGTCACAAATCGCGGTCCCCAATCCCAACCGTAATGATAGGGGGCTTTCCGTGCGAATACACTCAGCTTCTGATCGCCAAGCTCTCCCATCTCCGATTCGTCATTGGCTGCCGGCAGCCCATAGCCAAGCTTCTCCAGTTTGGGCAAATCTTCCTTGATCGGAGAACGGAACTTCACATGCAGTTCATTTTTTCCAAGCTTTATATAGGGCTTTACATCCGCCTTCCATGCACGAAACATATTGTCCGCCGAAAAAAGCAAATGACCGTTTAAATACACATCCGCATACGTATCCAAGCCATCAAAAACAAGATCCAACCGACGCTCTGACAACCCTTCCTGCGCTGCTTCAAATTCGCACTTGTACTCCCAATCCCGCTTGTCGATCCACTGCAGCTTTTTCTCATTCGTTCCATAAAAGGGATCTGATATCATGCCGTTTTCCAACAAATCCGTGTGCACGCATCCCGGCACTTTGGCCGGCAGCCATTGCGGTTCATCCGCACCCTTAAACACCCAATCATTCTTTAATAGTTGTTTGTACATCCGATTATCCTCCAAGCATCCAACTTTTGATTTTCTCAAATTATACCACCCTAATTCAACTTATGTAAATTATTCAATAAAATGTTTACATCTTGTTTCATTAAAGGACATAAAAAACCGGAGGTCGGACACCGCTGTCTGACTTCCGATTGTAAATGATTCATTCCATTAATTTTTATGCTGCCGCGATACAGCCTTGACGGAAAAACGCTCTATAAATTGCGTGGAGAGCTGTATCAGTTCCGGAAGCGCCTGCGGGTTTTCCAATCTACGGATCATCAGCTCGACCGCCCTTGAACCCAGTTCCGTCTTCGGGACACTTACCGTCGTGAGCGGCGGCTTCATCATTTCCGCACTTTGGAGGTTGTCAAAGCCTATGATGGAAATATCTTCGGGGCACTTGATCCCCCAATCTTGGAAATCATTCATGACTTGAAAGGCAATCAGGTCATTGGCACAAAACAGTGCAGTGAAAGGTTCGTTCGAGCTGACAAAGCGTTTTAGCCGCTGAGCAAAATCAGAAGTCGTGTACATGCCGTTGGCGCTTGCGCCCATCCCTTCGATCACCGTGGTCTTAATCCCGACACGATGAGCTGACTCATAGTCCTTCACCGCTTGGGAGAAGCCCCTCAGCCGCTCCGAAAAGCTCCATGCCGAATTCGCATCGCCGACATAAGCCGCATGTCTATGGCCCGCTTCCAGCAAGAACGTGACGGCATGATACGCGCCCGCATAATTGTTGGACAGCACATGATCGAGCCGTGCATGCTGCATATTCGAATCTACCATCACAATCGGAATCCGCTTCGTCTGCAGCGCCTGCAGGAAAATATCCGGCAGCTGCCCGAGCACAATGGCGCCGTCCATTTTATTCTCGTAAATACTGGAGGGGATCCCCTCCTTTTGCGACAGGTCAAGATCGATGCCGGAAAAAATCATCGTGCAATTGCGATTGGAGATTTCTTTGTCGATGCCGGAAATCACCTGTCCCCAATATTCAAAATCATTCAAATATGCCCTCGGCATAAGCACACCCAGATTGATGGATTTAGGGAGAAAAGGATTTTTGTTCGATCTGAACATATATCCGAGCTCTTTTGAAGTTTCCAATATTTTCCTTCTTGTATTTTCGTTAACTGAAGGATTGTTGGACAGTGCTTTGGAGACGAGCGCTTTGGAGACGCTCAAATGATCCGCAATCATTTGCAGCGTTACTTTTTTCATTGGCCTTCTTCCATTCATAATAAGAGTAATCGAGATTTATATTAAGAATATACAACATTTAAACTTTTTTCAACTTTTTGTTGAGAAAAAGCATCTGTATGGCCAGCCATACCGATGCTTTCCTATTCATGCTGAATCTATTGAAAGCTGAGCGAGTCAAAAGCATCCGACAACCGTTGGTTCGTTTCCTGGGTACTCACTGCATCGTCTACGATCAGATCTATTAAATAAGTGATCCCGTTCTTGGTAAGCACATAAGTCGTCGTTTTGTACTTAAATCCGCTGTCATTCAGACCGCCATACCCAAATTGCATTCCGGCAACGCCGGCTTTTGTAAATGTATGAGTGGCGTATACCGTAAAGCTGCTGTTCAGCTTCTTGTTGTTATCGAGAAAGTAATTCACTCTGCTGATGGCATCGTTGTAGCTTAATGTTTTACTGGAAACTATGCTGAAGGATCCTCCAATAAAATTATAGGATAAGCTCGAGCTGTCATTATTCGATGAAGGATTCCATAGTTTGGGAATTTCGATTGAATACCCATAGTCTTTATTATCAACCGTTTTCTTTGCCGTCCAATTTATCTTATTCGTGTCGCTGATAAAGCCGAATGTACGGTTAAGCTTGTCGGCATCAATGGTTATGGACTGCAGCATCGGCTCAATCATGCTTTTCATTTTGGCCGAATCGGCCTTCTTGTAGGAATATGAAAAATTCAATTTATAATCGCCCTTGAATACATAAGCATCATAAATTTCTGTCCAGTTGTTGCCGTCAAAGGTGTAATCCATTAACCGGTATTCAGCCGGAGCTCCGGCTATGGTAGTGGTTTGCAGCGGACCCACCTGCCGATAACTCTCGGCAAAGGTTTGCTTGAATGTATCCTCCTCCCATTGCGACCATTGCTGCAAGGATTCACCTTTGTCGATAGAAGTCATAATGACATTCAAGTCGGCGGAATCATTTTGGCTGTAGAAATATAACGAGCCGGAATCGGTACTTTTCTCCCAATTGGCGGGAAACTTGATGTTCATCCCGTAGCTGTCATTCTGATAGGTAATCAACCCGTTCTGAACAATTGCAATGTCTTTCAACTTTTGGTCAGTATTGTTGTAAGAAGGCTGAAAGCTGTCCAGCAATTTTTGATAGTCGCTGTATTTGGTCGGGTCTTTGTAATCCGTTTCTTTTTTAATCACAAAATCAACATAATAGGTGGTGGTGCCTTTCAGAAATGCCCGGCTTATGGTGTATGTATTGTTTTGATCCTTGTCTATGGTTTCCGCATACGCTATGGCATCCCCGTTTTTCACCGTCTTTTGTTCCAAAATCGTACCGCTGGCAGCATCGATTAACGATTGCAGCAAATCTTCCGGTGTATTTTTCGTTTGCTGATACACATAGATATTTATCCCAAACTCGCCTTTGACATCCGCGAATTGTATAAAATTACCGCGAAAGGACTGATTGGTTTTGGTCAGTGTCGGATAATAATCCATGGACCACCCAAAATAACTGTCGCCGATCTTGCTCTTTCCTTGATCTTGAATAATCGAAGGCTGGGAAGCGGCAGCTTGTTCATCTTGCGTCAGCAAGGCTCCGGCAATCGTAACCATGGATGTTTTGCTGTCAAATTGAACCTCGGCGCCAAAGCTCTCCGAGATGAAGCGAAGCGGGACCATGGTCGTTCCGTTTTTCATCTGGGGAGCGACTGACAAATTTTGTTTTTTACTGTTCACCAGTGCCGATTTGCTGCCGATATGCAGTTCAATGATTTGATTGCCTCTTGTTAACAGGATGCCCTGTTTCGAAGCCACCCACTGCACTTTTGCGCCAAACGCCGTCGTGATGATTCTTAACGGCACAAATGTAGTGCCTTTAACGGTATAAGGCTTTTCCACGGCTATCGATTTCCCGTTTACTTCAACTGTATCCTGACCCAGCTTCAGCTGGACATGAATCTGATTGTCCGCTGCTTGAGCTGCGGCCGACCCTTGAACGCCGACTGCGAATACCTGCAAAATAAACAGCATAATCAACACCATCATGAATCGATTGATTCGTTTGAACATTATACGCGCTCCTTCTCCTTGGCGATCTTAAGACGATGCCATCATTTGCTTTTTTGCAGCACTATTGTTTTTTGCATAAGATCCCCATTGGATAAAATCGTGATTTTAATTTTATCCCCCGACTTATAATGCTTTAACTTTTCATTAAGATCCACTTTTGTCGAAATATTCTGCTTGTCAATCGAGTACAAGGCATCGCCTTCCCTAATGCCGAGCTTCGCAGCTGCGGAATCCGGCTCCACCTTGGATACGATTAGCGGTTTGTCCGTGGAAAGTCCGATTACCGCTTCCCAGCTCTCCTCCACTTCAAATCCCAGGTAGGGCCGATTGACTTTGCCGTAGGTTTTAAGCTGATGCATCACATACTGCACCGTATTGGAAGGAATTGAAAATCCCAAGCTGTCCACGGTAACGTCGACGAATTTCATCGAATTGATCCCGATAATCTTGCCCTCTAAATTAACAAGCGGACCTCCGCTGTTGCCCGGATTTATCGCCGCATCGGTTTGCAGCAGCCGGTAACCGGATTGTACCGCGCGATTGACGCCGCTGATCACACCGACTGTCGCTGAATTGGCCAAAGCAAAGGAAACCGGCGTCCCGATCGCGATTGCCTGTTGTCCAACCTGCACCTTGTCACTGTCCGCAAAGGTTGCCGGCTGCAGATGACTCGCATTGATTTTCAGAATCGCGATATCACTTTCCGTGTCCATGAAGATTTTCTTGGCCTTGTACTGTTTTTGATTGTTCGTCAGTACCGTCACATCCTGCATTCCGTTCACAACATGGGCGTTGGTCACAATCCAGCCGTCCTCGGAAAAAATCACGCCGGTACCATGAGCGAGATTAAATCGATCGAGCTGTTGGTACGGTTCCTGATCAGGCTTGCCGATAACCGCCACCACGGAAGGAGAAATGTGCTTGATGATCTCAGGTATGGCATTCCCGCTAACATAATGAAAGGTTTTCGTAGTTGAATCATATGTACCCTCACCGCCGATGGCCTGAAGCAAGCTGCTGGCTTTTACATATACCGCTCCATTTATGACCGTTGCATCCATCGTTGAAGCTGAAGCGGACTGCGAAGCCGAGACATTCGTCTGAATTACCCAAAATGCGATAAATCCTGCCAACACTGCGGCACTATACTTTTTCACCGGAACACCTGCCTTTTTTTTGTATATGGGTAAAAATATAACGATTAATAGACAGTATACATGAATTAGTCTACTACAAAAAGGTATATTCTACCATCAAAGCAAGCGAACCCATGAGCAATCAAATATGCATGGCAATAGGTTTTAAGCCGTACTTGGAATTATTTCTCTCCAAACCTTCTTTATGTTATAATTTATGACATAAAATATATGCGGATTGCAAAAATAAAAGAAGATTACAATTTTAATGTCATTTATTATGCCGCTGAAGGGGATGAAGGAGCTGCCGTTATGACCATTCCACTAACCCTGCTCAAAGGAAGGGATATCGTTCCCTATTTTCAGCCTATCGTTTCCTTGCAAACGATGCGCATTATCGGATATGAAGCCTTCGCCCGGCAAATTGTTGCGGGCGAGGCACGCAGCTTGGGGACTTTCTTTCAAGACCGGTCTGTCCCGGATGATATCCATCTCCAGGTCGATCGCCTGCTGCGGAATTTGATGATGGCAAAGCTGGCTGAAGCAGAGGAGCAGTTCGCTCCCCAGATTTTCATCAACCTTAAGCCTTCCTGGATTTATCGGGCCTGGCATGAAGCCGGGGAGCTTCATACCTTAAAATTATTGGATCATTACCGAATCGATGCACGACGATTGGTCATCGAGATCACGGAGGAGCCGTTTAACGGGAATTTATATGAATTGACGGAAATATTGGAGCAGTATCGAAATCGGGGATGTACAATCGCCATTGACGATGTGGGCAACGGCTTCAGCAATTTGGACCGCATCGCCGTCATTCAACCGGAAATTCTTAAAATTGATTTGAACATTCTGAAGAAAAGTCATTCCCATAAAGGATACCGCGCGGTCCTGCGTTCTTTTTCCATTCTGGCCGCCCAAATCGGAGCCTCGCTGTTAATAGAGGGAGCGGAAACCGATGAGGATATCCAATTGGCGCTTCAGTCCGGCGCGCGATATGTGCAGGGATATTGGCTCTCACAGGCCGTCCCCCATTTCCAGGACCCTCACACCTATGCAGATTTGTTGGAGGGTGTGATCGAGCGTTTTCGAAACCGCGAAATGGACAAATATCGTTCTCTGACGACGATCGGACGTACCCTGGACGAGATTTTGCCGATCGCCCGACCCGTCACTTCGGAAGAATTCGCCGATCCGTTTATCGAAGGCATACTCGAGCGCTTGGAGGATAGCTGCATGCGGATCTATATTTGCAATGAAGAGGGCAAGCAATTGTCTTCTAATTTTACCAGATTCGACTCGGGTCCATGGCGGAAAGACCCCAGTTATCAAGGCTGCAGCTGGATATGGCGGCCCTTCTTCATTGCCAACATCGCCACGATGAAGACGCAGGACCGGGGTCTGTTATCGCATGAGTACAACGATCTCGAAACCTCGGAAACGATCCAAACTTATTCCCACCCGCTTGGCAGCCGCAGTTATATCTTTATCGATTTGAAGCTGTAAGGATGAATGTAAAAAGGCGTCATAATCGACGCCCCGGCAACAGTAAACTATGCAGTTATATTTTAAAAATATTTACAGCCTCTTGCAATTGTTCGGCGATTTTCGCCAAAGTTGCTGCAGCTGCGGATACTTCCTCCATGGATGCGTTTTGTTCTTCTGCCGATGCCGCTACATCCTGTGTATATTCGGCAGATTTCTCGGAAACTTGGGTGACGTTTTCAATGGCTTGTACCAATTGATCCTTACCGGCATTGATTTCCTGGCTTAATTTAATGACATGCTGCATCTGGCTTGCCACCTGATCGACTTCTTTGGCGATGCCTTCGAAGGATTCTCCGGCTTGATGAATCATCACAATTCCGTCTTTGACCGAAGAGTCGCTAATTTCCATCGTCAGAATGGAATCCTTGATTTCATTATGGATGAGTTCGATCAAGGCATTGATTTCGCCTGCAGCGGCCCCCGATTGTTCAGCTAATTTTCTGACTTCCCCTGCAACAACCGCAAATCCTCTGCCGTGTTCTCCGGCACGGGCTGCTTCGATGGATGCGTTCAATGCCAATAAGTTGGTTTGATTCGCAATATCCGTGATTAATGTGATGATGCTGGCAATTTCATCGGATTTTTCACCCAGAAGCGCAATCCGTTTGACCATGTCCGTGCTTTGACGATTAATCACTTCCATTTGTTCCATCGTTTTTTTGATCACTGTATTGCCGTTTTCCGCCGTTTGCGCAGTTTTCATCGAGGCTCCCGTCGCCGTTTCAATGTTCTGGTTGATCGTAACCACATTGTCGGATATTCTCGAAACCACTTGAGAGAGCTCCACTGAGCTGGCAAGCTGCTTCTCGGCTCCGGAGGCGACCTCTTGAATGGACAGTGTAATCTGTTCTGCCACCTGACTGGTTTGCTCGCTGCTTGCGGCCAATTGCTCCGATGTGGAGGAAACATGCAGAGAAGCATCGCGAACTTCTCCGATGACTTTCTGCAAATTGTCCTTCATCACGTTGAAATCATGGGCCAATTGGCCGATTTCATCCTTGTTGCCGACATTGACGGCTTCCCCCGAGAGATCTCCCTCGGCGACCCTTTTCGCTTGCTTGGCAATTTGTATGAGGGGCTTGGACAAGTGATTGGCAAATAACCAGATCATCGTGATTCCCAATAACAGAGAAGCAGCGATCGTAATCCAAATAATATTAAAAATGCGGTTTGCCGCACTATTGAAGTCCATCATGTACGAACCGGCAGCGACAACCCACCCCCAATTAGGGTCTAGTTCAGAATAAGTAATTTTCGGCGCGACTTTTTCCGAATTTGGAAGCGGCCACTCATAATATGTAAATCCACCGTCGGCGATAGCGTTTCGAACAATTTCCTGACCCAGCTTGACGCCATTTTTATCCACCGCATCCCAGATGCTTTTCCCTTCGATTACAGGATGCCCCAATTCCATCCCCTTCTGGTCCATTATGAAAAAGTAACCGTTTTCACCAACATCAATCGATTTATCGATCGGACGCTTATGATCCGCACCCAATGGGCCGATGAGCAAGGTCTTGACTCTTTCCTGCGCTTCGGGGAGCGTTATATGCCCTGCTTTCACTTCCTGGTCCAAGGAATTGATTAATTTGACCGCCATTCTCACATCATTTTTCAAACCGATTCTGCCTGCATCATCCAAGCTTGTTTTTGCCGAATGCTGCCCAACCAAGCCAATGGTCAAGCTGGGGAGCATTAAAAACAACAAACTCACGATCATTAGTTTCGTCCGTAGATTCATATTCCTCGCCCCTCTCATAATGTTATAAACAAAAACTGCAAAAAGAAAGAACCTTCTTCAAGGTTCGTTGAATCGCCTCAAAGAGCAGCTGGCTGGCATACGAAGTTTTTCGCTTAGCCCCTATAGTTTTGCGCCCCGCGCTTTCGCATGGTTTGCCCTGAATAGTATCTTCAAGAAATTAAATATTCTTCTTTTTGTAGCTCTTTATTCCTATTATAATAAGCCACCGCAAGCTCAAAAGTCCATGAAATAATCTCCAAATATCGACATTCCGGTTAAAAAAAGCGTTTTATAAATCTCTGTTTAACCCTTACAATTTTTTTACGAGCTTATCCATTTCACTTTTCAATAAAAGGTACCTATGAACGCTTCTCATGATCGGAACTTTGGTCAAGCTGTTTTTATCTACATAGATTTTCATCTGGTCTTTGGAAAGACCCAACAACCTTCCTGCTTCTGTAACGGTTAAAACAACTTCGTTGCTTGTGGCATTAAACGTTTTCTTCACTTTTAGATTCCAGTCTTCGAATACATGCATAGCCCGGCGCCCTTTCGTATTTGTCTATTTGCAAATTTACAAAAAAATAAGCTGCCTCTAACGTATTAGAAGCAGCTTCGCTTAGGCTTATTAAAGTTTTGTAACGTTCTCGGCTTGCGGTCCGCGATTGCCTTGGGCCACATTGAACTGAACGCGTTGACCTTCATCCAACGATTTGTATCCATCGCCTTCGATTGCGCTGAAATGTACGAAAACATCGTTTCCGCCTTCGACTTCAATAAAACCAAAGCCTTTTTCACTGTTGAACCATTTTACTGTACCTGTTTGCATGGTATTACCTCCAAAATTAAATTTAACATGTTCATTTTCCGTAAAAAAATTCACATATTGAAAGGAGTTCCATCATAAAATGAGACCCTTTTCAATATGTGAATTGGCTTCAAATTAATAACTAATTTTAGTATAGCAAAACCCCTGGCAAAATGCAAGATTGAGCTGTCAACGTCTACGTGCGTGGGCAAATTTTATTTTTCTTCAAATGGAATCAGCAGCTTCTGGTTTTCGCTTTCATACATGTTTTCTTTTGTAATTACCTTGGAGCCTGTATCGATTCTTCTTTCTATTTTTTCCCCATTGTAAGCCTCGATCGCCGTTTTGACCGCCAAATATCCCATATTGAACGGCTTTTGCACTACGGTGGCCTGAAGTACCCCTTCTTCCAGATAGGCTACCTCATCCATCGAACTGTCAAAACCGATCAGCTTAACTCTCGAAGCCGCACCCGCTTCTTGGATCGCTTTCGCTGCGCCTGCCACTGTCGGCTCGTTCAAGCTGATCACACCGTCAATCGACGCATCATTTTGCAGCAAATTTTTTGCGATAAGATACGCCTTCTCAACTGAACCGTCACTGAAATACGTTTGTGAAAGATGAATGCCGTCATACGCCTTCAGGCTGTCGCGGACGCCCTTTTCCCTGTCGATGGCCGTGCTGGAGCCCTTAATGAAGCTGAGAACAACAATTTTCGCTTCCGGTCCGACCAAGCTTCTCATCGCTGTTCCCGCTTTTTTGCCTGCTTCATAATTATCCGTGGCGATAAAGCTGGAGGATATTCCGCCGTTCAAATCGGAATCCACCGTAATCAGCTTGATTCCCGCACGAATGATTTCCTGCGCGGTCGGTACGATCCGGTTATAATCGCTTGCAGCCAAAATGATCGCCTTCGGCTTCTCTTTTATGGCATTCTCCAGCAGTCGAATTTGTCCCTCCACATCCGTTTCTGTTTCCGTGCCGATCTCTTTCACCTCTATATTGTATTCTTTGGCCGCCGTAAATACGCCCTGATTCATCACCTGCCAAAACTGTATACTCTTGTCAACGGTTTTAGGAACGAAATAAATCGGACTTTGCCGCTCTGACGCCACATTGGACACATTTTGATAGATCATCCGGCCTGCCCAGAATATCAGGGCGCATACGATAGTCAGCATGACCAGCTTTTTGTACATCCTTCCACCCCCTTCATGTAATCTCCGGAAACTGCACAAACACCGTGGTTCCATCATCGGGTTCGCTTGTAAAATCAAGTCCATACGATTCTCCAAAGTACAATTGAAGGCGATGATTGACATTGCTCAGCCCCACGCTCTTTCCTTCTTCTTGCGTCCATGGCGCGGCAAGCACTGCTTTGATCCGTGCCGTGTCCATTCCGGGACCGTCATCGCTGACCGCAATCCGCACCATGCCGTCCGCCTTCTGACCTGTTATGCGAATATGTCCGATATCGATTTTGTGCTTGATTCCGTGATAGATAGCGTTTTCCACCAGCGGCTGCAGAATAATTTTCAAGATTTTGCAATTCAAAATGGCAGGATCTACATCAATCTCATAGGTGAACTTGTTTTTGTACCGGATGCTTTGAATCGTCAAGTAGTTTTGGATGTTCTCCAGTTCAACCGAAATCGGAACCAGTTCCTCTCCCTTGCCAATGCTGGAGCGAAACAGTCTGGACAACGCCGATGTCATCTCTACCACCTTGTCCATTTTGCCCATCTCCGCCATCCAAATGATCGAATCCAGCGTATTGTAAAGAAAATGCGGCTTGATTTGCGCCTGCAGCGCCTTCAGTTCGCTGGCTCGCTTCATCTCCTGTTCCGCGACAATCTGATTCATCAATTCCTTGATTTTTGCAATCATCAAATTAAAGGTTCTGGCCAGCTTTCCGATTTCATTCGGGCTGGCGATTTCGACCCTGGTGTCGAAATCCCCTTTCTCCACCTGCTTCATGTGCGACTCCAGATTTTTGATCGGCTTGGTAAGCGTAAACGACAAAATAACGGAAATCGCCAGCGCGACCAGCAGACTGAGAATGCCCCACATTGCGCTTGAAAACTGAATCTCCCTTTTGTTGCCAACCAGTTCGTCGGGATAAGTGACGCCGACGATTTTCCATCCGAATTTCGTAGTGCGGATGGTATATATTTTTTTGACCTTATCCTGGACAGACTCAAGCTTACTGTCCTTGGAATTCAATATCCGCTCAATATCCTCGGACTTTAGATGCGAGTAGATGAGCTGCTGCTGCGGATGATAAATCAGGTCGCCCGAGGGATCCAGCACGAATACGTATCCGCGCTTGCCGAGGAGGATTTGTTGGCATAAATTGTTGATCACATTGTAATTCAAATCCACCAGAAGCACTCCGCTTTTCGGCAAGCCCGCTGTCCCTTTCAACAGTCGGCTGATTGAAACGACCCAGCGGTATTCATGGGCATAAATATGCTGAACGTGCGAAGAAGAAATCACCACTTTCCCATCCGCGTTTTTTGCCTGCTTGAACCATTCCTGCCGGGCCAGTTGGTTATAGTCTTTCAAATTCGCGTCGGATCGGTCGGAAACAGCAGCCCCGTTCGATCCGATAAAAGCAATGCTGGCGATATCGTTTCTGGAGCTGACGATGGAATGAAAAAATTCGTTCAACTGCTTTTTCAAGGCAGCGCCTTCGGGAGTATCGGGATTATTCAGAGACAAATAACGCTGAAGGTCGCCGTTCTCCAGCACCAGTGCGGAGATGCTCTGCATATTGCCGATATAGGTCTGAATATTGGTGTTCACCTGGCTGATCAGCTGCGAGGTGTACGCCAAAGAGCTGTTCATCACAGCCGAAGAGGAGAGCCTGTACGCATTGTAACTAAGTGAAATCGTTGTGCACAAAATGAGAAATGAAAAACCGAGTGCGATGTTCGTATGAATGCTTTTAAATCTAAAGAAATTGCGGATCTTCATGCGCCTGTTTTCCTTTCCATGCCGAACGATACTCCTTTGGCGACATTCCAGTCGATCTCTTGAAGATAACGCTGAAATATTGCGGATCGCCGAAACCGACTCTGGATGCAATTTCATAAGTTTTCAACTGAGTGTTTACGAGCAGCTCTTTGGCTTTCTCCATGCGGATGCGCGTCAAGTATTCGACAAACGTTTCTCCCGTATGCTCTTTGAATAACAAACTGAAATAACTGATGCTCATAAAGATGTGGCTGCATACGTGACGCAATGACAAATGGTCTTGATTATAATTATCCTGAATGAATTTTTCCGCCAAAATCATTTGCGACTTTGCAACATCGTTTCTCTTTTCATTTAAAAAGGCAAGGATCCGTTCGCACGTCGCATAAAGCCATACGGTTACATCATCCAGGGTTTTCATCGCGGTAATCTGGATGAAGGGATAACCCCCGAGTACCTCCTTCTCGTCAAAGCCCGATTCCGTAATGTGATTCATTAACGCAACCACCAGTTTATAAACCGAACCATAGCATTTTTCAATAGACGGATTCGTTTTTCTCAAATCCTCCATCCATTCTTCCAACACACTCTTCACTTGATTCCGATTTCCCGCTCGCATGGCGGAGAGAAGCTTCTTCTCCCATTCGTCATAGCTGAAATGCTCCACCGTTTTGCCATATTCCAGATCATCAATGGAAATGATGCGGTTTTTGCCGAGCAAAAAGCGATAGTCTAATGCAGATAAAGCTTCTTGATACGACTTGAACAAAAGCTGCTTGTCCCGGCAGGTTCGACCGATTCCGATCGAAACCGAAAGACGCAAATATTTATTGATGCTGTATTTGGCGTGACTGGCCAAGCTTTGGGCAAGCATTTCGGTTTCCCTCGGAGAACCCGACATAAACACGACCGTTTTCGTATCCCTCGTGCGGAAAGCAATGCCGCCGTTTTCTCTTTCGAATATTTCCTGCACGATATTGAAAGCGGCAAATTGCAGCAGCTCCGCATCATAATCGGATTCCGACCGCTTGTCGTGATCATCGATGTCCATAGTCAAGGCCAAATATGCCGGTCCGCTCAGAAACAATTGAAAGTAGAGGAATTTTCTTTCGATCTCCTCGGGCTTCAAGCGGGAAACAACCATGCGCTCAAGGAAACGCTCCTTCAATAAAGGGAGGCTTTGATTGAGCTGATGCCGAAGCTGGCTTAAATCCTCTCTTTTTTGTCGTTCCCTGTCCAATTCACTTTTAAGCTTGAGCAAGAAACCGGTGAATTCTTGGGAGTTGATCGGTTTTAGCAAAAAATCGTTCACCTTCAGTTTGATCGCTTGCTGGGCATAATCAAAATCCTCATATCCCGTCAAAATCACGGTCTTTACGTCCCGCAAAGATTGCAAAGCCTTGCCTGCAAGTTCTAGGCCGTCCATAAACGGCATGCAAATGTCGGTGATGATGACGTCCGGTTGAAGCGGCTCCAGCACTTCGAGCGCATCTCTGCCGTTGTCATAATCCCCGACAAGCTCAAATCCGCACGACCGCCAGTCGATCTTCAGCTTGATGCCTTCCCTGACTTCATCCTCATCGTCAACCAATATCACTTTGTACATCCTCAGGTCTCCCTTTTGCTAGTTGAAGAGCATTCAGGTGCTGTAAAAAAGATTCCTTTTATTAATTCGAAGCAAACGGCTTATTCTCCTTTAATGCAAGAAGAGACTGCCCATGTGAGAGCAGTCTCGGGATGAAAAAATCCCCGTGTTATTTAGTTGTAAAGAAGCGGACTGATGTCGCCTGCGTCAATGTTGGACTTGTCGTACCAATGGAAGCCGGTATCGATAAATTTCGGCACCTGCTTGCCGTTGATTGCATCGACAGCCGCTTTGACGCTCTGATAACCGATGCCGATCGGATCCTGCGTAATCGCACCTGCTTCCAGACCGCTTCGAATCGCATCCAACTGCTGCTTGCCGGAATCATAGCCGATGACAACGAGTTTGCCTTGTTTTTTCATCTCTTCAACCGCATGAATGGCACCGATTACCGCACCTTCATTCGATCCGAATATGCCTTTCAGATTGGGATGCGCTTGGATAATGGCCTTGGTCAGGTCGGCGGCTTTCAACTGGTCGCCGCTGTATTGAATATCGACAATTTTGATGTCCGGATACTTCGCTTTGATTTGTCCTTCAAATCCGCTTTGGCGATCAACCCCGGTACGGCTCGTTTGATCATGCACGACCATGGCGATTTCGCCTTTTCCTCCGATTAATTCAGCCATTTTGTCGGCTGCCAGCGCGGCCGCTTTTTTGTTGTCTGTTGCAGCGGTGGTGATCGGAATGTCGCTGTCGACACCGGAATCAAAGGCGATTACCGGAATATTGGCAGCTTGGGCTTTTTGCAGCAGCGGGATCGCCGCTTTGCTGTCCAATGCGGCAAAAGCGATCGCAGCCGGATGTTTATCCAATGCCGTCTGCAGCATTTCGATTTGCTTGTCTACCTGGGATTCATTCTCCGGACCTTCAAATGTAATTTCCACATTAAATTCCTTGGCAGCTTTCTCTGCTCCCAGCTTGACCGCTTGCCAGAACTGATGCTGAAACCCTTTGGAAATAATCGGGATATAAGGCTTCTTGTCCGAATTTGCATTGTCGGTTGAGCCGGAGTTTTCACTTGGTGCTGCGGTTGCCTTGGTTGAAGAGCTTTCGCTTGACGAACTGCTTTCATTCGATCCTGATTTCCCGCAAGCGCCAAGTGCAACAGCGGCCAAAAGCATCATAATCATCAGAAAAATCCACTTTTTGCTTTTCATTTTATTCTCCCCTTAAATGAATTTTGTATTTTACTCCTCTCGGGAGTTCATACCGGTTTAAATCAGCTGCTTTTTCTTCGCAAAATATCGGCGTACACCGCCAGCAGGATCACAAACCCGATGATAACCGTTTGCCATTCCTGCGGTACGGACAAGATTCGAAGTCCGTTGGTCAAGACGCTCATAATCAGCGCTCCGATCACGGTGCCCAGAATGGAGCCTTTTCCGCCACTTAATGAGGTCCCCCCGATTACCACGGCAGCGATGGCCTCCAACTCATAGCCTTGTCCAAGTGCGGGGTGGGCGGAATATATCCGGGAGGCCATGAGGATACCGGCAATTCCGCTGAATGCTCCCGTCAGGCTGTATATCGCAATCTTCCAGAAATCTACGTTGACTCCGGATAGACGAGTGGCTTCTTCGTTGCTGCCAAGCGCAAAGTTATAGCGGCCTAACAAGGTTTTGGTCAAAATCACGCTGGAGACAATGGCCAGACCGAAAAAAATGATGACTGCATTCGGAATGCCGGATATGAGCGTGCCCATGGAGATCTTGGAGAAGGCGGGCGTATCGGTAAAATAAATCGGTTTGGTTCCGGAAATTACAAGCGCCAAACCTTTGGCAATCATCATCATCGCGAGCGTAGCGATAAAGGGCGGAATTTTCAGCTTTGCAATAACATAGCCGCTAAACAATCCGCAAATTGCGCCGGTGCCAATACCGCCGATGACACCTATTGCAATCGGCATGTGCCAATTGGTAATAAACACTCCGGTCATCACGGCCGATAAGGTCATGACCGTGCCAACGGACAAATCGATGCCGCTGGTGATAATCACAAAGGTCGATCCCAATGCGAGCACACCGATTACCGCCGTCGACAGAAGAATGCCGATTATATTATCAAATTGAAAAAAATTGCTGGACGAAACCGTAAATACCAGAATAAGCACAATCAGGCTGGCAAAGGCCAGTATCTTTTGGGTAGCTCCCGATCTGACCGCCGTTTGCCTCGATAAAGCCGCAAGCTTCATGACTTTCATCCCCCCCATTTGTTTGAAATTATCCAATATGTGTTGTGGCGTATTTCATGATTGTCTCTTGATCGGCTTCATCCCGGTTTAATATCGAGGTGATTCGCCCCTCGCACATGACAACGATACGGTGGCTCATGCGCAAGATTTCCGGCAGCTCCGATGAGATCATGATGATCGATTTCCCCTGTTCGGCCAATTCATGAAGCAGTTTGTAGATCTCGCTTTTGGCTCCGACATCGATACCTCGTGTCGGTTCGTCAAAAATCAATATATTGCAGTCGCGCGTCAGCCACTTGCTGATTACGACCTTTTGTTGATTGCCCCCGGAGAGCAGCTTGACCTGTTGATCGATGCTCGGTGTTTTGATCTTTAGAAAATCAACGAAATGTTCCGCGGTTTGTACGATTTTAGTCTGCTTCATCCACCCCAGCAAGCTGGTGAATCTTTGCATCGACGCTACGGCAATGTTTGTTTTTACATCCATCTCGACCATCAATCCGTACCTTTTGCGGTCCTCGGACAAATAGCCGATACCGTGCTTGACCGCGTCGTGCGGACTTTTGATGTCCACCTTTTTGTCGCCTATATATATTTCTCCGGCGTCCATCGGGTCGGCTCCAAAGATCGCCCGTGCAACCTCGGTTCGGCCTGCTCCCATCAATCCTGAAAAACCGAGGATTTCCCCTTTTCTCAAGTTAAAGCTGATATCATGGAATGTTTTTCCTTGCGAAAGCTTCTCGACCTTCAGAACGACTTCATCGCTGATCCGACTCTCATCGGACCTTTCCTCGTGATACAGTTCCCTGCCGACCATCATGGATATAATTTCTTCAATGCTGGCATCTTGGGTCGCAACCGTACCGATATAGCATCCGTCACGCATGACGGTAATCCGGTCGGATATACGCTTTAATTCTTCCATGCGGTGAGAAATATATATCACACCGACACCGCTCTCGCGCAAATGCTGGATAATCTGGAACAAATCTTCGATTTCCGCTTGCGTCAGCGCCGCAGTGGGCTCGTCCATGACCAATACCTCGCATTGGAAGGACAGCGCCTTGGCGATTTCCACCATTTGCTGCTTGGCCACGGTCAAATCCGCCACTTTCATGCGGGGATCCAAGCGGATGTTTAATTGCCTCAATAGCTCCTCTGTCCTGCGGTTCAGTCCGGTGTCATCCAAAAACCATCCGAATCGCGGCTCACGGCCGATATAAATATTTTGGGCCACGGTTAGATCGGGCATCAGATTCAATTCCTGATGGATCATGCTGATTCCTAAATTTTGTGCGCTTTTCGTATTTGGAATGTCTGTTTCTTTGCCCTTGTAAAATAGCTGTCCCGCGTCCTTTTGATAAACCCCGGTGAGCACCTTCATCAGCGTCGATTTACCGGCTCCGTTCTCTCCCACCAGAGCATGCACTTCTCCGTGCTTCAACTCGAATCGGCAATCGCAAAGCGCATGGACACCCGGGAACTCCTTCTCGATTCCTTGCATGAACACCAGCGTTTCGTTCATTTCCATCCCCCCCTTTGCCGCTTGGGATTTTCAATCTGAGCTTAGTTTATCGGGCAAAAAGCATGGAAAGAATCGATTATCTTCTTGAGAAAGGTAGAAAATTTTACTGATTTCTTTTGCCGCCAAAAACAAAATGGAGCCGCAAGGGCTCCTCATTTAGCGATATTATTCCTGGGAAATACGGCATTGTCTACAGCGTTACAGATATTTCACTGTGAGCTCGAAAAGCTTCCGTTTGATGCCATCCACTAGTTCCGGTGAATCTTTAACCGTCGCCTCATTGCCTAAGCCGATGAAGAACTTTGCGAAAAACGGAATGTCGCGCTTTGCAATGTTTCCTTCAAGCCAACCTGTGCCATCTTGGCGAATATGAAGCTTGGGCACCGGCCAAGGCTCGGCCTCGCATGTCTGGACACCCTCTTCCGTCAGCTCGGCGAAAAGTCGGACATACTCCCCGCTCCCCTGGCTGACCGTTTCTCTATTTTCCAGGTGAATATCCCGGAGATCCCGCGGTTTCGTCCCGGAAGGAGCAGCAGCGGCCGAGTGAATTCGGTCGCACCGGAATATACGAATATCATCGCTCTGGAAGCAATAAGCGGGACAGTACCATAGACCGTTCCTGGTATATATGCCAATCGGTTGGATCTCCCGCTGCGATCGTTTTTCTCTGGATTCATAATCGATGAGCAAAACTTTTTGCCGTATGGCTGCGTCGAGCAAGACGGATAAATATGGAGAACCGGCTTGCCCTTAATATCGTTCTTTGCGAAACGCCAAAATCCCGGGAAAGCTCCTTGACGGTAAATTTGCGTTTTCGGTTGACGGCCATCATTAAGGCCAAAAGTCTTTTTGATTTGGACATCGTTTTGCTCCGTTTTTTTAATTTATGACAATTCTTGTCACCATTATCGGTTAGGATGGAGATGAAGTCCAGTTGAATTTTATCCGCAAGCAAAAGAAGCAAAAGGAGGAAAAGCATGTTCGATACTCAGGAACGTCAATTGCCGGCAAGAAAATATTTCAATTCAGGCCATCTGAAGCTCTCTTACCTTGACTTTGGCGGAGAAAGTCCAAATGTATTGCTAATGTTGCACGGACATATGGGGGATGCCAGAACGTTTTCGGAATTGGCGGCCAAATTCAAGGATTGGCGGGTCATTGCTTTGGACCAGCGAGGTCATGGTTGGAGCGACCACCCCTCTGATACGGATTATTCAAGAAAAAGCTACGTAAAAGACATACTTAACTTTGTTCGTGACGAACTCGGCGGATATCCCGTAACCATACTGGGTCATTCCTTGGGCGGCATTAACGCTTATCAGTTTGCCTCCCGCCACCCTGAATCGGTCAAAGCGGTTATCGTGGAAGACATCGGTGCAGAAATCAACGCCGACCTGTCCTTTGCCGAGAAATTCCCCGTACGTTCGCCTTCATTAAAAGAACTGAGGGAATCGCTTGAACGCGTCGGGGTTAAAGCCGTCTCCTATTTTTCGGAAAGCGTGTTTGAGGATGAAAAAGGTTGGGGATTTCGTTCCGATTTAAAAGGGATGAGCATATCCCAACAAAACATAAACGGGGTTTGGTGGGAAGACTGGCTGTCCTCCACTTGTCCAATTCTGCTTATTCATGGTAAAAAAAGCTTCGTATTGGACTTGAGCCAAGCCGAACTCATGGCATCACGGAGACCGAACACAAAGCTTGAAGTTTTTGAACAATGCGGCCACGGCGTCCATTCCGATGATCCGGACGGTTTTTATCAGGCAGTAAGGCGTTTTCTCGACAAGCTGCATTGACGAATCATGCCCTGCAACGGTCTGTTCGCCGCAGGGGCAGCAAATCGGCCAACCTTTCATTGGGGTGGCCGATTTTGCTTTAACGTCCCTGTTATCCCGACTTATCGCGGCCGATAAATGCGAAGGAAAGCAGGCTTCCGCCAAACAAAACAACGCTGACCGCAATGAGCGACAGATGCATGCCCGTAATAAAAGAAGAGCTTGCACTTAAAATCGAGCCGATGATGGCAACACCTAGCGTGGCGCCGAATTGCCGGATAGAATTAAGTGCGCCGGAAACGGTTCCGACCTGTTCCTTGGAGACGGAGGAAAGCACAGCCGTCATCAACGCGGGAATCGTATAGGACACCCCAAAGCCGATAAGCAGCAATCCGATCAGGGTAAGGATATAACTGGTGTTTATATCGCTCCATACCTGCACCAGCATCCCCAAGGCCGCAAAGCTGAATCCGAACGTCATCGGCAGCCTTGCTCCGATCCGGCCCACGATTCTGCCGGTCACAATCGGATTGAAGGCCAAGGGAAGGGTCAACGGAAGGAAGGAAAGTCCGGCGATGTGGGCGGAAACGCCCCGCGCTTGCTGAAAGAACAGCGGCAGCACGAACAGAATGCCCGACAGCCCGATGTTAATGGCCATTCCTGTTACCATGCCGACCGATACGGTCGTGTTCCTGAAAAGCCGCAGCGGCAAGAGCGGTGTCTTCCCCTTGGCTTCAACCGTCAAAAACACGACGATGCTCAGCACAGCCACACTGAATGCAGCGATGATCACCATGGAATGCCATCCCAACCGAGCGAGTCAACCAAAATTCCGCCAACTACCGGTCCCGCCGCCATCGCCACTCCGGTTGTCGCCGCCCATATGCCCATCGCTTGGGCGCGCTGCTTGGGTTCAGGAAAGGCATGGGCAAGCAAAGTAAGCGATGCCGGCATCAGGGCCGCCCCACCGATACCGAGTACCGCCCGCAAGCCGATCAGCGCATCAAGCGACGGAGCGGCCGCGGATGCGGCCGAAGCAGCCAAAAAAAGCACCAGACCGCCGATATATACACGTTTTGCCCCCAGCTTGTCGGTCAATGTCCCCATCGAGAGCAGCAAACCCGCAAAAACGATCGTGTAGGCATTGACCACCCATTGAAGACCGGTTATCCCGCCGCCTAAATCGGCACGGATTGCCGGCAGAGCCACGCTCACCACCGTCGTATCCAAGAGTACCATAAAGTAACCGAGCGAAAGTCCGGCAAGCAGCAGTGCTTTCGCCGGCTTGCCGCCGCTGCGGGACTGTATTTCAATCGCTTTTTCCAAAATCAAATCCCCTTTCAAGGCAAGATTCGGGAGTCGCCGATTCCCGCAATGAAAGTGTATAATGATTTCTATACTAGAATAAGATGACGGTTTATCCCAGGATTTTTTCTCTTATGAAAAGTAACTGATAAGGGGAGCAGGTGGGAATGAATGGAACAAACAAATAATGAACGGCTGCTGGAGCTTGCCCGCTTTTTGCGAACACGCCGGGCCCGCATCACACCCGAGCAGGCCGGCCTTCCTGCCGGCGGACGGAGACGCACCCCGGGACTGCGGCGCGGGGAAGTGGCGCTGCTCTCGGGTGTGAGCGTGGATTGGTACACGTGGCTGGAGCAAGGGCGAAACATTCAAGTATCCACTCAGGTATTGGAAAGCATTGCACGAGCGCTAAAGCTGGATTCGAATGAACGCAGGCATTTGTTTCTGCTGGCTTTGCAGCAGCTGCCTGCCGACCTGACACCGGTGGAAAGCAGCATTAGCGCGACGCTGCAAACGTTCCTTGACTTGCAAGGCGCGAATCCCGCTTACGTGACCGACCAACGCCTGAATATCGTGGCATGGAACAAGGCTGCAAGCTTGATTTACGGAAATTATGAAGCGATGTCTCCGCGTGAGCGCAACACCGTCTGGCGAACGTTCACTTCGCCGTATGTCCGGCAATTGCTCCAGGACAACTGGGAAGCCCATGCCCGCCATAGATTGGCCCAGTTTCGCGCCAACTACGGGAAATTCGCCGGGGATCCTTGGTGGATGGCGCTTATCGCGGAATTAAACCTGGCAAGCGGGGAATTTAGGGAATGGTGGCCGCAGCACGATGTGCTGAATGGACCGGAAGGAAAGAAAATCAACCTTCATCCGACAGCCGGACGTCTTGTATTTGAACAAATTTCATTCCTTGTATCGGATTCCCCCCATTTTACAGTCACCCTAAATATAGCGTCAAAGGATGACGATACGTTCGCCAAAATGACCAAGCTTCTGTCGAAATAATCGGATAATCAGGCTGCCGCGCGCTGGTGGAAGCCGCTCGGCTCCCCTTTTTGCAGCCTGCTCTGAAGCTGCAAATTCCGCTGGTGCGCCACTGCCAAAACCACAGCATCGTTATGCAGGGCAAGCTCGATCACCCGTGCAATTTCTCCGTCCCGAAAAGCCGCGGCCAAGATCCTGAGATAAGCAATACGGCTCTCTTCCTCGGGCAATGGCAGGGTGTTCTCTTCCAGGTCGCGTTTAACGCCGTATAATGCTTGCCGTGCACGATGAAGAGCCGCTTTTACCGCGCCTTGCGTGGTATGCAAGCGATCGGAAATTTCCGATATCGAGAAGCAGTACACATCCTTCAGCAGAAACACGGCCCGCTGCAGCGGAGTCAAGTGTTGGACTAAAGCTTGAAATATCAGCTCGATTTGTTCCGCACCCGCTGCACTCGCCTCGTCCACCTGTAGCTTTTTCTTTTCCTGCTGCATGAATAGGAGCTCAGACTTTTGCTTGCGGGTTTGGTCTATCCAAGTATTCTTGGCAATTCGCAGCAGCAGCGCTTGGGGATTGGCATGCTCTTTCGATTTCAAGGCACCGTGGGCTTTTATCCATGTTTCTTGGGCAAGATCCTCGGCATCCCATAGATCCTTCGTGAGCGACAGGCAATATCGCTTCAAATGGTCCACTGCTATCTACCTCCTGTTCCTGTTCCTGTTCCTGTTCCTGTTCCTGTTCCTGTTCCTGTTCCTGTTCGTTAATTTTAGTAAACGATCAATTGAAGACAAAGTCAATTTGTACTAAGGGTTGATATTCTATGCTTAAAGCGAAGATCTCCGACTTTCATCAAATGAGCCGAACCCGATAGTCCGAACTGCGTCATACCTTATCCCCTTTAAAATCTCCGAAACGTCGTTTACTTTAGTAAACGATCCAATCTGTAAAAAGGATACGCACGGATTTAAAAAAATTTCCGTATCTTTTGCATGCCTCCATTCGTTTACATCACGCAAGCACAAAATCAAAACGAGACGGAGGACGAAGCATGAACACTTACATCCCTTATGTTTTGGAGCAAACGAACCGCGGAGAGCGGTCGTACGACATTTATTCGCGGTTGTTGAAGGACCGCATCATATTCCTGGGGGCTGCCATAGACGATCCGGTTGCCAACAGCATTGTGGCTCAACTTCTATTTCTGGCTGCCGAAGACCCCGAGAAAGAGATCCATATGTACATTAATTGTCCCGGAGGCTCTACGACAGCGGGTTTTGCCATTTTTGACACGATGCAGTATGTGAAGCCTCCTGTCCATACGATCTGCGTCGGTTTTGCCGCCTCCTTCGGAGCGCTGCTGCTGCTCGCCGGCGCCAAAGGCAAGCGATTCGCGCTGCCCAACAGCGAAATCATGATCCATCAGCCGCACGGCGGTGCGCAAGGTCAAGCGAGCGATATTGCGATCAGCGCCAAGCGAATTCTGCAGATTCGTGCCAGAGGCGTGCAGATTACGGCTGAAAGGACAGGACAGCCAATCGAGAAGGTGGAGAAGGATATGGACCGGGACTACTTCATGTCGGCACAAGAAGCTTGCGAATACGGGATTATAGATCAAGTGATCACTCGTTAACGCCGCTTCAGCATGCCCGCTCCGATATGGAACAAACTTCCTGATTTTTTGGAGCGGAACTGCAAAATCACAACCGCATTCCGAATCTGTTGCAGTCTGGAACAGTAAAAAGAGACCTCTACCAAATGGTAAAGGTCTCGCTAACAACTTCAATGTTGCAAGCAAAGCCGAGGTCCCCTTTAAGCAAATTTATTTTTATTTATCATAATTACATTTATTTGTTCAGTTAAGATACTTACTTTTCACGCAATAGATCAATCGGTCTGGGCCGGATCTAATCTATATTCCCAAATCTGCAGTTGAGAACGTTGGGAACCATAATGCGGAATAACCCCCAAACCGAAGCGATTCGGGTCAGGATGAAACATCCTTGTAAATGCAGCAACTTCATAATCACCGATGTTCAAAGAAATAAAACCATTTTCGCCATCCAGAAAAAAACAATCCCCCCCCAATTCCAACAGTACGCGTTCATTTCCCAAACACATTATCTGTCCACCCGAATCATTGGAAAGAAGATCCCAATCCAATGATACTTTCCAAGACTTATACTTGTTTTCGTAAAAAACCGATAAATTTCTTTTATTTTTACTTCCTTCATTTTCTTTAATGAGAACGGCAAACTCTCCCTGAAAAACATCGTAATTGACTACTCTGTCAAATTTAAGCCTCATTGTCTGATAAAGCTTATCCCATAAATACAATTCGCGGTTTTCCGTAACAATCCATAATCGATTTTCATCAGAAACCATTTTTAGAATATTCTCTTGCAATGAAATTGCCGGTTCCAAGACTCGTTTCCCGACGCTCTTCTCCAATACCTCAATCTCAAAGATTTTGTCCCGGCAGGCAACCCAAACTCCTCCATGTTTCCGCGGAGCCAGGCAACTGATCGGTTGGTTGAACTTCAATCGCTCCTGTCCATGTTCCATCCTGTGCTCTCTTGCAAAACGCCGCATACTCCGGCTGTCTATTCGCGACAGCTTATCTTCCCAAGCAAGCCAAATCCCCTCCTTGTCAGTCACAACTCCGGCAAGCACGCAATCCAGGTGAAGGGTACCCAATACCGCCTCTGCTCCCAGATCCAGTTCCCATAAAAATCCATCTTCGGATGCCACAAGATATCGTTCCTGTTCCAACGGCAAAATCCCTTCAGCCAAAGGGCCCAGTTCACCGAATGGACAAGCATCTAACAATCGGAAAGGACCACTGCGCACCTTGTCGGAAGGCGTCTGTCTCATATGGAGAGCTTTCGCTTTCTTTTCAACCAACCTCTTCAGCGCAGCCCTGAAGCTCCAATCCGGCACGGCATTTACCGCACGCTTGACATGATCCAGGGTATACACCTCAATTCCGCTTTTGGTGATCTCGATCACTCTGGACTGACGCCCACCGTCCCTGGTCACGCTGCCATGAACCCCTGTGGTGAAAAAAGCGGTGCCATACCGAATCGCAATGGAATCGTGATGCCAATGGCTTAAATGATAATGGGCAGAAAACCACATGACGATTTCCGGGTATTCCTGCACAAGACGAAGCCAGCGATAAGGGTCGTGGTTTTGGTCCAAATAAGCGTTTGTCGCCCGAACATGCACTTTCGGCACTGTACGCAGACCGCATCCGATCGGGGGAGCATGCGAAAAAACGATGCTGGGAATGCCGCGCCGCTTGCGCAATGTTTCAGTGAACCAGTCAAACTGCTTGTCCGAAACATAGCATTCCTGAATTTGATAGAAGGAATCGGCAGGCTGCGGATCCGTACTGATAAAAAACAAGCGAAAGTCATCAAATTCCATGACGCCATAAGGAGTCTGCAGACCATACAATTCAAGAAACGCTCGTTCAATCGTCCCTTTTGGCTGAAAACCGTTCCCCGATTCCCGCTGGAGATCGTGATTGCCCAAAATCGGTCGCAGCGGAGCCCGGACCCGGCGCAAAAAATCGTGAGCCTGAAGCAACCCTTCCACACCGCCAATCTTTTCATTACTGCCAAAATCTCCTAACGGCACGACCAGATCTGAGAGAGAACCGGCTGCATCTTCCATGGCGGATTGCGTCAATTCAAATTCATCTTCTTTGATATGAAAATCTCCCAGAACTACAATTCGCAAAACTGAGGCTCCTCCTTGATAGGTTATTTACGAAAAAACGGACAAACGGCAATCCGGCATGCGTCAGGCCGTCAAGATTGATGATCATGCTGCTCCCGACAGTCCAAAGACTCATTAAAATCAAACTCGGTACGACGGTTGCTTCTTCCCCAAGCCAATTGATTATATCCATTCGGAGTATAGAAGCTTGTATCCACCGATAGATCCGTTAATCGCGAGCCATAAAGCAAGGAAAAACGGATCGATTGATCAGCTCAATCGTTTTATGCACACCTCCTACTTTTTATATATTGCCGGTGACCAGAGCTGATCCTGTGTTGCTCCCTCTTGGAGCAGCAGCTCGGTTAACCGATCGATCCGTTTCCCGATATTCACTAAATGGTGGGAGTCCGTCCCCGTCATAAGAGGGCAACCTGTCTTGATCAAAGGGCGAACGACATGATGCAAATAATCTTCGTTGACGGCATCGTCCTTAAACACCGCCCATACCGGTATTTCCAGCGCGGTTTGGTTTATTCGAGCCTCAACGCCCGCCTCCTCAATCCACTCCGGCTTTAAGAGATCACAGCTGAATTTGAACACTTTGAATACGCCCACCCAAGGATGTCCAATTGCATCCAACCATGGATTGCGTATCGCATTGATCAAATTTTGCTGGGCAAAATACAAGATATCCGTAGGCGATTTCGATAAATCCGGACTTTCCACCCAATTCAAATGATAATGATGAATCCCGGCCATCACGTAATCCAAAGATTTATAGATTTCCGGATTGCCCGTGAGCTCTCCCGATAGTGTCGTAACATCCAGCTCAACGCCTATCCAAACTTTAAGATTCGTGTCTGACAACCTGGATAATTGATTGCGATTGTCTGCAAAAATAGCCGGGTCAATATGAGGGTGAAGATGATCGGTAATCCCGATTCCATCTACGCCCGCGGAAACCGCCGCTTCCACCATCGTTTGTACGGTATTGTCCTCATGAGCGCAGCGAGAGTGATTGGAATGCATGTGCAAATCAACTAACATCGTTACCCCTCCTTATTTTTAAAGAGATTTTGCAGCTTTGAGTTTATTTGCTTGCTGGTAATAGAAGATAAGTATGGATGCTCTCCATGTAGTTCGTGAGTCTCTTTGCCGAATTGCGCATAGATCCGCCAAGCCGTATTGTTCGGAAACCACCAGCGATCTTCATACGGCTCTTTGATGTCGTCAAGCGGCATTTCCTCGCCGTAGCCCCATAATTCAAACCGGGTATCTTCCCCCCAGAGATGGGCAACTGACAATTCATGACTATGCGTATTCTCGTGATCATAATATACTGCATCAGACTGTAGGATGGAATTATCCTCGGTCTTTACATATACAGAGTACCAGCCGCTTTCGACTACCGGACAATCAGCTCTAAAATGCACCTTGCGATTGGAATCCGGGTACCAAAGCCATCCTAGACCGTACTCAACTCCTTCTGTCATTTCCGTTACCGGAACTTTCCCGGATGAAAATTTATCGCCGAAGTCTGGAGTAAACCTCTTATACGTTTTTCCGTTTTTAAGCAACCGAACTTCCTTTAACGATTGATCCGGGGATACGGTGACGATGAGATGGGCGAAGAAATCCCGTCTTAAATAAACAAAACGTCCATGGTTGCTGATTTCCAGCAATATAGCAGCAACTGATGATCGGCGGGACTCTCGGACCGGCTCAAAATAGATCGGACTGGTGATACACCAATTGCCAAACTCATCTTCTACCCTAAGCAGATACCAGCTTTTCTCCATTTCTTGGAACGAATACTCGAGAGTTACACCACTATCCTCCATTGCAATCTCAAAATCTTTGATGACTTGGCCATTGCGGTAAAGTTCGGCTTTCTTGATTGGGTAAAGACTTTGAATTTCCACTTGACCCTTATAAGGACGGTGGTCGCTTACCGTGATCGTATCGCCGACTTGATGGTCGTCAATTGTAAAGAAAGCATATAACGGACCTCCATTTGTCGCAAAGGTTCGCCCTTTCCGCAATGCTTCCACGATTGAGGGGTAGGTAAACTCCGAGGCTTGACAATACACTCTTCGATCGCCGGGAGTCAACGTATTGATGCGTTCAAGAGTGCTGTCCGTATAACTGCTGCAGGCGACCTTGTTGCCTAAGTTTAAGATAGAATACCAGAACAGCTCCGTTGCTTTCGAATCGACATCGTACAAATCTGCGCATCGACCCAGTACGGCATCAGAGAAAGCCTCGGCGGCCCCCATCCAATGAAGCTGATGAACCGGAGTGAGAGGATGCGTATAAGTAGCGATCCCGCCGAGTCGATGGACCGCCTCCGCAATCGCCTGACCGGGAAACGGCATCTTCCCGATCTCCTCCAATTCCTCCTGGGATATGGATCTCTCAATGCCGGGCATAATGAAATGTCCGATATAGCAGCCGGCACCCAACTCGTGCGCATATTTTAACAAGAAGTTCTTCGTGCTGAATTGTTCCATATTCTCATAAGAAACATGAGACCCCGATTCGGTTATGTAACTAAGACCGTTGGCCCTTCCTTGCAGCGCAGTGTAAGCCAGTCCCGTCTTCATCTTGGCAATTTGGTCGTGCTGTGAATGCACGTGGTTATCGCCGCTGTACCAACCTCTCTTCTCCGGTGAGAACCAGCAATGCAGGAAGACGCGCAGAGAAAGCTTTTTACCTGCTGCCGCCGCCATTGAAATAGTCAATGGTTTATAATTAGGACCGTTCCGTATGATAATCTCGGTTTTACCCGCGGGAACGATGACAGAAAAACGGCCTTCCGTGAAGAAACGCCCATCTGCATATATGCCGTTGCCGCCCCCGTCAGGGTGACTGCCGTCGCTTGCCGTTACAATCACTCGTGCCGGCAAATCTTCTCCAGTATCGTTGGCTTTAATCTCGACAGCAATCTCCGCTTGGGCCGTAGATTCGGCAGGTTCCTCGCTCATAATTTGATAGCCGCTGTTTCCTCTGGTTTGATTTAAATGGCAGGTCATTTTTTCGACAACCATTTTATTTGGAAAGTAATCTCCACAACGATAAATGTAAGACTCCCCTTCTATGTCGTTATTAAATTTGCACCAACCGACGCCTACGCCTGCGCTGCGGCTTTTGCCCATATGACAATGGATGGCCATCAGGTCGCAGCTTTGATGTTTATTGAAAAACGTTATGATCTTCTCCGCGTCTTCATCTGAAAATAACTTAAAGCCACCTGTCGCCTCGTCGTAATCGCTTACCAGCGTTTGATTGTCGGCAATTTGCTCTTCGGTATAATCCAAAAATTTCAATTCCAGAACATCTTGATATAGATTGCGATATGTCAACTCTTCAAACTGTCTTTTAGGATTGACAATTCGAATCATCACATTATATTGCCCTTCTTCAGGCTTAAACTCCATTGCATTCTCATAGGAAAGAATTTTAAAATTCATACGAACGCACCTCACAGTCCTTTAAATAAAGATAAGAGTTTGGGATGTACTTGTGCGCTGGTCTGAGCAGGTGAGTATTGTTCCCCATGCAATTCATAGTTTTGATTGCCGAAGGCAGCCATGATTCTCCAGGCAGCATTGTTCGGATACCACCAACGATCCTCGTAAGGCTCCTGAATTTTCGTCAGCGGCATCTCCTCGCCGTACCCCCAGAGCCGGAACTCCGTATCCCGACCGATGAGACTGGCAACCGACAATTCATGACTGAGCGGATTTGCTGTGTCGAAATAAACGGCGTCCGAATGGATTAGCTGTCCGTTTGCCGTTTTTACCCGTACCGAGTACCAACCTCCCTCTATTACAGGGTAATCCGCCTGAAAATGAACTTTATTTTCTGCGTCCGGATACCAAAACCAACCTGGTTCGTACTCGACACCCAGCTCCAACTCCGTTACCGGGATTTTGCCGGCCGCCAGTTCGTTGCCTGCTTCCGGCTTGAAGTTTCTGACCGTGTGTTCATCCTTAAGCAATTCTACCTCAATAATCGAATCATCCGGCGATACCGTAATCAATATATGCGCGAAGAAATCTTTGCTCAGGTGAATGAAATGCGTATGATTGCCGATTTCAAGCAGTACGGAATATGAAGAAGAGCGAAGGGTGTCTGACGAGGATTCAAAATAGATTGGGCTTGTAATGCACCAATTCCCCTGCTCATCTTCAGCTCTAAATACATACCAATTCTCACCGTTCTCCTGAAACTTATGGATCAGGTCCACTTTTCCGGATTGTCCGGTGACCTCAAACGCATGAACCACGTTTCCTCTACTGTAAAGCTCAGCCTTTTTCAGCGGGTATAAGCTCTGCATCTCGATCCGAGCCGTAAAAGAATCCTCCCCGTTCAGCTGAATCGAATCCCCAGGTTCATGGCCATCAATCGTAAAGAAAGCAAATACAGGGCCTCCGTTTGTCGCGAAAGTATGTCCTCTCCTCATTGCTTCAATAATGGCCGAATAGCTAAAATCGGAGGCATGACAGTAAATTCGTCTGTCACCCGGCGTCAGCGTGTGCTTTCTTTCGAGGGCACTATCGGTATAGCTGCTGCAAGCCAGTTTGTTTCCCAGGTTCAAGACGGCAAACCAGAGAAGTTCTGTCGCTTTGGAATCGATGTCAAATCCATCCGCGCACCGTCCCAATACGGCGTCCGAATAAACGGCTGTAGCCCCCATCCAGTGCAGTTGGTGAGCAGGAGAGAGGGGATGGGTGTAAACGACTAAGCCACCCTGTTCATGCACAGCTTCCATAATGGCCTGGGTAGCGAGCGGACTTTTCCGGATGGCTGCCATCCTGTCATCTTCAATATCCTTGGAAATGCCGGGTGTGTTCAGATGCCCTGCGTAGCATAACATCCTCAACTCCCGGGCGTACTTGAGCAGGAAGGTGTCGGTACTCAGTTGATCTATATTGTCATAGGAAACATGGGATCCTGCTTCCGTAATAAAATTCAACCCGTTGGCTCTTCCTTGCAAAGCTGTATACTTCAGTCCGGTTTTCATTTTGGCCACTTGGTCATGCTGGGAGTGTACATGATTGTCACCGCAATACCATCCTCTGTCTTGAGGTGAAAACCATCGGGTCAGGAAGGCAACGAGAAACAGCTTATGCCCTTTCAAAACATCCAATGAAAATTGAAGAGGAACGTAATCGGGGCCATTTTTGATTAGAATTTCAATTTTCCCCTCGGGCACTGTGATCGAAAAATTCCCTTCTGCAAAAAAACGTCCATCCTCATAAACTCCACTACCCGATCCGTCCGGGTGACTGCCGTCGCCAGATGTAACCACTACTCGAGCAGGCAAAGTCTTTGGAGTCGATAAATCCGCGGATCCGTCCAAAATCTCCACCGTGACCTCTGCCAGGCTGGCTGTAACCGATATTTCATCCCGTACGATTTCGTACCAGCTTTGAACGTTACCCGTGTTTGCCAACCCAATTTGTCCCATAGAAACAATCCTCCGTTTCATCTTCGCTTCATCATACTTTCTGCGGACTATTCCTTCACGCTGCCTAAAGTGATCCCTTTAATAAAAAATCTCTGTAAAAACGGATATACCAGTAAAATTGGCAAGGCAGCGACGAAGATCTCGGCAGAGTGGATCGTCCGATTGGAGATGAGCGCCAGCTTCTGCGCATCGTCTTCCGTCATAAAGCGCGGATCTTGCACGATAACCAGCGTTTGCAGAAAGCTTTGCAGAGGCCAATGCTCTGGACGATTCATGAGAATTAACCCGTCGAACCAACTGTTCCAATGGCCGACCATACTGAAAAGCGTTATGGTTGCCAAAGAAGGCAAAGATAACGGGACAAATATTCTCCATAGGATTGTTAAGTGGCCGGCTCCGTCGATCCTGGCCGATTCTTCAATCTCCTTCGGCAAGCCCCGAAAAAAATTAATCAGCAGAATGACATTAAACACCGGTACCGCCCCAGGCAATACCAAAGCCCAGATCGTATCGAGCAAACCGGTGGCTTGGATGGTCATATACCATGGAATGAGGCCGCCGCTAAACAACATGGTTATCACAAAAATCCAAACGTAAACGGTTCTCCATTTAAAATCTTTCTGTTCCTTGGAAAGCGGATACGCGATCAATATCGTCAAAATCAAGTTGATCGAAGTGCCTAGCAGCAACCTCTCCACTGAAATCCTAAAGGAACCTAAAAATTGCGGAGTGGTTAAGACGTGATGATAGGTCGCCAGCGAAAATTCAACCGGCCATAATTTTACGGCGCCGGCAGCGACAGCCGATGACGAACTGAGAGAAATGGCAAGGATATTCAGCAGTGGAGCGATACAAAGCAGCGCAATAAAACCAAGAAACGCATAGTTGAATGCAAGGAACAATCTTCTGCCCAAAGATAATCGGTAAGCCAAATTCGATTCCCCCTCCCCTAAAATATTCTGTAGTTGGCAAACCGATAGGCCAACACGTAAGACAGCGAGATAAAAACGAGAGATACCAGGGATTTGAACAATCCGACAGCGGTAGCCACACCATATTGAGACTGCAGAAGACCTATTCGGTAAATAAAAGTATCGAGAATATCGCCGCTTTGATATACCTGCGGATTGTATAAATTAAAAACTTGATCAAAACCGGCGTTCAAAACGTTTCCCAAGCTCAATGTGCCAAGCAGGATGATGATCGGCAATATGCCCGGCAGCGTAATGTGTAGCGTTTGTTTCCAGCGGCCGGCCCCGTCGATCTCCGCAGCCTCATACAGCGCAGGATTAATGGCAGTTAATGCGGCCAAATAAACGATTGTGCTGAAGCCGAATTCTTTCCATACTTCCGAGGTTACGAGAACGTACGGAAACCATTTGTTGTCCCCGAGAAAAAAAATCGGATGAATGCCGAATGCCGCAAGCAACTGATTAACGATACCTGTTGAAGGAGAAAGGATGTCAATGAGGATTCCGCCTAAAATCACCCAGGAGAGGAAGTGCGGCAAATAAATCAGCGTTTGGACGCTTCGCTTGAATAAGGCATTTCTTACTTCATTAAGAAGCAGCGCACTGATAATAGGCGCAATAAATCCGGCAATGATTTTCATCGTTGCGATATAGACCGTATTATAAAGAATTTGTCCCGTATCCGGCATCTTCATGACGTACTTAAAATTATCCAATCCGATCCACTGCGAGCCGAATATCCCCTTAACGGGAATGAATCTTTCAAAGGCAATCACTACTCCTGCCATCGGCACATAATGATAGATCATGACTAGCAGCAAACCCGGCAGTATCATCAAATGCAGCGGCCATTCCCTCACCAATCCGCCTCTTTTTTTCAAACGGACGGAGGCTTTATTTGTCAGCGTAAACGGACGAAATACTGACAACCCGCCGCCCGGCTCTTTTTTCAACACGCTTTATCCCTCCAATTCTGACAGCCAGGTGAAAAAAAGGGGGGAGACCTCTTCCTAAAGCTCCCCCCGAATATGGTTTACTTCTTATTGCTTGTTGGTCGTGGAATACCAATCGTTTACTTCCTTCGTGATCGCATCCCCGCCAAGGTTTTTCCATTCGGCAACAAACTTGTCGAAGTCATCGATTGGAGACTGATTGGT
>CAZESH010000004.1:0-43075 GCA_964514665.1 uncultured Caryophanales bacterium
TAACAATTCCTAGAAATGAGCGGACTATATTTTCTGTAGCCAGAGGGGCGACGGCTAGCGTAGAAAGAAAAATGACTGCCGTCAAATCATGCGGAGCCAATTGAGCCAGAGCGGCTTTTCCCATTAAACGAATGGCAATCAGGGAAACCACGAATAACAAAATTACTTTGCCCAAATATAACCACATCTTTGATCAATCCTTTTATGTAATGTTATAAATAAGCCATGTGTCCGAACACATGGCTGCTTTTGTTATAAACTTTTGTATTGCGGTTCTTCATTTTCAATTTGTTTTATCCGCGGGTTAACTTGATCGATGATATTCTGAGTTTGTTGTGCGGCATTCGTAAATAATGTTTTTGCCTGTTGATTCTGGGTATTCAATGCAAATGTTTCAAAATTCGCTTGTGCACTTTTTAATGAAGAAACTGCTGTTTTTAATTGTGATATAACGGTCATTCACTTTCACCTCCATTGATTTACCACTTTCTTAATATGTCATTTATGCAAAAAATAAATAAAAGGAAAATTAAACCTTATAGTAAATTTGACGATAATTTAGCCTTTTCATTGTCAAAGAAAACAAAAACTCATGAATAATCTTGCATTTATGTAATATGCTTGTTATAAAACATAACATATAGTTGTTCTTCATATCGCAGTGTTGTTCCTATCGCGTTGTTAAGGCCGGGGCTTTCCGGGATGAACAGGAGGAGATGTAAATGAAAGCGGAGCATGAAATCAAATCTTCCACAGAGATCATGAAGCCTCCCAGAGCATGTACCTTCACGGAGTCGGACTGGCAGGTTTTGTCTAAATTCTGGTATCCGGTAGCACGCTCGGATGAAGTGTCGGAAACGCCTCTGGCTATCAAACTTCTGGACGTGGATCTTGTAGCTTACCGGGCAAACGGGGCTGCGGTTGTCGCGCGCGACCTGTGCGTTCATCGCGGCACGCCGCTCAGCATGGGATGGGTGGAAGGGGCGGAGATTGTTTGCCCGTATCACGGTTTTCGATTTGGCACTGACGGATACTGCAAAGCCATTCCGGCACATCCGTCCGGGGGAATTTCTGCGCGGTTGAAAATTTCCGTTTATCCGGCTGTCGAGCGGTACGGGCTGGTATGGACCTCTCTGGCTGCCGAGAAAGAGAATATTCCGCCGTTTCCGGCGTGGGAGGACGATGATTATCAAAATATTCTTCCGCCGACCGTCGATATCGGAGGTTCAAGCGGACGGCAAATGGAAGGCTTTCTGGATGTGGCGCATTTTGCCTGGGTGCATGCCGAATCATTTGCGGATCGGAATAATCCTTTTGTTCCCGCCTACCGGGTGGACGTGACGGATTACGGCCTGCAAGCGGCATATGTAAGCACGGTCAGCAATTATCCGAAGGGCATGCAGCATCTGGCTCCGGCGGATTTCAAATGGCTTCGCGTTTACGACGTTTTTCCGCCGTTTGCGGCCCGTCTTACGATTCATTTTCCCCAGGGAGGAAAACTGTGGATTTTGAATGCGGCTTGTCCGGTTTCGGCAAGAAAAACCCGGCTGTTCGTGCCGATCGCAAGAAATTTTGACAAAGAATCGTCTTTGGAGGATGTTTACGCGTTCAACATGAAAATTTTCCATGAGGACAAAGCGATTGTGGAAGCTCAAAAACCGGAGGATCTGCCGCTTGATTTGCAGGAAGAAACCCATATCGCCGCCGACCGCACCTCGGTTGCTTACAGGCAGGCTCTTAAGCGGCTGGGGCTTGGAGAGCTGTATACAAGCTGATGTGAACCTTCATTTGCTAGAGGATCACGATCATGGAGAAGGGGAGGCAAGAAGAACGGGAATTCGGTTTGCGACCGTAAATAATGTCATTAAACATAACATAAATGATTGATATGTTGTTCCGTTCATCATAAAATGTAAATATATATAACAAATATATTACAATTATTGAATGGGAGTGACATTTTTAGGAGGTAGCGCCATGCATCTGACCGTTGAGCAAGCCTTATCTGTTTATCCTCTGTCGGAAGGGAAGCTGATTGCCGGAACTGCAGGGAAAAATCGCGTGGTCAAGTCGATTAATGTTATGGATGCGCCGGATATCTCGGATTGGATCAAGGAAGGGGAAATGCTGTTTACTACCGCTTATTTAATCAAGGACAGCCCGAACGATGCTGCCGAGCTGCTGGGCAAACTGAATCGCCGGGGATGCTCCGGCCTGGGGATCAAGCTGGGGAGATTTTGGGAAGCGATTCCCGAAAATCTGATCGAGCAGGCGAATCATTTAAGTTTTCCGCTTATCGAACTGCCGTTTCAATTCACGTTTTCCGATCAAATGAAAGGACTTTTTCAAGATGAAATGAAGAGAAGCACCATGCTTTTGGAAGAAACCTTGGAGAAGCAGATTCGCTTGATGCGATGCGCACTGCAGTTCGAACCCAGCCGTTCTTTGTTCGATTCGGTGGCGGAGGTCATAGGTTGTGCGATGGCCATTGTCGGCTCCAGAGGGCAAATGCTCTATAATTCATCGGATATTGACGATGAGTCGCTGCTTTACCAATGGCCTTGGCCGCTTCATAAAAGGTGGATCAAGCATCAAAGCTTGCATTCATTCCGGATTCCGCTGATGAATCAGGATTTATGCACGGGGTTTGTTTATTTCTTCAATCCGCATCTGTTCTTGTCGACCGTCGAAGAAGGACTGTACATTCAAACCGCCGAACTGATTTCGCACCACATGAATTTCAAATATGAAGATTATTTCGAGCATTCGGTGCAAAAGGATTTCGGCATGGTGATCAAGCATTTTCTCAAGCATGCCCTGCCTGTCGAGACGGTGATCGATTACATCGAACGCTGGGAAATGGATTGGCTGCAGCAGGGATACCGCTGCGTCTTGGTTGATTTTCCGCTGGAATTTGACTCGAGGCTGCGGATGGAACGTTTAAACGGATTGAAATCGCAATTTTTGTACAATGCGCGCATGCAAGCGTTGAAGGGGATACATGTCGTTTTGGAAGACGGGCTGCTGACCGTGATTCCGGATGTCGAAAAGGGAACGGATGCAGTCGGACTCCAGGAAGCGCTGGATTCCTGTTTTGCCGGCATGGGGATGGGCGGGAGGAATATGCCGAAAGCGGCCATTTGCACGAGAAAAAAACGGATTCACCGGCTGGCGGATGCATTCCAGGAGTGCCAGGATACGCTCAGGCTTGCAAAGGATTGGGAAATCGGAGATCAGGTTGTGAGCTACGAAATGCTTGATCTTGCCCTGGTTTTCGAACGGGTATCGCGGGACAGGATGCGCAAGTACTGCGATCATTGGCTGGGAGGGCTGCTGCATAAGGAGCCCAGTTACGTCAATGAAATGCTGAAAACGCTGGAAACTTATTTGGAATGCGACGGACAGCTGAATGAAACGGCAAAGAAGCTTTTCATTCATCGCAATACCGCTACGTATCGAATTGAAAAATTAAGCGAGCTTTTGGATGTTGATTTCAAGAAGATCAATGATTTGATAAGGCTGAAAATCGCTTTTTTGTTTCGTCGAATGCTGCTGCGCGAAATGAATGCAGCGGAGAACGGGCTTTATGGGACGAACAACAAGGAGAGGATACCATGATTACACTTATCCGCAACGCCGTCATCATGACGATGAATGCAAAAGACGAAGTGATTGCCGGTGACGTTCTGTTTGAGAATAACCGAATAAAAAAAATCGCGTCGGGAATCAGCGATCGTGCCGACCGCGTTATCGAAGCCGGGGGCAAGGTATTGCTGCCCGGTTTTGTACAAACGCATATTCATTTGTGTCAAACGTTGTTTCGCGGCAGAGCGGATGACTTGGCTTTAATCGATTGGTTGAAGGAGCGCATCTGGCCGCTTGAAGCGGCGCACGACGAGGAATCCGTATACTACTCCGCCCTGCTCGGGATTGGAGAATTGATTCGCAGCGGGACGACGACGATTCTTGACATGGAAACGGTACGTTATACGGATGCGGCATTCCGGGCGATTGAAGAAAGCGGCATTCGCGCCTTTTCCGGCAAAGTGATGATGGATCATGGGGAGGAGCTGCCTGAAGCGCTGATGGAAAAGACGGAGACGTCGCTGCAGATGAGCGTGGATTTATTGGAAAAGTGGGATGGTGCGGCGAACGGGCGAATCCGTTATGCGTTTTGCCCGCGTTTCGTCGTATCCTGCACGGAGCGCCTTTTGACCGAGGTGCGCGATCTGGCGGCAAGCTACGAGGTGAAAGTGCATACGCACGCTTCCGAAAATCAGCAGGAAATCGCCATCGTTGAAGCGGAACGGGGAATGCGCAATGTCGTTTACCTTGATCATCTCGGATTGGCTCGTCCCAATCTGATTTTGGCGCACAGCATATGGCTGGACGATGATGAGAAACGGATCATTCGCGAGAGGGGCGTAAAGGTGACGCATTGTCCGGGTTCGAATATGAAGCTGGCTTCCGGGATAGCCGAAGTGCCCGCTTTGCTTTGCGACGGCGTGGCGGTGGGGATCGGCGCGGACGGAGCGCCGTGCAACAATAATTTGGATATGTTTCAAGAAATGAGATTGACCGCCTTCATGCAAAAGGTGAATCACGGACCGACGGTAATGAATGCGCCGACCGTTTTGCGGATGGCCACTATGGGAGGCGCGCAAGTGCTCGGCTTGGAGAATGAAATCGGCAGTATCGAGGTTGGCAAGCTGGCTGATCTGCAGCTGCTGGATCTGGAGGATTTTCATGTGTATCCGTCGTTTGATGCGGATTGGCATTCCAGAGTGGTTTATGCCGCAACGAGGGGGGATGTCGAAACGGTTTGGATAGACGGTCAAATCGTGATGGAAGGGAAAAAGGTTAAAACCGTCGACAAAAGCCATGTGCTAAAGCAATCGGACCGGGTGCTGAAACGGCTGTTGACGAGGTTATGAAGCATGCCATCGGCGAAATCAACGAATGGAACCAGCAGCGATTTGTGCAAATGCTGGGGGAGGTTTTCGAACGGTCGCCATGGGTGGCTGAACAGGCGTGGCATGCGCGGCCTTTCGAATCGGTCGGACAGCTTCACGCGGCCATGCTGCGTGTTGTCAAACATTCATCCGACGACAGCATACTCGGTTTGTTGAAGGCTCATCCCGATCTGGCCACCCGCTTGGAGATCAGTGAATACTCGGTCGGCGAGCAGCAGGGCGCAGGTCTGGACCGGCTGACTGCCCAAGAATACGAATGGTTTTCCCGATATAACCGTGCCTATAAAGAAAAATTCGGATTTCCCTTCATTTTTGCCGTTGCCGGAAAATCCAAGGATGAAGTGATCGCTGAAATGAAGCGTCGAATCGCTAATGATGCAAGCGCCGAACGCGACAGTGCGATGAAGGAAATCGGACGCATCACGCGCATTCGCTTGCATCGTCTAATTAAACATACAAAATGAGAGGGAAAGGAAGATTCGTTATGCTGACACTCAAATCCGGACGCACGCTCTATTATGGCAAAGGGGATGTGCTTGTTTACCGCACTTATGCCAAGCCGCTGCAGGCTTCGCCCATTCCGGAATCGGACTATGCCGGAAACGACAATATCATATTCGCCCATAACATCAAGTTTTCCGTAAGCAGCGAGGAACTGCTCGCTTCCTTCACGGAAGGAAACAACGAAAAGGTTGTGGCCACGGATTCGATGAAAAATTTCATTCTGCGTCAAACGGCTCTTTTTGAGGGCGGTACGACCGAAGCTTTGCTGGAATTTCTGAGCAGGTGTTTTTTTGATACTTATCCGCACATTGCCGCAATCGAGATCAGCGCCGACCGGATTTCTTTTCAGACATTGAAAGTTCCCGGCAAAAACGGATTTGTCGACAATGAACTGGTGTTTCGCCGTTCGCACAACGATCATGCCGGCGCCGCCTTGGAGCTTGTCCGTACAGCGGATGGCGTTCGGATAGCCAACCATTTGTGCGGCTTGTCCGATTTGCAGTTGATCAAGGTGAGCGGAAGCTCTTTTTATGGCTTTATCAGGGATGATTATACCACTTTGCCGGAGAGCTATGACCGGCCGCTTTTTATATTTTTGGATATTTTCTGGCGCTACGCGCAAGCGGAGGATTCGCTGGACTCCGAATCGGGCCGGTATGTTGCGGCGGAGCAAATACGCGATATTGCCCATACCGTCTTCCATGATTTCACGACGCCGTCGATCCAGCATTTGATTTGGCTGATCGGCAGACGAATATTGACCCGTTTCCCGCAGCTGGAGGAAGTCCGCTTTGAATCGAACAACCGGACCTGGGAAACCGTGGTCGAAGGTGCGGAGAAAAAGTCGGCGGGTGTGTACACGGAACCGCGGCCGCCCTATGGGTTCCAAGGCTTTACTTTGACAAGAGACGACCTGGATGCACTGCCGGAGAATCCGCAATGAAAGGGCGATTGACGACGCATGTGCTTGATCTGTCAAACGGCGGGCCGGCTGTTGGGATGATTGTGCAGCTTTGGAAGGGGTCGGAGCATGCGGGCAAGCTGCTGATTGAAACGCAAACCAATGCGGACGGCCGATTAAACCGTCCGCTGCTGGAAAATGGCGAATTGGAACGGGGGACATACGAACTGGTCTTTTTTGCGGGGGATTACTTTCGGGGGACTTCTTCAATAACAGGCTTTCAGAAGGCGGGGGAAATGTTCCTGGAACGGATACCGATTCGATTTAGCGTGGTGGATCCTGGCGCACACTATCATGTTCCTCTGCTTGTATCCATTGGAGGATACAGCGCTTATCGGGGAAATTGAGGAGATTAGGAGGAGGGGAAGGGTGTGGATGAAAGTTTCGATACAGTAATCAAAAACGGCACCGTCGTTCTTCCCGGAGAAGTTAGACGGATCGATATCGGCATTCGCAACGGGAAAATTGCTGCATTGGCGGAAGGGATGGCTCCCGATTCGGCGCTTTGCACGATGGATGCGGAAAATCAATTGGTGATGTGCGGAATGATTGATGTGCATGTTCACTTGAACGAACCGAATTTGGGGCACTGGGAGGGCTTTAGCACGGGATCTGCCGCTCTTGCCGCGGGAGGCTGCACTTGTTATGCGGATATGCCGCTCAATGGTATTCCTCCGACGGTAAATTGCAAAGCTTTGGAATTAAAGCGGAGCCTGGCTGATGGCAGCTCGGCAGTCGATTATGCCTTTTGGGGCGGTCTGGTCCCGGATAATCTGGAAAAGCTGGAGGAACTGCATGCTGCAGGGGTCGTCGGCTTTAAAGCGTTCATGTCCAATCCGGGTGGAGAAGGGGAAGGGCGTTTTCGGGAGGTAGACTATACGACGCTATATGAAGGGATGAAGAGGATTGCCGCTTTCGATGGGTTGCTGGCGCTGCACGCGGAAAGCGATGCAATGACGGCGGAATTGACGGAAGCTGCTCTATCCGAGGGGCGCACCGGTGCAGCCGATTTTGCTGCGACGAGGCCTGTTGCGGCGGAACTGGAAGCTGTCCGTCAAGCGCTGGAAATAGCGGAGATAACCGGATGCCGTCTCCATTTTGTCCATATCAGCAGTCCCGAGACGGTTGATTTGATTGATGCGGCAAAGCGTCGAGGGCTCGATGTTTCGCTGGAAACCTGCCCTCACTATTTGACTTTGACCGAAACCGATCTGCAAACGCTGGGTCCCGTGGCGAAATGCGCCCCGCCCTTGCGAAGCGGGAAAAGCCGGGAAGCGCTTTGGAAACAGCTTGCGGAAGGCAAGATCGATCTGATTTCCTCCGATCATTCGCCATGTCCCGAAACCATGAAGCTGAATCCGGAGCAAAATTTTTTCGCTGCATGGGGAGGCATTGCCGGAGCCCAGAACAGCCTGGAGCTTATGCTCCATGAAGGCTGGATTCGAAGATGGGTTCCGCTTCCCCGGCTTTCTGCGCTATTGTCCGCTCATCCGGCCAAGCGTTTGGGACTTTACCCCGGCAAGGGAGAGATTGCCGTCGGGTTTGACGCCGACTTGGCAATTGTGGATCCGAACCGGGAATATACACTGCAGCGCGGGCAACTGCTTCATCGCCATCCCCATAGTCCTTATATCGGCAAAACATTTTCCTGCAAAGTGACAGCCACCTTGTGCAGGGGGGAGCAGGTTTACTCGGAGGATAACGGGATCGTCCGCAATGGCGGGGGAGCTTTGATAATTCCTGTCTCAACCTTGGATGCCGGAAGGAGTTCGATTTGAATGAAATTTTATGCTGACGCGCGTGCATTCTCCGCCTTGCCCCCGTTATTGGAAGAACTGGCCGCTTTCGGCATGGGTGCAGACGGGGGCGTGACAAGGCTGCTGTATTCCGCAGATTGGAAAAACGCCCAGTTGTTTTTGGCGCAGAAAATGAAGGAAGCAGGACTTGAGGTTCGTTTCGATCGGGTTGGAAATTTGTACGGGAGATTGCCGGGTCGCGACCCGGATGCGCCGGTTGTTTTGACGGGCTCCCATATCGACACGGTTCGTGCCGGAGGCAAGTATGACGGTGCTTACGGCGTTGCTGCGGGATTCATGGCGCTTTCCTATCTGAAGGGAACCTGCGGTTTGCCAGATAAGACGCTTGAAGTCGTGTCATTTTGCGAGGAGGAAGGGAGCCGTTTTCCGATCTCCTTTTGGGGTTCGGGCAGTGTGGCCGGAATGTATACGCCGGCTGCCGGGGAAGGGATTTTCGATGCTGAAGGGGAATCGCTGATGACTGCGATGCAATTGGCCGGATTCGGTCAGCGGGTGCAGCCTGTCTGCAGCAGAAGCGATATTGAAGCGTTTGTCGAAGTTCACATTGAGCAAGGGATTGTTTTGGAACGGTCAAACAAACGGATTGGCGTTGTGAATGCGATAGCGGGGCAGAGGAGATACAGCGTTTTGCTGAAGGGCAGAACGGATCATGCAGGAACGACGCCGATGCCGATGCGTCTCGACGCTTTGGCGGGCGCTTCGGAAATGATGGTTTGGCTGGAAGGGCAGGCAATAAAAGCCGGAGATTCGATGGTGGCGACTGTGGGGCGGTTGGAAGCGAAACCGAATGCTTCGAATGTCATTCCCGGTGAAGTAACGTTTTCGCTTGATATTCGCCATGACTCTGAGTTGAAATTATCGAGCTTCTGCAGTGAAACGTTGAATGTCTTTGAAACGATCGCGCGAAGCAGAGGTTTGCAACTTGAAATCAGGTCATGGCTTGAAACAAAGCCGGTTCCGATGAACGGCGTGTTGACGGAAAAGCTGGAGCGCATTTGTGAAAATATGGAGCTGCCTTATAGGCGAATGATCAGCGGCGCCGGCCATGACGCCCAGGTCATGGCCTCGATTTGTCCTGCCGCGATGATTTTCGTGCCCAGCAGCAACGGAGTCAGCCACTCTCCGCAAGAGCATACAGCGGCGGAGCACCTTGCGCAAGGCGCTGCCGTATTGGCAGCCTGCTTGTATGATTTAGCTTACTGACAGGAGCGAAAAGCGATGACAAAATTATTCGGCGAATTGTCGGTTTCTGAACGCATGATCATGACGCCCGGTCCCGTCGAGGTCGATCCGCGCGTGCTGAGGGCGCTGTCTTTTCCCGTAGTGGGACAATTTGATCCCGAGTTTACGGATCTGATGAACGAGACGATGGAAATGCTGAGACGATTGTTCCGGACGGGCAACCGCTGGGCTTATCCGGTCGACGGCACTTCGCGTTCCGGCATTGAAGCGGCTTTAGCCAGCTTGATTGTGCCCGGAGATCGTGTGCTGGTTCCGATTTACGGACGATTCGGTTATTTGCTCTATGAAATTGCCGAACGCTGCGGAGGGGCGGTGATTCCGCTGGAGAAACAGTGGGGGACGGTTTTTGAGCCTGGAGAAATCATAGAAGCGATTAATAGAGAAGCGCCGGATTTGGTCGCGCTTGTTCATGGGGAAACCTCGACAGGGCAGATGCAGCCGCTGGACGGAATTGGCGAAGCGTGCCGTGAAGCCGGCGCGCTGCTTGTTGTCGATGCGGTCGCGACGATTGGCGGGGTGCCCGTAGAAACCGATGCTTGGAATCTCGATGTGGTCATTGGCGGCACGCAAAAGTGCTTGTCGATTCCACCCGGAATGGCTCCGATCACTTACAACGATAGGGCTGAACGCAGGTTGGCGGCACGCAAGCGGATCGAACGGGGGCTGCGCGGGAATGCAGCTTTGATCGAAACGGAAGCTTTGCAGGCGGCACGGATCCAAAGCAATTATCTGGATTTAAGTCAGCTTCAGGATTACTGGAGTCCGGCGAGGTTGAACCATCATACGGAAATGACCTCGATGCTGTACGCGCTTAGGGAAGGTGTGCGGCTTGTGTTGGCCGAGGGTCTGCAAGCCCGCTTTGCCCGCCATCGCCTGCACGAGACGGCATTGGTCGCCGGCCTGCAGGCAATGGGTCTGTCTTTATACGGCGATTCCCGACACAAGCTGGCGGTTGTCACCTGCATCGATATCCCGGCCGGCGTGGATGGGGAACGGGTTCGTTCCATGCTGCTCCGCGACTTTGGGATCGAGATAGCCAGTTCGTTCGGAAAGCTGAAGGGGAAAATCTGGAGAATCGGAACGATGGGATACAGCTGCAGGCAGACGAATGTCCTGCATTTGTTGGGAGCGCTGGAAGCCGTGTTGATTCGATGCGGATTCAAACTGCCCGCAGGCCAAGCCTTGCAGGCGGCGCTTGATACCTATGACAGAACAATGAAGACAACCACAATATGACGCAATTGTGTTATTAAATATTACATCTTTGGGTGATTGGAACAACTTAACGTTGTTTTTTTGTTAAAATCCACAAATTAATGTTAGATAAATTGACCATAATATTTCATCGAATTAAAATATGCCTATCAACCTCAAAAAATTGCAGCTATTCAACGGGAGGAGAAAAAAGGATATGAAAGGAATATTCCGGCTTAAAAGATTTGGCACAAAACGCAGTGCGGCATTATCGATTTGCATGGTATTGGTGGCGTCCCTGCTTGGCGCTTGCGGAAGCGGCAAACAAGCGGCCGAACCTTCCGTATCATCCGCAGCCACCTCAGCTTCACCGGCGGCCGCTGCCAGTCCGGCGCCCGAATCGGCTGCACCCGAGGCTGCTGCTGCGCCGCAAGCTTTGGTTCCCGCCACTCTGGTTTTGAATTGGTTTGCCGAGCCTGAGCACGGGGGGAATTTCGCGGCATTGGCCAAAGGCTATTACAAAGATGCGGGTCTGGATATGACGTTGACACCGGGAGGACCGTCGATTTCATCCACGCAGATCGTGGCTTCCGGCAAGGCGCAATTCGGCATGTCCAATGGAGACGACATCCTGGTGGCCAGACAGGAAGGTCTTCCGATCGTGGCGATCGCAACTGCTTTTCAGAAGAGTCCGCAGGTGCTGATCTACCATAAAGGCTCCGGCATCAAGGACTTCGCCGATTTGAACGGCCATAAGGTTTATGTGGCGCCTACGGCAAGCTTTTGGCAATTCATGAAAAAGAAATTCAAGCTGGATAAAGCCCAGGAAATGAAATACACGGGTCAATTGGTCAGCTTCGTCAATGATCCGAATGCCGTCACGCAAGGATACATCACTTCGGAGCCGTATACGCTGATGAAGCAAAATGTCGATTTTGGAACGCTGCTGAACGCAGACTCCGGCTATAACATTTACGCGAATGTTTATTTCACCACCGAGAAGATGATCGCGGAGCATCCGGACCAGGTAAAGGCATTTGTCGAAGCTACGGTAAAAGGATGGGACTATTATAAAACCCATTACGAGGAAATCAATCCTGCGATCAAAGAAAAGAACCCGGACATGGATTTGGATATGATGAAATACAGCGCAGAGAAAGAAATGGATTTCGCTTTTGGCGGCGATGCGGCCACGAAAGGCACCGGCATCATGACGGCTGAACGTTGGAGTGAAGTGCAGCAGCAGCTTTTGGATGTAGGCATCCTGAAAACCAAGGAGGACATCAATAAGGTGTTCACTACGAAATTCCTGCCGGCACCCTAGATTTTTTTAGTAGAAATTTCAAGGTTTTCCGTATCCGGGACTTGGGTTCGTCAAGGCCCGGATACTTTCCAACCCATAATATAGAAAGGAGAATGATCATGGCAGTGGATGAGTTGTATTCCCGCATTTTGCAGGATGAAATTTATCCCGGACGAGAACGCTCCGCTTGGATTGATAAATTCGGGAACAGCTTATCAGGCGGAGGCTCTTCGTTTTTTGGTATAGTCAAGCGGCTCCTGCCCCCGCTGCTGGCTTTTATCGTATTCATCGGCGGATGGCAATTGATCGTTTACGCATTTAAATTCCCGCCTTATCTGGTGCCGAAGCCTACGGACATTGTCAAGGCGGCGATCGAAAACAGGCATGAGCTATGGGTCTCGGTTTCCACCACGACGATCGAATCCATTCTGGGTTTTTTGTTAAGTATTGTTCTGGGCATAGCTGGAGCCATTTTGCTGGCAAGTTCGAAGATGATCGAGAAGAGCGTTTATCCTTATGCCATTATATTGCAAACCATTCCGATTGTGGCGGTAGCCCCGATTATTGTGATCTGGTTTGACGCGGGATTAAAGGCGATTGTGATTATCGCTTTTTTGATCGGATTTTTCCCCATGCTGTCCAATACACTGATCGGACTTAATTCCACGGAACACAACATGAGAAATTTATTTTATCTGTACAACGCCAATTCATTCCAATCGATGTGGAGACTCCGCATTCCCGCCGCATTGCCGTATATTGTCGCAGGCATGAAAATTTCTTGTACGCTTTCCGTGATTGGAGCCATTGTTGGAGAATATATCGCAGGCATTGGCGGCGGGAACGGCGGACTCGGTTACGCCATCACCTATGCGGCGGCCCGGCTGAAAACCCCGTATTTATTCGCTTGCGGATTATCCGCTTCGCTGCTGGGAATTCTTTTCTTTCTGCTGGTTAATGTTTTTGCCAAGTGGATGCTGAGCTCTTGGCATGAATCGGAGATGAGACGCGACAGTTAAGAACAAGGAGGGGACGCGGATGCTTCAAACCCGGCAAACGGTTTTAAGAAAATTCTTTTATCCGGTGGCGCCGGTATCGCACCTGGTTGACGGACCCAAATCACTGCGCATATTCGGAGAGTACATCGTCGTTTGGCTGGATGAGCGCAATCAGCCGGCTGCGGCTGTCGATCGCTGCTGTCACCGCTCGGCAAAGCTTTCCATCGGGACATTGCGCGAGGGCTGTATCGTTTGTCCGTATCATGGATGGACTTTCGACCGTGACGGCAAATGCGTCTATTTTCCGCAATCCCAGTTGGAGAATCCTCCGAAGGTATACAAAATCAAAGCTTATCACTGTGAAGAACGGTATGGCTATGCATGGGTCGCGTTAGATGAACCCTTGGCTGAAATTCCTGTTTTCAAACGTTCCGACGATAAGGAATTTCGTCAAATCGATGAATTTTACCACGTGATTCACTGCTCGGCTCTTCGTTTGATGGAAAATTCCTTTGATAACGCCCATATTGCCTTTGTGCATCATCGCACCTTCGGCGACAATCAGGATCCGATCCCTGCGGAAAACGAGATCGTTGAAGGGGAATTGGGATTCGATATGTACAGTGAAGTTCGAGTGACCAACAAGCTGAACGAGAAAATTAAGTCGATCAATGTTACTGGCAAGGAGACGGTTCGCAAAACACATTCCCGCTGGTTTATGCCCTTTATCCGGCAAACGGATATCACGTATCCGAGCGGACTGGTGCATTCCATCGTGACCTGTGCAACGCCGATTGACGATGCATCCTGCATGCTGACTCAATTTGTTTTTAGAAGCGATAAAGAAGCGGATGTTCCGGCGGAAAGCGTGATTGCTTTCGATCGGGCCGTAGTGGCCGAGGATATGGCCGTGCTGGAATCGACCGATCCCGATGTGCCGCTGGATCTGAAGCTGCGCATGGAAACCCACATGCATTCCGATAAGCCGGGCATTTTGATGAGGGAAATGCTGCTGAAATTACTGCAGCGGCACGGTGAAGCCGAAGTGCTTTCACAGCCCGATGCTCCTCCGCTGTTTCAAATGGAGGAATTGCCGTCGGTCAAGGAAAAGGCATAGATCGGAAAGGAGCATGAACGATGCAATTCGGCAATGTAACCGTCAGGCTGGATGTGCCCTGCCGGCTTCGCGACGGAACTACGCTCTATGCGGATATATTCCTGCCGGATGAATCCGGCGAATATCCGGTGCTGCTCATGCGCCAGCCCTATAGTCGGAAAATTGCCTCGACGGTCAGCTATGCGCATCCGGTGTGGTATGCCCATCAAGGTTATATGGTGATCGTGCAGGATGTGCGGGGGCGCGGGGATTCCGAAGGCGATTTCATCCCGTTCGTCAACGAAGCGCAGGACGGATACGACACAGTGGAGTGGGCGGCCGCTTTGCCGAATTCAAACGGGCGGGTCGGCATGTACGGTTTTTCCTATCAAGGCGTCACCCAGTGGGCGGCCGCTTCGCTTCATCCACCCGGCTTGACGACCATTATCCCCGGCATGACCACGGCAGACATCCATCGCTGGATTTATCCCTTCGGAAGCTTTTCTCAGGGGTTGTTGATTTGGGCATTTCAGCTGGCCCGAGATTCCGCGAGAAGGGCGGGTGATCCCCTGGCGGAGACGATTTGCACGCAAATCATGAGCGATCCCCGGGAAATGCTCGCGCATTTGCCGCTGAATGATCGGCATCCGATTCTGGAAAAGTATTGCCCGGCGTATTTCGATTGGGTGGATCATCCCGAATACGACGACTACTGGAAAGGGATGAACTGGCTTGAGGCGTTTGTCCGTTCGCCGATTCCCAGTTTTCATATCGGAGGGTGGTATGATTTTCTGCTTGCGGGCACGGTCCAATCGTTCAGGGCGCTGCAGCAGTCGGGGCACACGCCGGATTTGTTTCACCGTTTGGAAATCGGGCCCTGGGTGCATATCCCGTGGGGCCGAAAAGCGGGAGGCATCGATCATGGTCTTGAAGCTGCAGGCAGCATGCATATGAAGCAGCTGCTCTGGTTGGATTATTGGCTGAAAGGGAAACGGGACAACGGATTGTTCGATTCGCCGCCGGTGCGGTATTTTGAACTGGAAAGCATGCGTTGGAGAGCTGCGGAGCGATTTCCGGACGATTCATCCGCACGAAGATGGTACTTGTCGGGCTCGCAGACACCGGCGAACGGAGCGCTTGGCGGCGGCAAATTGAAGGAATCGGTTAAAGCGCTTGACGGCAAAGCGGCACCGGATGTGTTCGTCTATGATGCGCGTCTGCCGATGCCGCTTGAGTCTTATGCGCCTATGGATCGCAGCGTGCAGCAGGAACGCTACGAGATTCTGGTTTATACGGGCGATCCTTTTAAGAAGAGCTTAAGGGTGTTCGGGGCTCCAAAGGTGGGGATCATATGCCAAACGTTGGATGGCCCGACCGATATCGTAGCCATTCTTACCATGCTGTATCCGGACGGGAGAGCCCTGTTTCTCTCCGTGGGACGTACGGAGATTGGAACACAATCCGTTGAGGAGGGTGCATGGCAGACAGTCGAATTCGAGATGAAGCCTTTTGCGGCCAAGTTTCCCCGCGGTTCGAAACTTCGCTTGGAGCTTACCGGCAGCGCATTTCCGACGCTGTTTCGGCATCCGAACGGGATGGCGATGAAGCAGGCTCATCGGGCAGGTGCGGGTGATCTGAATATCGCTGTGGTAGCAGTAACGAGCCGGGAAGGCATGGAATCTTGGATTGAGCTGCCGATTGTGCCGGAAGGCGGTTGAGAAAACCGCTGATTATAAAAATCGAAGATAAGGAGTCTGCCATGATGACAGGTGAAATGAAGCTGGTAAATGCCCATTTGCCGCTGCGGGATGAGGAGCATCTGTATTCGCTGACGATCCGAAACGGCAAATGGCAGACCATTGAGGCGCAGGATGAATGGGTTGCGGCTGCCGTTCCGATTGAACGCATGAATGATGAGCAGATCGTCGACTTGGACGGGAAGCTGCTTCTCCCGGGTCTTGTCGATGCCCATATGCACTTGGATAAGGCTTTTTGTCTGCCGCAAGTGGGGAATGCTTCAGGTACCTTGGTGGAAGCTGTCCATAATTATTCGGCTGCCGTTCCGGCTTTTTCCAAGGAACAAATCAAGATCCGCATGATGCGATCTGCGCTTCAAGCGATCTCTTTCGGCACGACGGCGATTCGTACGCATCTCGATTTTCATGTGAAATGGGGCAGGGACGTCGTTCTGCGAACGATTCAAGCGGCTTTGGAGGTCAAGGAAGCGCTGGCCCCTTATCTGCAGCTTGAACTGTTCCCGCTTGTTCCGTTTAATGGCTTCGAGCACGAGGAGATCGACATTCTGGAGGAAGCCGTCCGCATGGGAATGACCGGCATAGGCTCCGCGCCGCATCTCTCGTCGACGCCGGAATCGGACATCGATCAATTGTTTCGTCTGGCGGAGAAGCATGATTGTCCGCTCGATCTTCATACGGACGAAAGCGACGATCCGAATATGCGGACGCTCGGATATATTGCCAAGCGCACAATCGATAACGGCTGGTCGGGCCGGGTGACGGTCGACCATCTATGCTCGCTGGCGGCCATGAACGATGCGGATGCAGGCCGGCTGATCGAACGGATGGTCGAGGCTCGCTTATATGCCGTGACCCTGCCGGGCGCAAATCTGTACTTGCAAGGACGCAAGGACGTCTTTCCCGTTCGACGCGGCGTAACCCGGGTCAAGGACCTGTTAGCCGCGGGCGTTCCGCTCGCCACCGCCTCTGACAATATCCACGATCCGTTCCATCCGTTCGGCCGGGGCGACCTGATCCAAATCGGATTGGTAACGGCATACGCAGCCCATATGGGAAGCCCTTCGGAAATTCGCACGCTGCTGCGGATGATTACGGAAATTCCGGCGCAGGTGCTTGGGTTGAAAGGATATGGCGTGAAATCAGGCAATGAAGCAGATTTTGTGGTGATGGATGCCGCGACCCCGGAGGAGCTGTTCACAATGCTGCCCGAAAGGCGCTGGGTATACCGCAAGGGCGGGTGGCTGAAGCTTGCCGCCCGGCAAGTGGGATGGAACAATCCCATATTGGATTCCTATTGGAACGAAGCTGTACAACAATTGACTTTCGGCATTACTGGTTGAAGGCGAGGGTGCTCAATGACGAATCTGCTGCTTGTTTATTACAGTGCTTACGGCCATGTTTATGAGATGATTCAAGCCGCGGCAAAAGCTGCAGCCAACGAGGAAGATTGCTGTGTGCGGGTCGTGCGGATAGCGGAGCTGGAGTCGGAGAGCAACCGCACCCCGTTTCAGGATAAACGCAAGAAAACAGAGGAAAGCCGACTTTCCGCAAAGTTTCAAACTACAGCCCGGTTTGCCAAATACGAGGCTGCGCTGGAAGCGCAGAAGGATATTCCGCTGGCAGCGAATGATGACTTGTGCTGGGCGGACGGAATCATTTGGGGCTTCCCCACTTATTTCGGTTCCATGCCTTCTCAGGTCAAATTGTTTCTCGAATTCGCCGGAGAGCTGTGCGCAGGCGGCGATTTGGAAGGAAAACCGGCGGGCCTGATCACAAGCGCAGGATCGATTCATACCGGCCATGAAGCCGCGCTTTTGACCTCGATGGTGCCTTTGTTTCATTTCGGGATGATGATCGTCGGGCTTCCTTATTCCGAAAATCCGGAATATTTAACCGCCGATGCCATCGGCTGCTCGCCTTATGGCGCTTCTACGCTGGCCGGTCCGGACAGCTCAAAATCGCCCGATCCGCGCGAGCTGGTAATGGCCGGCAGGCTGGGAGCGCGGGTAGCCAGGGTGGCATCGGCACTGAAGCTGAGCGATCAAAGGAAAAAGCAATCTTGAGCTAGTGAGAGGAGATCCGACATGAGTATGCATCCTATCCATCTTTTTGACGAAGTGTCTGCACAGCAGCCGGAAGGCAAGGCCGGTTTCCTGATCAGTCTTCAGGATGTCGGCAAGCAATATCCGAACGGCACGGTGGCTGTTCAAGAGGTGAACCTGCAGGCCGGGGAAGGGGAGTTTTTATGTTTTGTCGGGCCGTCGGGGTGCGGCAAGTCGACTGTTTTCAATATGATTGCCGGATTGACCGGGCCTACCTCCGGCATCCTGGAAGTGCTTGGGACAACGCCGAAGGAGGCGCGCAGGCAGAATGAAATCGCCTTTGTCTTTCAGGAGCATACGCTTCTGCCATGGGCCAAATTGATTGACAATGTCACTTTGCCGCTTACCCTGAGGCATGTTTCCAAGAAAGAGCGCATGGCCGAAGGCGAGCGTGTGCTGGAGCTTGTCGGGCTGAAGGATTATATGAAGGTGCTGCCCCGGCAGTTATCCGGCGGCATGAAGATGCGGGTGTCGATTGCCCGGGCGCTGATTTCACGGCCGAAGCTGCTGCTGATGGATGAACCCTTCGGAGCGCTCGACGAAATTACGCGTCAGACCCTTCAGGCTGAACTGTTGAAAATATGGCAGCAGGATAAAAAAATGACGGTTCTGTTCATTACCCACAATGTGTTTGAGGCTGCCTTTTTATCGACAAGAGTCGTCGTGATGACTCCGCGGCCGGGAAAAATCGCCGATGTGATCGACATCCCGTTTGCCTTTCCGAGGAGCGATGATTTCCGTGCATCCGTCGAGTTCGGCGAATATGTCCGCCAGGTTTCTGCGGTATTGAAACATTAACTTGGCTTTCCATAATCAAGAAGAAAGGGTGAGCTTGATGCGAAAACTGGGCAACCGCAAAAGCGGCTGGCAGGTGTCCGGGACCCGCGTGAATCTGCAGCGAATGGCTAAGCCCCCCAACATCGTCGCTTTCGATGCGCAGCCTCAGCAGCTGCAAGTCGATGTGGAGCGGACGGCCATGATTGTAGTCGACATGCAGAATGATTTCTGCACGATTGGCGGCTGGTTGGATTCGATCGGGGTGGATACGGCTCCGCTGCTGGCTCCGATCGAACCGCTGAATCGTCTGCTGCCGCTGCTGAGGCATCATGATGTGCCGATCATCTGGCTCAATTGGGGCAACCGTGCGGATCGGATGAACTTAAGTCCTTCGGTGCTCCACGTGTATAATCCGGACGGGGAGAGTATCGGACTTGGCGATCCGCTGCCCGGAAGCGGATCCCGTGTGCTGGAAAAAGGCAGCTGGGGCGCGTCGCTGGTGGATGGCCTTCACCCCGAGCCGGAAGACATTCATGTGGACAAATTTCGGATGAGCGGTTTTTGGGACACTCCGCTCGACAGTATATTGAGAAACATGTGGATTCATACTTTGCTGTTTGCCGGGGTCAATCTTGACCAATGCGTCATGCATACGCTTCAGGATGCCGTTTGTGCCGGTTATGACGCCATTCTCCTGGAAGATTGCTGCGCAACCAGCTCGCCGCAGTATTGCAAGGAAGCATCCATTTACAATATAAAGCAATGCTACGGTTTTATCGCCGATTCCGCCGCCTTGGCGGATGCATTGACCGCAGCCGATGGAAAGGATGAGATAAAATGAGCATTCCCGGTTTGGCAGCAGGAAATTTTCTGGAATGTCCGGTTCACAAAATTTCAAGCAAGGATACGAACAAGTTCGTTCTGCTTTGCGACGGCACGCAGGTTCCGTTCGTCTCCGTCGTGGAAATATTCGACGTAGGCGGGAAGACGCCGCCAAACGTGCACGCGGAAGCTTTTGAGTATTTTTATGTGCTGTCCGGAGAGGGGGTTGCGGTTGCAGGGGATTTGGAGCTGCAACTGCAAAGCGGTTCCTTTTTCGTCGTGCCCCCCGGAAACAACCATGAAGTGCGCAACACGGGCAAGAGCCGCTTGTATGTGCTCACCACGATGGTGCCTGACGAAAAATTTTCCCGGATGATCAAAGCCGGTCCGAGCGCTTTTCTTGATGAAGAGGATCTGGCAGTGTTAAGCAGCGGCATTGCTGCGCATACGGCTGAAGCCGATTAAACAGATGGAGGAAGTTGCATGCAGTCCGATTATAAAGCTTTTGTGAAGCAGGAGTTGACGGTCGAGCCCCATGGAAGCGGAATTTTGCAGGGGATGACGTTTGCAGTCAAGGATGTCTTTGCGATTGCCGGGCATATAAATTCAGCGGGAAACCCGGATTGGATGAAAACGCACATTCCTGCCGACAAGCATGCGGCTGCCATCGAGCTTTTACTGGAACAGGGAGCCGCATTGAGAGGCGTCACGCAAACCGACGAGCTGATGTTCAGCTTGAACGGGGAAAATGTGCACTATGGAACACCGGTTAATCCCAAGGCGCCCGGCCGTATTCCGGGCGGTTCTTCAAGCGGTTCGGCCGTGGCGGTGTCCGCCGGACTCGCAGATTTCGCATTAGGCACGGATACGGGCGGCTCTGTCCGTATTCCGTCTTCTTACTGCGGGGTTTACGGAATCCGCCCTTCTCACGGATTCGTTCCGATGGAAGGGGTTATCCCGCTTTCAGAAAGCTTTGATACGGTAGGATGGATGGCCAGAGACACGGGAACGTTGCTCGACGTCGGATTGGCGCTGATGAAAGCGGAGCGGATGGAATCAAACGGCTTTAAACGCGTCTTCTTCGGAACGGATGCCTGGGCTGTTGTAGAAGCGAAATGCGGCGAGAAGCTGAGCAAGCATGTGCCGATGATCGCCGATTTTTTCGACGAAAGTCAATGGATCACTATCGCCCCGCAGGGACTTTCCGAATGGGTCGATACCTTTCGCACGATACAGGGATATGAAATCTGGATGAATCACGGAGATTGGATTACTCAGGAGGCGCCGGAATTTGGTCCGGGCATCGCGGAACGTTTTATCTGGACGAGTACGTTGGAATTTGCCGATTATGAGCGGCAAACCGCCGCCCGCAAGCAGATCTGCACGTATATGGAGGAGCTTCTCGGAGACGACGCGCTGCTTGTGATCCCCACCGCGCCGTGCACTGCGCCGAAGCTCGGTTTGGCCGGCATAGAAATGGAAAGCATCCGCGCGCGAGTCATGCAGCTGTCCTGTGTCGCCGGACTGACCGGACTTCCGCAGGTTACCGTCCCTATGGCCGAGACAGAAGGCATGCCCATCGGCTTGTCGGTCATCGCAGGAAGACGGCAGGACGCAAAGTTGCTGTCTTGGATCGATGAAACGCTGGCTGCCATGCTTCCGCAGCAGGGAGCCGTTTAGTGAACAGAAATTTATCGGTGAAGGAGCATGCGTAAATGTTTATGAGATATGAAGGAGCTGCGTGGGAAACACGTTTTCTGCCGCGCTTGACCAGCAAACAGGTGGGTGAATTGCCCAAAGAGGATGCCCTGGTCATCCTGCCGATCGGAGCGGTGGAACAGCACGGCGCCCATCTGCCGATCTTGACCGATACCTTGATCGGCGAAGCGACGCTTACCCGGGCGCTGGAGAAGATCGACAGTCAGGTGCCGGTTTGGCTGCTGCCGCCGGTGCCTTACGGAAAGAGCAATGAGCACATCGGACTTCCCGGCACGATTTCGCTTTCCGCCTCCACGCTGCAGGGCGTGATCTTGGACATTGCCCACAGCCTGCAGGCCGGCGGATTTAAAAAGCTGCTGTTGTTCAATACGCATGGCGGGAACATCGATCTGCTGAATGTGGTTTCGCGGGAAATTCGCGTTCAGTACGGGATGACGGTATTTTCCCTGATGCCGGGGAGCCTGGCGAACATCGAGGATTTGATCGCTCCCGATGAATTGGAGTTCGGCATCCACGGAGGAGACTATGAAACATCCATTGTGAAAGCGATCAAACCCGGTTGGGTGCAGGATGAGTTCGCCGTGAGGGAAATTCCCGACATGAGCGGCAGCGAGTTCCTCACATTGGAAGGCAAAATCCGATTCGCCTGGCGGATGGCGGATATTTCCTCGAGCGGGATCTGCGGCGACGCGACAAAGGCGACGGCGGAAAAAGGCAGCACCATTCAGGAAAGAGTTACGGATGTCTTGGCCAAGGCGCTTGTGGAATTATGCGTCTTTGACGTGTCCGCAGTAAGGAATAAAGCGGTATCGGAGGTGTAGGAAGATGAAGCTCGCCTCGATTTCATTCGGCGGCGCCGTGCAGGCGGCCATCGTCGCGGAGGAAGGCTTTTATCCTGTTGAAAAAGCAGGGAAATTGGCGGGAAAAAGCTGGAGCACGGATTTATTCGGACTGCTGCAGCGGGAAGAATGGCGGGAATTGGGCAGCTGGTACAAGCAGGAGGGAAAAGAGCGGCTGCGGCTATTGGAGCCGCTTGGCTTCGGGGAAGCGGACTTTGCCCCGCCTTATCGCAATCCGCGAAAAATTTTGGGGATCGGCATGAATTACATCGCCAAAGCGGAGGAATTGTCCGCAGTACCCCCGGATCATGAGCCGATTTTTTTTCTGAAGCCGGATACGAGTTTGATTGGAGCGGGTGAAACGATCCGGCTGCCTGCCCAATCGCAGAGAGTGACCGCGGAAGCGGAGCTGGGCATTGTCATCGGCAAAAGCTGCAAGAACATCGGGGAAGAGGAGGCCGCGGAGGTCGTGGCCGGATATATTCCGACACTCGACATGACCGCCCAGGATATCCATGCGCGCAATCCGCGTTTTCTCGGCAGATCGAAATGCTTTGACACTTTTTTCAGCTTCGGGCCTTATCTGATTACGACCGACGAAGTGACCGATCCGGGACGGCTGACCGTGGAAACGGGATTGAACGGCAGGATCGCGGAGCGCAATACGGTGGCGAACATGATTTATTCGCCGTGGTTCATCGTATCGTATTTTTCCAAGATGATGACGCTCTTTCCCGGCGACGTGATCATGACCGGGACTCCCGGTTCGGTTCAGCTTCGGGAGGGCGATGTGGCGGAATGCAAAATTGGAGATTTTGCCGTGCTTCGCAATCCCGTATTGGAGGAGACGGCAACCCTGCTTGTAAGGTGACAAACCACACTGAGAAAGGCGGCGAAGGGCATGACTCTCGCATGGAAAAACGGCTTGCAGGAGAGCTTGGGGGAAACGAGGATTCTCGCGGATGAAGATTCGATCGAAAAGTTGTCCAAGGATTATTACTGGTATTCTCCGGTGCTGGACAAAAAATTGAAGGATAAAAAAGCGGATGTGATCATCGCGCCAAACGACGAAAAAGAAGTGCAAGAAGCGCTTGCGCTTGCGTACCGGCACCGCATTCCGCTGACCGTCAGGGGAGCGGGGACCGGCAACTACGGACAGGCGATTCCGCTGGAAGGCGGGATCGTGCTGGACGTAAGCGGGATGGACCGGATTTTGCAGATCGGAGACGGCTTTGCCCGCGTGCAATGCGGAGTGAGAATGGGCGTGTTGGAGAAGCAGGCGAGGGAGGCGGGGCAGGAGCTGCGGATTTACCCGAGCACATTTGCCAAGGCGACCGTAGGCGGGTTCGTCAGCGGCGGATCCGGAGGCGTCGGTTCGATTACCTGGGGCAATCTCTGGGACGGCAATGTGCTGGAGGCGGTTGTCTATACGATGGAGCAGGAGCCGTGCCGGCTGGTGATCCAAGGCGAGGAGCTTGCGGACTACATTCATAATTACGGCACGACCGGCGTGTTGACGGAGGTCACGGTTCCGCTTGCGCCTAAAACCGATTGGATGCAGATTGTATTCCAATTTGACGATTTCGCCGCAGCCCTTCAGTTCGGGGAAGCGTTGGGAAAAACCAGCTCCATTGCCAAACGGCTGGTCAGTCCGATGGAATGGCCGCTTCCTTCCTTTTTCAAACCGCTGGCCAAGGTGCTGGAGCCGGACAGCTCTTTGGTATTCGCCGAAGTGGCGGACGGCATGCTTGAACAATCCGGCACATTGGCGGCAAGCTTTGGCGGCAGGGTCGGACACGTGATCGAAGCGGCGATGTACCGCAAGACGATGGGATTGTCGGACTTCACCTGGAATCATACGACGCTGTGGGCCTTAAAGGCGGATCCGGCTTGGACTTACCTGCAGGCCGGGTTTGCCACGGATCGTTATCTGCAGCAGGTCGAAGCCTTGAAAGCCAAGTATGGGGAGGAGGTGCTTTTTCACTTTGAATGGGTTCTGAACGGCGGTCGCCTGACGCCTAACGCGCTGCCGGTTGTCCGTTTTACGACGGAGGAACGGCTGTACGAGATCATCGCCGAATTTCGTGCCGGCGGCGTGGAAATTTACGATCCGCATACCTGGATGCTGGATAACGGCGGTCGCGGTGCGGTAGCCGCGATGCAGCTGCGGAAAGCCGCAAACGATCCGCTTGGTTTGTTGAATCCAGGCAAATTAGGTTAATCCGCGCCAAAAATTTAAATGTTCGAATTTCCTTTTCGCCTTTTGCCGCATTTTCGTTCAGAAAATTTTTCGCGGATGCTGCGAAAGGCTTTTTTTGAGCCGATAAACGCTTGGAGCATAAAAAAAGGAAATCGGCCCCGTGCGGAGAAGAAGATAGAAAACGGCTTATCGCCCGACAAGGAGGAAGCAGCTATGGAACACAAAGCGTTTGTATTGAAAATCGATCCTTCCCAGGTGGAGGAATATAAGAAAAGACACGCGCGTGTCGATCCTGAATTGGAACAGCAGTTTGCGGCAGCGGGGATTCATCGCTATCATATTTTTTTCCATGACGACGGTACACTGTTTGCCTATATGGAAGCGGACAATTTCGACAAGGCGATGGCTCAAGTGGCGGATCACCCCGCCAATCAAAAATGGCAAGCCTTTATGTCGGATATGCTGAAGCTTTGGGAGAACGGCGGAACCTCAAAGGTGATTCCCGAAATGTACCGCTATGTAAATCCATAAGCACTAGCCGACCGAACACTATTTGTCGCGGCCCGCTCTCCACTGTTTGCGAAACTCGAGAGGGGTCGCGTCTTCTTTTTGCCTGAATGTTTTAATGAAAAAGCTGACATGATTAAATCCGCTTTGGTAGGCGATCTCCTCGATGCTTAGGGCGGAGTATTTCAACATGTCCTTGGCAAGGGAAAGGCGCATATGGATCAGGTATTCATTCGGGCTGTATCCGGTGTATTTTTTGAATTCCCTGGTCAAATGGAATTTGCTCACATTGAAGTCGGCTGCGAGCTGGTCAAGGGTGATCCGCTCGCAGCAGCGGCGCTCCATCGTATTGATCGCCTCCAGGATGTAGGACGGCGCATGCGGGGCGTCCGGCCGGTTTTCTTTGGAAAAACCTGCAAGCATAAGCTCCGTGAGCATATCCACAATTCCCTTGGAAGACAGTATATCGGAGCGCGTATCACGCTTTCGGTGCAGCTGCAAAATGTGTTCGAGCATGTCCGGAATGATAGAGTCCTCTTTTAATAAAAGTACAGGCCCGCTGTTTTTCAAGATCAGCTCCGCGTAGCTGTGGCTGCTTCCCCCGTTAAAGTGCAGCCAGGCGATTTCCCAGAGGCGGCTTTTGTCCGTTTCATAGTAGTGGTATTCATTGCAGTCAATCAAGAACGCCTGCCCGGGTGAAAGAGCATAGCTTTTGCCGCGGTAGCGAAGTAAGCCGTTCCCGGCTTTCGTATAAACGAGCAGGATGGAATTGTAATTTTCCCTTTCCGTAAAATACTCCGGCAGTGCGTGAAAATGCCCCGCGGCCTGCACGTAAAAGAACATGGATTTGGCCAGCATGCTTGGGGTCACTTCGATATTGACGGATGCCTCGGTTAAATCCCAAGCCGCGCGCAAACGGTAATGTTTCATCTTGTGTTTTTCTCCCTTCAAAAGGAGCAATATAGTCTTATTTTTGATCAAGATTATGGGATGTTATTGAAATTTTATACGGGTACAATGTAGTCACTATTATATCATTTTTAAAGAGGTGAATGGAGATGTGGCAGCTTCAGCCAATCAAAAAGCCGAAAAGAGCCAGAATCGGACTGTATTCGATCGGTTTGGAAGCGTATTGGGGCCAATTTCCGGGATTGCGGGAGCGATTGCTGGAATACGGGAAGTTTCTGGAACAACGAATGGCCGACTTTGGCGATATTTACAATTTCGGTCTTGTCGACAACGAGAACAAAGGACGTCAAGCCGGCGAGTGGTTCAACGAGCACAACGTGGATCTCGTTTTTTGCCATTCGGCAACCTATTCTACAAGCTCGACCGTACTGCCCGTCCATCAAATTTGCGCCAAGCCGGTCATCATGCTGAATCTTCAGCCTACGGCGCGGATCGATTACGAGAAAACAACGACAGGGGAATGGCTGGCACACTGCGGTGCATGTCCCGTTCCGGAAATATCCAATGCGTTCAACCGGGCGGGCATCCGCTTTCGCGTCATCAACGGGTTGCTGGGCATGGACTATACCCCGGAGATTTCGCTGGCCGACGAAAACACGCAGGAACGCCCGGAAGCCAAGAGAGCGTGGAGGGAAATCGAACAATGGATTTCCGCCGCGTCGGTTGTGCGCACGCTTCGTCATGCGCGCTTCGGTTTTTTGGGCAATACTTACAGCGGCATGCTCGATATGTATAGCGATTTTACGATGATTCAAGCGCAAGCCGGACTGCATGTGGAGATCCTGGAAATGTGCGATCTGCACAAGCTGCTGCAGGATGTCACTTCCGAACAAATAGAAGCCAAAATGCGGGAGGTTGCCGAGATGTTCGAGATCAGCGGGGATTCCCCCTCCGATCCGATTGCCAAGCGGCCGACCGAGGAACAGCTGATCTGGTCCTGCAAGGTGGCGGTGGCTCAGGAGCGCCTTGTCCGCGAAAAAGACCTGGATGCGCTGACTTACTATTATCACGGATCGCCCGGCAGTGAATACGAAGCGCTGCAGGCCGGGTTTATTCTCGGTCACTCGCTGCTCACGGCCCGCGGTATCCCCTGTGCGGGTGAAGGCGATCTGAAAACCGCCGTGGCGATGAAAATCTGCGACATTCTGGGTACGGGAGGAAGCTATTCGGAGCTTGTGGTTGTGGATTATCTCGATGAGACGATTCTGCTGGGCCATGACGGTCCATTCCATATTGCCATCTCCGACGGTAAGCCGATTCTCAGGGGAATGGGCTTGTATCACGGAAAGCAAGGAACGGGCATTTCCGTTGAGGCCAAGGTCAAGCGCGGTCCGGTGACCACCTTGAATGTGACGCAAACCGGGGACGGAAAGCTGAAGCTGGTGATTAGCGAAGCGCAGGCCACCGGCGGGGAAATCATGCGGATCGGCAACACGCAAACCCCCGTGCGTTTTTCCAAGCATCCGGACGCCTATATGAATCAATGGTTTGCCGAAGCGCCGACCCATCACTGCGCGCTTTCCATCGGACATAACGCAGCTTTGTTCAAAAAGGTGGGCGAGTTCATGGAATGGCCCAGCGTGACATTGAGTGAAAATTTGTAAAAAAACGGATATCAATATCATAGAGCGGCTTGTTTCGTGTTCTGCCCGTTTTTTGACAGGGTGCCGAAAGAAGCCGCTTTTTTTGGCTTCGGCCGAATATAATTGATATGTTCAATATATTAATATAATAAGCGGGTACGAAAGGGGGGGAGGAGCATGGCGGATACTCCTTTATATGAGCAAATTTATCGGCATATTGCGGAGGAAATTCACTCGGGCAAATTGCAGCCGCAAGACCGGGTGCCGTCGGAAAAAGAGTTGGCCGAACAATTCAATGTCAGCCGGATCACCTCCAAATCGGCCCTGGAAAAATTGTCGCAGGCCGGTTTAATCAAGCGCCTGCGGGGGAAAGGCTCCTTTGTGGCGAAATCGCTTCCCGTGCTTGCGGCGAATCCTCCGGAGCCTGAGCCGTCGGGCGGAGCGGGCAGAAAGGCAATCGGCTTTATTGCCCCCGATCTTTCCGATGCCTTTGGCATCCGCATTTTGCGAAGGGTGGAACAGGCATTGACGGCAGTGAACTACGATCTGCTGCTTAAATTCACTTATAACAACCAGCAGTTGGAGGAGAAGGCGATCAGCTCCCTTGTTCAGGCGGGAGTCAAGGGACTCATCGTGTTTCCCGTAAACGGCGAATTGTATAACTCCGACCTGCTGAAGCTCGTCTATAAGCAGTTTCCGCTGGTGCTGGTAGATAAATACTTGAAAGGCATACCGGCCAGCGCCGTATATACCGACAACAAACGGGCTTCCGAGGTGCTCACGGAATATTTGTTGAATAAGGGGCATACCCGAGTCGCCTTTATTTCCAGCACCGTTCAGAACACCTCCTCCATCGAGGAACGGCTGCAAGGCTTTATTTCCGCACACATGAAAAAGGGCATAGGCGTGAATCAAAATTACTGCTTTACCGAACTGACCCATAACAATCTGGAAATGGATTTTAAAACGCAAAAAGACAAATTGATCGCATTCATTTCCCGTCACCCCGGTATTTCCGCGTATGTAGCAGCCGAATATCCGCTTGCGATTTTGCTCGAGAATATATTAGGGGAATTGAATTTGCGGGCAGAGACCAAAGAAATTGTCTGTTTTGATGCCGAGCAAACTTATCCGTCCTCCGATTATGCCCATATCCTGCAGAACGAGGAAAGCATCGGAAGCAAAGCGGTTGAACTGCTTGTCGATCAAATTGCCGGACAAAAAACGCCGCTGCATACCATCATCGATTTTTCCTTCGTCCCACCCAAAAATAAAAAGAGCATATAAATAATGATATGTTAATATACTTAAAATCAAATCAAAGCAATGAATCCAACAGTCCGACTTTAAATCCCGATTCTTTCCGCGAATTAGACGTCCTCACAAGCGAACCTCGGTTGTTTTCCAATCCCAGCATCCATGCCTGCAAAGCTCAAAGCTTGTTCAGAGTATGAACACGAATATGAAAGCGCTGTCTGCTTGGCGCAAGGAGGTTGATCTCTTTTTGTTTTGTTGAAACAGGCAAAAAATCAGAAGAGGTGGATAAAACATGGGTTCGAGAAAAAGGCCAAAGGGTTGGATGGCTCTGCTGCTGTTTTTGTGTTTCGGTTTGATCTTGTCGGCGTGCGGGAAATCGCCTTCCACGCAAAGCTCGGCGTCGCCTTCGGCCGAACCGTCGAGCACGCCTGCCAACAGCGCAAGCCCATCGCCATCAGCGGGCAACGATCAAAAGCAAACGATAAAAGTGGCTTATCAGAAGTTCGGAACGCCGCCGATTTGGGGGGAAGAATGGCTGAAAAAGGTGAAAGCGCAGTTTGAAAGCCAAAATCCGAATGTAACGGTACAGCTTGTGCCGATTCAAGCCTCCGAAAATGACTTTTACACCAAGCTCGATTTAATGATGAAATCGGGGGATTCCACACCGGATGTGGTGACGGAAGACACCTTCCTGATCAATTCCGACGCAGCTGCGGGCTATCTGGATCCGCTCAACGACAAAGTGGCCTCCTGGGAGGATTGGAGCAATTTCCCCGATGCGATGAAGAAGGGCGGTTCAAGCGATAACGGCACCGTATACGGCATTCCATACAGCACCGATACAAGAGGGCTGTGGTACAACACGGAGATTTTCAAAAAAGCCGGGCTGCCTGTACCTTGGGAGCCGAAAAACTGGAATGACATCATGACTGCAGCTCAAACGATCAAGCAAAAAGCACCCGGCGTCATCCCTTTTTGGACTTATGTCGGCAAAGCGACCGGGGAAGCAACGACGATGCAGTGCTTCGAAATGTTCCTCTACGGAACGAATGACACGCTGTATGACGCGCAAACCAAAAAATGGGTGGTCAAAAGCCCGGGATTTTTGGATTCGCTGACGTTCATCAGCAATATTTTCAAAAACAAGCTGGGACCTCAATTGTCGCAAATTTTAAACGCACAGGCCGGCAACATGGAAAATACGCAGCTGATGCCGAAGGGCAAAATCGCCATTGCGCTTGACGGCAACTGGATTCCCGGCGCTTGGGTAAAGAACGGCTCGACGCCGTGGCCGGATGCGCTGAAGGTTTACAATTTGGCGGCCATGCCGACCCAGAACGGTCAGGCTCCGGGCTATACCTCGATGTCGGGAGGCTGGACGCTGTCGGTCACCTCCAAATCGAAGGTGAAGGACTTGGCATGGAAGTTTATCCAACTGGCGACCAACAAGGACAATAATAAATGGTTGACGATGAAACAGGGCAATCTCTCGCCAAGAAGCGACGTGGCGCAGGATCCGGAATACCAGAACACACCGGGGCAGGCTTTTGCCCAGGCCACGGCTTTCACAAAATTTACCCACTTCAGGCCGGCAAATACGCAGTATCCTGCGGTCTCAACGCAAATTCAGACGGTCGTTGAGGCGGTCGCCACCGGCGCCCTGACTCCGCAAAAGGCGATGGATCAATATGCGCAGAGCGTGGAGCGGATCGTAGGCAAGAATAACGTCGAGACTAAATAATCAATTTGCAGGTGGGAGGTCCAATTGAGCAAACGCCGTCAAGCGGCGGCGTTTGCCGATTTTACTTCACGGCGGAAGGAGCTGCATGATGGAAAATCCTGCTTTAAAGCTGCCGGGCAGCAGCCGCGGACAGCCGAAGGCTCCCGGGAAACGTTCTTTGAAAGGCAATGTCGCGGTAAGATCGGTTTTATTTTTACTGCCGACTTGGGTGCTTCTGCTGGTCTTTTTCTTTGTACCGATTGCGATGACCTTTTATTTCGCCTTCACCGACATGTCATTGACCGGTACGGCCTCGGCGAATGTGCAGTTTATCGGGTTTGCCAATTTCACCTCGATGTTTGCCGATCCGATATTTGCCGCTGCGGTTTGGAATACGATCGTGTTTTTATTGTTTTCGGCGATTATCGGCCAGCAGGTGCTCGGCCTGATGATCGCCCTGCTGATGAACGAACGGAGGCAGTTCTTTCGAAGTCTGATCGGGGTGCTGGTCATTGCCGGTTGGGTAACGCCGGAAATCGTGGTGGCTTTTATCTGGTTCGCTTTTTTGAGCGACCAGGGTACGGCGAATATCATGCTGGGCTGGCTCGGGATCAAGCCCGTACAGTGGCTTTATCAATTTCCGATGGTCAGTGTGGTGGTTGCCAACATCTGGCACGGCACGGCTTTTTCCATGCTGGTGTTTCAGGCGGCGCTCGGCGATGTGCCGAAGGAGGTTCAGGAGGCCGCGCTGATCGACGGCGCTTCCAGATGGCAGCGGCTGTGGCGCGTGACGCTGCCGATGATCCGCGGTTCGATCGTGACCAATATGGTGCTGATCACACTGCAGACGCTCGGCTTGTTTACATTGATCTTCTCGCTTACCGGAGGCGGTCCCGGCAACTCCACGGAAACGCTGCCTTTGTATATGTACCATCAAGCCTTTGCCAACTACCAATTGGGCTACGGAACGGCGATTTCCTTGATTTTGTTATTGATCGGGATTATTACCAGCATCATCTATATCCGACTGTTGAAGGTGAAAATATGAGCCTCGGGGAGGATCGTTGTGATGAGAATCAACTTTTTTTCTTTTGAACGGATTGCAGCCTACACGGTGCTCGGCATCATCGGTATTTTATTTGTCATTCCGCTTTTGTGGATGATTTTTGCTTCCATCAATCCAACCGCGACATTGGCCGCGGAAATTCCAGCCCATCCGACGCTGAAAAATTTCATCGCAATTTTATCGGACAACGCCAACCGCATTTCATTTGTAAACGGGATCGTGCTTTCGCTTGGTCAATCCATTCTTGTGGTGCTTGTCGCCGGATTGGCAGCATACCCGCTGTCGCGTTATCAGTTGAAATACAAACGGCCCTTTATGTATATCATCCTGTTTTCTACCGGGCTTCCGATTACAGCCGTGATGGTACCGGTTTATGAGCTTTTTGTGTACATGAAATTTCAGGATTCGATCTTCTGGACGATGCTTTTCCTGACCGCATCCGGGCTGCCGTATGCGATTTGGATCATGAAAAATTTCATGGATTCGGTTCCGCTTGATTTGGAGGAGGCTGCCTGGGTGGACGGAGCTTCCGTCGGGCAATCGCTGCGCAGGGTGGTTGCGCCTTTGATGCTGCCAGGGATTTTTACCGTCGGTATCTTTACTTTTTCAGGAAGCTGGGGCAATTTCTTTGTGCCCTTCATTTTGATTCAAAGTCCCGGAAAGCTGCCGGCATCTGTGGGGATTTACCAATTTTTCGGGCAATACGGAATGGTGGAATACGGGAAATTGGCCGCTTTCTCGTTTTTGTACACGATCCCCGCAGTGCTGCTGTATATCCTTTCACAGCGGTTCATGTCCACGGGATTCAATTTCAGCGGCGGAACCAAAGGCTAGAACGACAAATACGGGGAGTGACGGACCATGCTTTGGACGAAAGAGAAGTTGGGCAAACGGATTGAGGAGCTTGCGGCGTACCGCTATCGGGACGCTCTGCCTATTGCAAGTTTTCGTACCCTGAACGACGAAGCGGGAGCTGTCGGCGAGCGGCCGCCATTGGACGGCGATTGGGGCGTGCTGAGGCAGGGTGGGCAATGGACGGGAAGGGACCGCTATCTGTGGCTGACGGCCGAGATCGAAATCCCGCAGCAATGGATAGGGAGAAAGGTGCTGGGCCATTTTGACTTCGGCAGAACGGGCGGAGGGAACAATTCCGGCTTCGAATCCCTGCTCTATCTTGACGGAATTCCGTATCAGGGCGTGGACGGCAATCATCAGGAGGTGTTCTTTGAGGCGGATGCGGCCGGCAGGAAGCTTTCGCTTGCTTTCAGATTATGGTCGGGACTCGAAGGCGGCGGCCCGCAGAAGGAGCAGACGCACCGCATTCAAAAGGCGGAAATCGCCTGGTTGGACGAGCAGGCGGATGATTTGTACTTCACCTCAAAAGCGCTATTGGATACCATTGCCGTACTGCCCGAGGATCATGACGAACGATTCGCGCTGCTCAATGCTTTAGACCGGACGTTTCGCATGCTCGATTGGTCGCAAAAGGGTTCGGATGCGTTTTACGCTTCGGTGTACGAAGCTGCGGGGCACATCCGGGCAGCGCTCGCAGCGATGAAAAAACGGCATGCGGTGACCGTGCGCTGCATCGGCCATACCCATATCGACGTGGCTTGGCTCTGGAGACTGAAGCATACAAGGGAAAAGGCTGCGAGGTCGTTTTCCACCGTCCTGCGGTTAATGGATCAATTCCCGGAATATGTTTTCCTGCAAACCCAGCCTCAGCTGTACGAATATATAAAAGAAGATTATCCGCAAATTTATGCGCAAATAAAAGAAAAAATCCGCGAGGGCAGATGGGAAGCTGACGGCGGAATGTGGCTGGAGGCCGACTGCAATTTGACCTCAGGGGAATCGCTGGTCCGGCAAATCCTGTACGGAACCCGATTTTTTCGCGAAGAGTTCGGAGTGGAATGCACCTACTTATGGCTGCCGGACGTATTCGGCTACAGCTGGGCGCTGCCGCAAATTCTCAAGAAATCCGGCATCTCCAGCTTCATGACGACAAAAATCAGCTGGAACCAATACAACCGCATGCCCCACGATTCGTTCATGTGGCGGGGATTGGACGGCAGCGAGGTGCTGACGCATTTTATCACGACTCCGGAACCGGGGAATGCGGCAAAGTGGTGGTATACGTATAACGGAAAGATTACCGCGGAAACCGTTCATGGCATCTGGAAAGCGTACCGCGACAAGGAAGTCAATCAGAATTTGCTGCTGTCCTACGGATATGGAGACGGCGGGGGCGGCGTCAACCGCGAAATGCTGGAAATGCGCAGGCGCTTGGATGAAATCCCCGGTCTGCCGCAGGTGACGACGGGACGTGCGAATGAATATTTCGCCGAGCTGCAAGAGACGATTTCTGCGGCGGATCGCTATGTCCATACCTGGGACGGCGAGCTCTATCTGGAGTACCACAGGGGGACCTATACGAGCCAGGCTTACAACAAAAAAATGAACCGCACCTTGGAATTGCTGTACAGGGAAAGCGAATGGCTGAATGTGTTGGGACACCTTTACGCGGGCAGCTGGGAAAATGACGCGCAGGAAGCGCTGACCTCGGGCTGGAAAATCATTCTGCGCAACCAATTCCACGATATCATTCCCGGCTCCTCGATCCGCGAGGTTTACGAGGACAGCAAGCTGGAGTATGAGCAAGCGCAGGCGCTTGCGGAGCAGGTCAAGCGGGAAAGCTTCCGTCGGCTAGTAACAGCGGAGGACGGTTTGATGGACTTTGCCGTTTTCAACTCCGCGTCTTGGCAGCGTACGGACCTGCTCGTCATACCGGAAAAATCAGCCAAAGCACAAGGCAGCTGGTCTTCTGCCGACGGAAGCGGATTGGCGGCGCAAAAATCGGGTGATCACTGGATCGTAGAGGTCAAGGGGCTGCCTCCGATGGGGTATGCGACGATTCGCTTTTCCGAGGATGCTGCGGCAGCGCGGCAGCACGTACCGGTACCTTTCGGCTATCATCAAGCGGGCATTGAAACACCGTTTTACAGTATCCGCTGGAATGAAAACGGCCAACTGACGCGAATCTTCGATCGTTCTGCGGAAAGAGAGGTGCTGACGGAGGGGGAAAGCGGCAACGTGCTGCAGGTTTTCGAGGACAAACCGCTTCAGTTTGACGCCTGGGATATCGATATTTTCTACCAAGAGAAGATGCGGGAGGTTGCCGAACTGCAAAGCCTCGAATTAGTCGAGTCGGGGGCACTCCGGGCGGTTGTCGGCTTAAAATGGAAATACATGAATTCCACCGTCAATCAACGCATGATCGTTTACGCTTACAATCGCCGCATCGATTTTGAAACCGCGGTCGATTGGCATGAAAGACAGCAGCTGCTGAAAGTCGCCTTTCCGCTGAATATCCGTTCAACCGAGGCCACCTACGACATTCAGTTCGGCAATGTAAAGCGTCCCACGCATTGGAACACAAGCTGGGATTATGCTCGGTTCGAAACCGTCGGCCAGCAGTGGGCGGATTTATCCGAATACGGCTACGGCGTCAGCCTGCTGAATAATTGCAAGTACGGCTATGATATCAAGCATAACGTCATGCGATTGTCCCTGATCAAGTCGGCAATCCAACCGGATACTGAGGCGGATCAGGGCATGCACCGCTTTACCTATGCCCTGTACCCCCACGAAAACGATTGGAGAGCGGCGCATACGGCGCGGGAAGCCTGGCAGCTCAACAACCCGCTGACCTTTGCTGCGGGAAAGGCAAGGGAACAGAGCTTTTCGCTGTTTCGCGTCAATCAGCCCCATGTCATGATCGATGCGGTGAAAAAAGCCGAAGATGAGGATAAGGTGCTGGTCCGTCTGCATGAATTCGCCGGCTCGCGCGTTCGCGCCGAAATGACGAGCGATGCCGCGATTTCCGCCTGGCAGGAATGCGATTTGCTGGAGCGCCCGGAAGGCGAGCGCCAAAACGGTGCGGTCATCGCCTTCGAGATCAAGCCTTATGAAATCAAAACCTTTCTGGTAGATTTGGCTCTGGACCCGAATTAATATAAGCTTCAAATGAATTCCGGATTGCTTAGGACAACCGTTGATTGTTATTCATTGCGGTAAATTAGCTTCAACAGTATAATTTTGCTAAGGATGGTGATTTCATGTCTGCACCTGAAGGCAAATCAACGAACCCCATTGTCCGTAAGCTTGCCGAACAGCTCACAATTCCCGTGATTGCCGCTCCGATGTTTCTGGTATCCAGCCCGGAGCTGGTGATTGAAAGCTGCAAATCCGGCGTGATCGGATCTTTCCCGCTGTTGAACGCACGAACAACGGGTATTCTGGACGAGTGGATGCGGCACATTACAGAACAGCTTGAAAACGCCAGGTTGAAAAATCCAGAACGGCGAATTGCCCCATGGGCGGTAAACCTGATTGTACACAGGACAAACGTGCGCTATGAAGCGGATTTGCAGCTTGTGAAAAAATATCGCGCGCCGATTGTCATCACTTCGCTGGGCGCTCCGGGTCCTGTTGTCGACATCGTCCATGCGTATGGTGGACTCGTTTTTTCAGATGTCAGTTCACTTGGCCATGCACGAAAAGCCGCTGACAGCGGAGTGGATGGGTTGATACTCGTTTGCAGCGGAGCAGGCGGCCATGCCGGCACAATTAATCCGTTTGCTTTTATGGGGGCTGTGAGGGAATTCTGGAACGGAATTTGCATTCTGGCTGGCAGCATCTCGGAGGGTAGGGATATTACCGCCGCAAGAGCGTTAGGTGCGGATTTGGCTTATATGGGCACACGCTTTATTGCGACTGCCGAATCTTTTGCAGGAAAAGAGTATCAACAGATGCTGATAGAATCGGATTTGGATGATTTGATCAACACGGATGCATTCACCGGAATCAACGCCAATTATCTGATGCAAAGCATCCGCAATGCCGGTATGGATCCGCAAGATCTGCAGAAGAAGGATGCGATCAATTTCTCGCAAATGAGCAGCCCGGAAGTTAAAGCATGGAAGGACATTTGGTCTGCGGGTCAAGGGGTAGGCATGATCAAGCGGACAATGCCGGCCGCGGAGCTGATTGAAGAGCTTCGACAAGAGTACGAGCAAGCGTTGGAGGCGTTAAGCTTCATCAAGACACCGAATTAATATATGCTTTTCCACAGATAGAATGAGGCGTAAGCTTCCCAGCCCTGCATGCCGTCGAACAACCGGCGCAGTTCCACGGGCGTTGGCTTGCGCTCCATGGCAAGCTGCTGCTTCACGGCATTTTGCAGCCCGACGTCATCCACTGGAAAGGCGGAACGGTCGCGCAAGCAGCGCATCAGCACGTAGTGGGCCGTCCATGGCCCAATTCCGCGAATGCTGACGAGCTCTTGGAAGGCGCTGCGGAAATCCCCCGATCGCAGCAAGCGCTGTTTGGAAAGCGATCCTTCATCTATAAGGCGGGCGACTTCAATCAGCGCTGCGGCTTTCGTCCGCGAGAGCTGCAGCGTCTGCAATTCCTGCGGGTCAAGCGCGGCAATGCGCTGCGGCTCGGGAAATGCGTGCAGCACCCGGCCGTCATGCTCCACCGCTTCGCCGAATGTTTCGACCACCCTTTTTTTCAGCGTGTAGGCGAAGCGCAAGGTGATCTGCTGGCCGAGGATGGCCCAGCTGAGCGCCTCGAACAGATCGGGTACGCCAATCAGCCGCAGCCCCTTGAAGCGGATCGCAACCGGAGCGAGCAGCGCGTTTTCGCGGGCAAGCCGATAGAAAGGGGCGAGATCCGTCTCCAGATCAAACCATTCCCGAATATAGCGGAACGCGGATTCCCGCGATTCTGCGTCGGGCACGCGATCGGCAAAGCACACCTGAAGCCCGTCTCCTCCACTGATTTCCAAGATCGAAGGTTTCCCCTCCAGCTTGAGCAGCTTATACACCTTTTCATCCGCCGTTTGATACAGACACTCGTCCGACGAGCGGTTCAAGTAGCCGAGGCATTGGGCAAAGCTGAAATGCTCCGGAAGCTCCAGGCTAAAAGTCGAATCGCGCATGTCCGGATTTTTGGTAGCCATGGATGTCCTCCCGTTCCAGCAAAAGCTCCTTCATCCTCAGCCCGCCGCGGAAGCCGGTCAAAGCCCGGCTGCTGCCGATCACACGGTGGCAGGGGACGACAATCGGCACGGGATTTGCCCCGGTTGCGGCCCCAACGGCACGGGTTGCCCGCCCGCGCCCGATCGCCCTGGCGACATCGCCGTAACTGCGCAGTTCACCGTACGGGATGCGGGACAGCTCCTGCCAAACATCGATTTGAAAAGCGGTGCCACGCAGATCAAGCGGGATGTCGAACTGCTTGCGCGAGCCTTGGAAATACTCATCAAGCTGATCTTTGAAGTCCGCAAGAGTTTGTTCGGGCTCCTCGACAAGCGAAGCGTCCGGGATTATCCGCTTCGTCCACAATTGCAGAATTTCCAGACCTTCATGGGGAAAAAGCACCCGGCATAGACCTTTTTCCGTTGCCGCAATCACGAAGCGATGTACGTCATGGCGGTATTCGGACCAATAGAGCTTCATTCTGTAGAACCTCCTTTTTCCTGTCGGCGGAACATATTCGGGGAAAGCCCTGTTGTTTTTCGGAAAATGGATGAAAAATGGGAAGCGCTGCGGAATCCGACAGCTGCAGCGGCATCCGCTACACTCGGACCTTCCGGCATAAGCAAGGTTTTGGCTGCTTCGATCCTGACGCTCCGCAAACGCTCGGCAGGCGTGATGCCGACCGTCCGTTTATAAACCCGCTGGAGGTGAAAAGGACTGATGTTCAATGCGGCGGCAAGGTCAGGCAGCGTCAGCGGCTGCCGGTAGCGGGCCGCAATCACCGCATTCAATCGTTCAACCAGCTCGGCATCAGGGCCGTTTGCGCCCGGCTGCTCCGGGCGGCACCGTTTACAAGGACGAAACCCTGCTTTAAGCGCTTCCGTCAGGCTGTTAAACAGCGTAATATTCTCTTTCTTCGGAGTCCGCGCCCGGCAGGAAGGTCTGCAGACGATTCCCGTCGTCCGAACTCCGACATAAATGCGCCCGTCATAAAGGGTGTCATTGCGCAGGATGACGTCATACACCTTATGAAACAAACTGCTGTCCAAAACGATCACCTCACTATCCTAGTATAAACCGTTCTCTATTCCGGATAAAAGCCTTTACAATAGGACAGCAAGAATTCGACGAACGGCAAAGGTGACGAAAGAAAGTAAGGGTCGCCGATCCTCCGTGGATAGCAGGGTGGTTCTGATTGATTTAACAAGTGAACCATATTATAATTAAGTTAATCGTTTAATAAGGGATGGTACGATGAAGAGAATTACGATCAAAGATGTCGCCAAGGCTGCAGGTGTATCAACAGCGGCTATATCCTATGCGTTAAACGGAAAAGAGTCGAAGCTGTCTATAGAAACGTTAGCGAGGATTAAAGCGGCTGCTGCATCATTAAACTACATTCCTGATTTTTCTGCCAGAAGTCTTGTTAATAAGAGATCCTATCTGATTGGAGTCATCATTCCCGAGACGGAAGGGCATAACTCAATGATTCTTGAAAACGCTTTCTATAGTGAAATTGTAAGCGGAATAGAAAATGAGCTGCGCAAGCATAATTACCATCTTATTATTACGGGGATAGACGGAGGTAAAGGGTATTCAGATCTCTCTATGCAGAGAAACCTGGATGGCGCCATTGTCATGGGGATTTATAATGAGAGTCTCTATGAAGAGCTTAAGAAAGTGAATATTCCCTTAATCTTGATTGACAGCTATATTAACGATACTTATTTCAAAAATATTGGCATTGATGATGAATTCGGAGGAAGTATTGCCACAAGATATTTAATTGATCAGGGACATACTAATATTGCTCTTGTAACGGGTAGAATAAAGAAGGATGGCGTAGTAGAGAAGCGGTTTTTGGGCTACAAAAATGCGTTGGAAAATGCAGGGTTATTATATAATCCAGACTATTTATTCGAGGATTCGATTCGTTATGAACATGGAGTGCAGGCAGGTATAACCATCGCGAATAAATATCCGGAGATTACAGGGATATTTGCAACTGCAGATATGGTAGCCTTCGGTGTCATAAGCGGTTTGCGGAAAGCTGGCAAAAGTGTCCCTGAGGATATTTCCGTCATTGGCTTTGATGATATTATGATGTCAAGCATGTTTATCCCACAATTAACGACCATTCGTCAGGATATTAAGGCGAAAGGAATAAAAGCGGCACAATACTTGCTGCAAACCATTGAAGGCAGCATATCCAATCACCTTGAGAAAATTACATTACCGCTTGAACTTGTTGAACGGCAATCGGTAAGAAGGATATCATCATGAGAGCCTCGCTGCGATTAAAGCTTATCATTGGCTTCTGTGCCGTAACGATCCCCATGTTTATTTTTCTGATGTATAACAATTATTATGCGATGAATGTTGTTCGTACACAGGTGGCGCAGTCGAACAAAAACTTGTTATCGATGTATATGAATCAGAATGATCGTATATTTGAGAATGTGAATACTTACCTTTATACGTTTATTATGAAGGACTCTGATTTAGCGCTCTATAGTCGGCAAAATTCCGAGTATAGTGAGTACTTTTTGTCCAAGGTGCGATTACAGAATAAAATGAATGCGGATCTTAATAATTTCAATAACGTTAACATGTTTTTTGTTTATTCATTTGAGGATCAGGAATTGTTGAGTTCATCATTTCTCGGTTCAAATTATGAGAAGTTTGAATCAATCAAAAGTGATCTGAATAAATATATACTTGATCATAAAGCGGAAGGGTTTACGGATAATAGATGGAGGCTGATTCACAGCGGTAATGAGACGGCGCTGATTCGATTAGTACAATCTGAGTTTAATCAGGTTATAGGAGCGTGGATCGACGTTAGTAATCTGATGAGCCCGTTGCACTTTCTAGAGCTTGGAAAGCAAGGACAAGCGTTAATGGTATCGAATGAAGGTGTTCCTCTCACTCCATTATCTAATGATGTGATGAATAAGCCAGACTTTAAATTGACGCTCCCCAAAGAAGAAGACTTATTCAGTACATTATCGATGGATATTAATTATTTGATTGTGGATGCGAAGTCCCAGTATGGAGATATTCATTTAGCGGTACTTATTCCGGAGAGTACACTGTTGCAGCGGCTCCCCTACTTCCAAAGACTTATATTTATTATCCCGCTGATGGGCTTTGTGATATTGGTATTTTACTTGATATTCTTGCAGAATGTATTGTTGAAGCCCATGAAACAGCTGATAAAGGGAATGCGGCGGATTAAACAAGGAGAACTCGATACTCGACTTTATAATGACAAGTCTAGAGAATTTATGATTATAAATGAAACATTTAACGAAATGGTCAATCAGATCCAAAGTTTGAAGATCAATGTGTATGAAGAGCATATTCGAACGCAGCAGGCTGAGCTCAAGCACTTGCAAGTACAGATTAATCCACATTTTCTTCTGAACTCCATCAACATTATTTACAATCTTGCTGAATTGAAGAGGAATGATCTGGTTAAGAAAATGTCAACGCATCTTGCCAATTACTTTCGTTTTATTACACGAACGAATATGTCCTTAGTAACGGTTTCTCAAGAGATCAAGCACATTGAAAGTTATTTGGAAATCCAGCAGTTTCGGTTTCCTCAGCATATGCGTTATGAAACTTATGTAGACCCAAGCTTGGAGGATGCAGCGATTCTTCCGCTTATTATCCAGCCTTTTGTAGAAAATTCGGTTCTTCATGGTTTTCAAATGGGACCCGAGGCTTTCAATATACGTGTATCCATTACCCGGTCCAAGGAGCAGCCGGACAGACTTTATGAAGTACACATAAGTGATAATGGCACAGGAATTGATTCGGGCAAACTTTTAGAGCTGCAGCAAGATAGCTGGCAATCGGATTCCGATAACCACCTTGGGATTTGGAATGTGCGTCGTCGTTTAAAGCTGCATTATGGCGATGCTTCTCAACTGCAATTTGAGTCAGGGAATCCTAGTGGTGTGGTCATTCGTCTGCTCATTCCAATCCAGAAAGGTGTTGACAATCATGTATAAGCTTCTCATTGTGGATGATGAATGGTTCGCCGTTGAAGGCGTTGAGCAGGGTGTCAGATGGAATGACATGAAGATTACAGAAATCTATAAAGCTTATAATACCGAACAGGCCAAAGAGGTTATTCTACGTACTACGATCGATATCATCATTTGTGACATTGAGATGCCTGATGGGACTGGAATTCAGTTAATCGAATGGGTTAGAGAACGCTTTCCTGCGATTGAAGTTATTTTTCTGACCTGTCATGCTGATTTTAAATACGCCCAACATGCCATTCATCTTGGGAGCTTTGATTATATGTTAAAGCCTGTTGAATTTGAAGAGTTGGGGCAAACCGTAAAGAATGCTCTTGAGAAATTAACGGAGGAAAGAAGGACTAAACAATTAAACGAGGCTTATTTGCAATATTTTGATTTATGGGAAGCCAAAAAACCAGTGCTCTACGAAAGATTCTGGCAGGATTTGTTCTGGCAGAGGATAATTCCGACCAAGAGTCACATCGAACAAGCAATAGATTCTTATATGATGCCGCTTCCTACGAACAGCAAAGTATTGCTTATCATGATTAGTATCGAACAATGGGAAAAGAAGCTTAATACACGCGATGAAGAAATTATGGAATATGCGTTGCGCAATGCTGCAACTGAGATGATTCAAGGAAAGCTGTCAGGGCAGGTCATACAAGATCGAAATGGTGTGCATTTTGTGCTGCTGTTTTCGGATGAATCTCATAAACCAGCTGTGACATTTGAACAAATAAAGAAAAACTGCACGTTATATATTGAAGCATGCGCTAAGTATTTATTCAGCAGTATTTCTTGCTATATTGGTGATTGGGTATCGCTTAACTCTGTTTGGGAATCCTATAATATGCTGCTGCAAATGGAGCATAATAATGTAACCTTATCTAAGTTTGTTTCTTTCTCTACGGAGCAGCAAGAAGAGATAAAAGCTTTGCAGTTGCCGGCTTTATTCGAATGGTCCGAGTTAATGGAATTGGGAAAGATGGATGAATTGGATCAACTCGCGAGCGATATGTTTGAAAAATTGCGTAAGGAGGCCAACTTTTATCCGGATACACTTAGTGCCTTATATCATTCCCTGCTTCAAACTGTTTATTATGTACTGCACAAACGGGGTATATCCGTACAAACCATTTTTGCTAATGGCGAAACATTGGACCAGGCTATGGCCGTTAAATCGTTGGATCAGCTTCAGGATTGGACTAAACGTATTTTTCGAATCGTAACGGAACATCTTGTAGCTGTTGAACGGGGATCTACTGTTGTGGACAAAGTAAAGCTTTATATAGCAGATCATATATACGATGAGATTTCACGGGATGATTTGGCTAATTGTGTGCATATTAATTCATCTTATTTATCGAGGCTGTTTAAGAAAGAAGTGGGTATTAGCCTTACCGACTTTATCGTTCAAGAACGGATGAAAACTGCCAGAGAGTTACTTGTACATTCTGATGAGATGATCAGCAATATCGCTAAATCCTTTCACTATACAAATTTCTCTCATTTTTCGAAAATGTTCCGTAAGCATTATGGCATGAATCCTCAGGATTACCGCAAACAGTTCTATAAAGTGCTGTCT
>CAZESH010000005.1:0-42963 GCA_964514665.1 uncultured Caryophanales bacterium
GGCGTATGCATCGCCACGTCCGGACCGGGGGCAACCAATCTGGTGACGGGAATTCCCACCGCTTATATGGATTAAGTGCCGCATGTAGTGATCACAGGAAACGTTGCCACCAGCGCAATCGGTACGGATGCGTTCCAAGAAGCCGACATTACCGGCATCACCATGCCGATTACCAAACACAGCTACCTGGTCAGGGATGTCCATGATCTGCCGCGTGTGATTCATGAGGCTTTTCATATTGCCACAACCGGCCGCAAAGGACCCGTGCTGATCGATATTCCCAAGGACGTATCTGCGGCAAAGGCCAAATTCCACTACATCGATTCGGTGAACATTCGCGGCTACAACCCGACCGTAATGCCGAATAAGCTGCAGGTGGACCGCTTGATCAAAGCGATTGAAAAGGCGGAAAAACCGGTTATTCTGGCCGGCGGAGGCGTTGTGTACGCCGGTGCGCAGCAGGAGCTGGTGGAATTTGTGAAAAAGACGCGGATTCCGGTTACCACCACTTTATTGGGATTAAGCGGATTCCCGAGCGGACATGAGCTCTGGATGGGCATGCCGGGCATGCACGGCACCTACACCGCCAACACAGCTTTGCAGGAATGCGATCTGTTGATCAGCATCGGGGCGCGGTTTGACGACCGGGTTACAATGAAGCTCGACGGCTTCGCCCCTCATGCCAAGATTGCCCATATCGATGTGGATCCGGCGGAGATCGGTAAAAATGTAACGACAGACATTCCTTGTGTCGGCGACGTCAAGAAAGTGCTGGAGCTGGCTAATGAAAAAGCCAAACCGGCCAAATCGGCGGATTGGATCAGCCGCATTAACCGGCTTAAGCAAGAGAACCCGCTAAAATACAAGGATTCCGATGAAGTGCTTAAGCCGCAGTATGTAATCGAAATGATCAGTGAAACGACGAACGGCGAAGCGATCGTCACTACCGACGTCGGCCAGCATCAAATGTGGGTAGCGCAGTTCTACAAATTCAAAAATCCGCGCTCCTTGATCACCTCCGGCGGACTCGGTACAATGGGTTACGGATTTCCTTCCGCGATCGGAGCGCAAACGGCGTATCCGGAGCGGCTGGTCATCTCGGTCAATGGCGATGGCGGGTTCCAAATGTGCGCCCAAGAATTGGCCGTTTGCGCGATTCACAACATTCCGGTGAAGATCGTGATCATTAATAATCAGGTGCTGGGCATGGTAAGACAATGGCAGGAGATCATCTACGACAATCGGCTCAGTCATATCGATCTGGCGGGAAGCCCGGATTTTGTAAAACTGGCCGAAGCATACGGCGTCAAAGGCTTGCGGGCAACGAACAAGGAAGAGGCCCGCAAGGCTTGGCAGGAAGCACTGGATACTGCAGGGCCCGTGTTGATCGATTTCGTCGTCCGCAAGGATGAGAACGTATTTCCGATGGTGAAAGCGGGCACGACGCTCAGTGAAATGTTATTGGGGGATGCGTAAATGAGACTGAGAAAACATACGATATCCATCCTGGTCAACAATCAGCCGGGCGTGCTGCAGCGGGTGGCGGGTTTGTTCGGAAGACGCGGCTTCAATATCGAGAGCATCACCGTCGGCTCCTGTGAAGAAAGCGGACTCTCGCGCATGGTCATCGTTTCCTTGGGAGATGACCGTACGTTGGAGCAAATTTCCAAACAGCTTTACAAGCTGGTCGATGTGATCAAAGTTATCGATCTCAGTTCGAATCCGATGGTTGCCCGCGAGCTTGCTCTGATTCAGGTCAATGCGGAGCCGGCGATGCGTCCGGAAATACTCGGAGTCGTGGAGACCTTCCGGGCATCCGTGGTGGATATCGGTCCGAATACACTGATCGTGCAGGTGGTCGGCGACTCGGATAAAATTGATGCCATGGTAGAGCTTCTCAAGCCGTACGGCATCCGTGAGCTGACGCGAACCGGGGCCACGGCGATGATTCGCGGCATGGCGAAGCAGTAAGCTATTTTTTCGATGAAGCACCGAAACCTTTTTCGGTACAATCATAAATAATTTGTGCTATTTATAAGGAGGATATCAAGTCAATGGCAGTTACAATGTTCTATGAAAAAGATGCGGATCTCAGTTATCTGCAAGGGAAAACAATCGCTGTAATCGGATACGGAAGCCAAGGTCATGCCCAGGCTCAAAACTTGCGGGAAAGCGGACTCAAGGTCATTATCGGACTGCGTCCGGGAAAATCCTGGAACACCGCTCAAAATGACGGATTCGAAGTGATGGCCGTGAATGAAGCAGCCAAAATCGCCGATCTGATTCAAATCCTGATGCCGGATGAAATCCAGGCCAAGGTTTATAATGAGGAAATTGCCCCGAACATGAAGCAGGGTGCGGCGCTCTTGTTCTCGCACGGCTTCAATATCCATTTCGGACAAATCGTTCCGCGCCCGGACATGGACGTGCTGATGGTCGCTCCAAAATCCCCGGGACACCTCGTTCGCAGAACGTACGTGGAAGGTTTCGGCGTTCCCGGACTGATCGCGATCGCCCAGGATGCCACCGGCAATGCCAAGAACATCGGTCTTGCTTATGCAAAAGGCATCGGCTGCACGCGTGCAGGCGTAATCGAAACTTCCTTCAAGGAAGAAACCGAAACCGATCTGTTCGGCGAGCAGGCCGTGCTTTGCGGCGGCGTGACCGCGCTGATCAAAGCCGGTTTCGAAACGCTGGTTGAAGCCGGCTATGCGCCGGAGATGGCCTATTTTGAATGCTTGCATGAAATGAAGCTGATCGTCGATCTGATTTATGAAGGCGGTCTTGCCACCATGCGCGATTCCATCTCCAACACCGCTGAATATGGCGACTATGTTACCGGACCGCGGATTGTGACGGAAGAAACGAAGAAAGAAATGAAGCGGGTGCTGGACGACATTCAGCAAGGCAAATTCGCACGCGACTTTATTTTGGAAAATCAATCGAACCGTGCTTTCCTGACGGCTACCCGCCGCAGGGAATCGGAGCATGAAATCGAGCAGGTCGGCTCCAAGCTGCGCGAAATGATGCATTGGATTAAAAAGTAATGTCTGGATGATTTGCGTATAAGTATAGTATTACGAACCATTCATAAGGAGGTGGAAGGGATGCGGAAAATTTATATTTTCGACACAACGTTGCGAGACGGTGAACAATCCCCTGGAGTCAATCTGAATACCCAAGAAAAGGTGGAAATCGCGCTACAGCTGGAAAAGCTGGGTGTGGACCGGATCGAAGCGGGCTTTCCAGCGGCGTCGCCGGGCGATCTGCAAGCAGTCAACGCTGTAGCCAGAGCTGTGAAAAACGCCAGCGTGATCGGACTTTCCCGCTCCCGCGTGCAGGATATCGATGCCGTGAGGGAAGCACTGAAAGGTGCGGAAGACCCTTGCATTCACGTTTTTCTTGCCACCTCTCCGATTCATCGTCAGCACAAGCTGAGAATGGATAAGCAGAAAGTGCTGGAAACCGCTGAAGCGGCCATTCTTTATGCGAAAAAGTATTTCTCGAAAATTGAATTTTCACCCGAAGATGCGGGGCGCACCGAAATCGATTTTCTTTGCGAGGTGACGGAGATGGCGATCCGCGCCGGCGCTACCGTGGTCAACATTCCCGATACGGTCGGTTATATGACTCCGGATGAATTCGGCGGCATCTTCAAGACCCTAAGGGAAACTGTTCAGGGAATCGAAAGAATCCAGCTCAGCGCCCACTGCCATGATGATTTGGGGATGGCTACGGCCAATGCGCTGGCGGCTATTCAGAACGGAGCCGACCAAGTGGAGGGCACCATCAACGGCATTGGCGAACGCGCCGGCAACACCTCCCTCGAGGAAGTGGCGATGGCGCTGGAAACGCGGCAAAATTTCTATCAGGCGAAAACCGGTCTCGTCTTGAGCGAAATTTACCGTACCAGCCGGCTGGTCAGCAAATTGACCGGAATGGTCGTTCCCGGCAACAAGGCGATTGTCGGAGCCAATGCTTTTGCCCATGAATCCGGCATTCATCAGGACGGCATGCTGAAGGAGAAAACCACCTATGAGATCATGCGTCCGGAGACGGTAGGCATCAAGGACAGCAAGCTTGTGCTGGGCAAGCATTCCGGCCGTCATGCCTTCAGGGAGAAGTTGGGCGATCTGGGTTATGCTTTGAATGAAGAGCAGGTCAATACGGCGTTCGAGAAATTCAAGCTTCTCGCCGATCGGAAAAAGGAAGTAAGCGATGAGGATATCCGCGCTTTGATCGAGGAAAAGCTGATTAAAACGCCTGAATTTTTCAAGCTCGACTCGATCCAATTGTCTTACTTCAACCAGTCGGAGCCGAATGCAACCGTGAATATCCATGTCATGGACAGCAGCGACCGCAAGGAAACTGCCGTAGGCAACGGTTCGGTGGATGCCATCTATAAAGCGATCGACAAAGCCACGGGCGAAGAGGTCGAGCTCGAGGATTACTCGATCAAGTCGGTTACGCACGGCAAGGACGCGCAAGGTGAAGTGCATGTTGTGATGAAACAAAACGGCTATGCGGTTCAAGGCCGCGGAGTCAGCACCGACATATTGGAAGCCAGCGCGAAAGCTTATATCGATGCCATTAATCGTCTGATCGAGAAACGGAAATCTCCCGGCGGCTCGCTCAGGGATAATGTATCGCTCTAATTTGACTGAGTGCCAAGGTGCAATAGTCCTATATTCGCCTAAATAAATGCAGAAAGAACCCTGATTGGATTTCAGGGTTCTTTTTTTGTTACTTTTGCAGCACGTTTTGGTTCTTTGGCGCTAAAGCATTATTAGAGGCACAAAAAATTAGGATGAAAGTCTGATCGTTTTTGCCTTCACAATGCGTATAATAAGACTTACTTAAAAGATAGGAACGGTGTCGCGCCGCGTCGTAAGCCGTCGAAAAAAACTGGATGGAAACGGGGGAATCGGCAAAAAAGAAAAAAAACGCCATCTATTTGTGAAGGAGATGAATGATATTGAACGATCAGCCTTTGATGGATCATGTGCTGGAACGGCGCATAGCCGAACTGGACCTCAGCCCGAGGGAAAAAGAAATTGCGCTTTACTGGGCGCTGGATTATGACTCCAAACAGATCGGCAAAGCGTTGTCGATAAGTGAAAATACGGTCAGAAGCTTTGTAAACAAAATCAATCAGAAGCTGCAGGTCAATTCAAAAGCATCGCTTATTCTCAAAATTATCGGTCTAATTTAACATCCTTCTCCCGGAGCGCCTAGAAAAAGGCGCTTTTTTTAATACGTTTATAGCCAATCCGGTTGGAGGGTTCTCTGCACCTCTGCCTCGATGGTAGAAGCGGACACAGAATCCGTTATTTCACATATGGCCCTGTTTAATTGATATTGCGGACACAGAATCCGCTATTGGCATTAAAACGGCAAAAATGAATGATTTCTAGTGAAAATAGCGGAACCACAGCCCGAAATGAGCTGAAATTAGCCTGTTTGTTCACAAATAGCGGAACCAAGGTCCGCAAGAAGCCACTTCAAGCGACGTGATCTTAAACATTTGGATAGCCCCCTGTCAGAAGTCTGCGCCCAGAGTTAGGCCCGCATGAACTCGGCACACTGCGGAGGACGATCGTACTAAAAATCAACAAAACGATTCATCGGAAGGCGCTGGATCTGGATCGGGCAGATTCCCGGGTGGAACCCATGAATTGGGACCTTGTGTTCAGGTAGTTTAGGACGTCAGGCAGCGCAAACTAGGGCAAATCACATGCTTGCCCAGCGGCTAAAGGTTCAGGCCGTTTGGCTTAATGCCTTTGCATGATATTAAAGTTTGACAAATTATGATTTCATATGAGTACGCCAAACAATTGCTGCAGTCATAATGTCGAACGAGCTGAACAGATCTATACAACCTTGGAGGGAAGTCAGTAATGCGCAGTAAACGAGGAAGAAAAATAGCCGGCATAGGAAAAGCGGCCATCTATTCCCTGCTGATTTTGGGTATCGCCGCAGGCGGTATCAGCATCTGGAATCCGCTGCAGCTAAGAGATATCGCTGAGGATCAAATCCATAATCTGATTGGAAAAGTTGGCGGCAATGCCGACTCTCTATCGCAAAAGCCATTGATTGCAGTCAGGACGGCTGCAGCGGATCAAAAAGGTTCGATTCAATCGGCCCCGGCTTCACCGGTTTCCACAGCAGTCGCCAAGGATATGAAAAAAACGGTGCTTACCCAAGCGAGCGGGAAGCTGAAGGTAGATGCTTCACTGGCCAAGCTGATTCAGCAAATGGACGGATTAAGTATAAACTCCAACCAAACCTTTTCCTTTGGAAACGAGCTGAACAAAGCGGGCTTAGCCGGCAAGCTTCAAGAGGCTCAGCTGTCCTATGCGGCTTCGCTGCTCTATCAATGCGCCGTACAAGCCGGATTGGACATCGGACAGCGATACATTCACAACGATCTTCCGGATTACGTCAATCCGGGCTACGATACGGCAATCGATCAGACCCTCTTGCGGCAGGGAGGAATTCGCAAGGATTTGAGCTTTGCTAATTCATCCCCGTATGCCATCACGATAAAAACAGAGATCCAAAACGGTCTGCCCCTTATCGCCTTTGAGGCGGTGACTCCGGCAGATTGGAGCAAACCAACGATCCGGATCTCCAAAGAGAGCTTCCATCCCGAAGAAATCAAACTGGTAGATTTTACTCTGGCCGAAGGGGTGTCTGTGAAAGAGGATGAAGGCAAAGACGGCCTGCTGATTAAAGTCACCGGGGAATCGGCGCAGAAAGGCATTTTGCAGCTGATCAGCAAGGACTTTTATCCTCCCCATCCGATTGTTACGGCAAGCGGACCGACAGCAGAGCAAAAGGCAAAGTGAATTATTTCCTTGAGATGAGGGATTGTCATGAGAATTGGTGAACTGTTAATTGCCAACGGAATCATCACGCAGGAGCAGCTGGAGGAGGCGCTGCAAAAGCAAGCCCATACCCGCAAAAAGCTAGGCGAAATACTGATCGATCTAGGGTATATCAGTGAACGTCAGCTGGTTGAAGTGCTGGAATTCCAGCTGGGGTTTCCGGCAGTGAATATGTTCGATACACCGATTGATATGGCAGCAGCGCAAATGATCAGCGAATCCGTCGCCAAAAAATACAGCATGATCCCGATTGCCAACAAGAACGGCAAGCTCCGGGTAGTAATGGCCGACCCGTTAAATTATGACGCGTTGGAGCAGCTGAGGCTTTCCACAGGCATGACCGTGCAGCCGGTCATTGCCATCAAGTCGGAAATCGAGCAAGCGATTTCCCGCAATTACGGGATGCAGGACTCGGTGGAGGAATTGCTGGACGATATCGATCCCATGGACGGCGAAGCGGAGCAGGAAGCATTGAATCAGGAATCTCCGGTCGTCAAGCTGGTAAATCAAATGATCCAGGCTGCCGTGCTGCAAAAGGCGAGCGACATTCATGTCGATCCGCAGGAAAAGCAAATCATGATCCGCTACCGGGTCGACGGAGTGCTGCATACGGAGAAGACCTTGCCTAAATCCATGCAGGGGCTGCTTACCGCCCGTTTGAAAATTATCGCAAAGCTGAATATTGCCGAACGCAGGCTGCCTCAGGACGGAAGAATCCAAATGCAAATCGAGCACAAGCGTATCGATATTCGTGTATCCACACTTCCAACGGTTCACGGAGAAAGCGTGGTGCTGCGGATTCTCGATCAGTCCTCGGGGATCAAGAAGATGAGTGAGCTCAGCCTGAGCGAACCCAATCTCGCCAAATTCGAGAAGATGATCCAACGGCCGAACGGCATTGTGCTGATCAGCGGTCCGACCGGAAGCGGTAAAACCTCGACACTCTATTCCGTCCTGCACCGTTTGAACGGACCGGAGGAAAAAATCATCACCGTGGAAGATCCGGTGGAATACAGAATGGATGGCGTTACCCAGGTGCAGGTGAATGCGCAAATCGGCTTGACCTTTGCCTCTGGACTTCGCTCCATATTGCGGCAGGATCCGAATATCGTGATGGTCGGGGAAATCCGCGATTCGGAAACGGCGGAAATCGCCGTGCGCGCCTCTTTGACCGGTCATCTGGTGTTAAGCACGATTCATACGAATGGGGCGGTCAACACACTTACCCGTTTGATCGATATGGGCATTGATCCGTATTTGATCGCCTCCTCGCTGAATTGCGTCGTTGCCCAACGTCTGGTTCGCAGGGTATGCAGGGAGTGCGCCTACAGCACGCCTGCCAAGGAAGAGGAATTGGCCTTGTTTGAACAGCATGGGCTGCTTCAGCAGGGAAGCGGCCAAAAAATATCGGGAATCATGGAATCCGTCGTTCGCAAAATTACCGACAGCAAGCCGCAGATTATTCGCGGGAAAGGCTGCGGGACCTGCAACAAGACAGGGTATAAAGGGCGGATCGCGATTCATGAAGTGCTGGTGGTGGACGAGCCTCTGCGCCGGTTGATTTCCCAGAACACTGCGGTCAACGAGCTGCAGCGCCATGTGCAGGAGCATGGCTTTCATTCCCTGCTGTACGACGGTTTATTCAAGGTCAGTGAAGGCATTACCACTCCCGAGGAAATCATGAAGGCTGTTTCCGACGAATAATGAAAGGAGCGACGGCAAGCCATGCCGATTTTTGTATACGAAGCGGTGAGCGAGAGCGGGAGGAAAATGAAAGGCTCGGTCAATGCCTTGAGCAAGCAGACGGCGATTGTCGAGCTGCGCGAGCAGGGACTGAACATCCACAGCATCAAAGAAAAGGCGGCGTCGCTGTTCGATAAGGAAATCATCATCGGCAGAGCGGTAAAGCTTGATGATTTCGTCATCTTTTGCCGGCAGTTCGCCACATTGATCCGCTCCGGCGTGCAGATCGACCGGGCGCTTGATATTCTCGAGGATCAAACCACGGCCAAATTTTTAAAGCGGGCTCTCGGCGAGGTTTCGCTGCAAATCAAGAGCGGATTGTCGCTCTCCAAAGCGATGGGCGACCATCCCAAGGTATTTCCGGAAATGTTCGTCAACATGATCGCATCCGGGGAAACTGCGGGAAATCTGGATGACGTGCTGCTGCGCATGGCGGACCATTACGAAAAGGAATATAAAACGGTTCAAAAGGTCAAATCGGCAATGACGTATCCGATTATCGTGCTGATCATCACTGTGCTTGTCGTCATTTTCCTGTTGGTCAAGATTGTTCCGACCTTCGCTGCGATGTTTCAGGAGCAGGGCGCCGAGCTGCCACTCGTCACCCGCATCGTCATGGGCGCCAGCCATATGATCGCAGCTTATTGGTGGGTGCTGCTGATGCTGACGATCGGAACCGTATTGATTGCCCGCATGTGGATGGGCACCGATGAGGGCCGGCTAAGCATCGACCGCATGAAATACCGCATTCCGATTTTCGGCTTGATTATGAAAAAAGCGGCTATCGCCAGATTGACCCGCACGCTATCCTCGCTTTTTATCAGCGCCGTTCCCGTACTGCAGGCACTGCAGGTGGCGGAGCGGGTTGTGGGCAACAGGCTGCTGGCCGGCGTGCTGGCGGAGGCGAGGGACAGTCTGCAGCAGGGCAATCTGCTGTCCGAGCCGTTCGGCAAAAGCGGGATTTTCCCGAAGATGGTCATTCAGATGCTCAATATCGGCGAGGAAACCGGACAGGTGGATCAAATGCTGGAGAAAATCGCCGATTTTTACGAAGCCGATGTCGATCAAAGCGTGGACCGCATCAAAGCGATCATCGAGCCGCTGATGCTGCTGGTGGTGTCAGGGATTGTCGGCTTGATCGTAGCTTCGATCATGACCCCGATGTTCAAAATGTATCAAAATTTCTTGAATTGATCGACAGCATCCTTGAAAGGGGGTGAAACCAAATTGACTATGGTTTCTCTGGAGCAAAGCTCAGCAGTACAACTGAAACAATCATTTAAATTTGAAAAAGAGGGTGGAATTAATATGGTATATGCACAAAAGTTAATGAGAAATTGGCAGTTTCCGAAATTCAGTTTGCGCAAGTTCAACAAGGATGAAAAAGGCTTGACCTTGATCGAGCTGCTGGCGGTTATCGTCATTCTGGGCATTATTGCAGCGATCGCGATCCCGTCCGTTTCGGCAATCATCAAAAATTCCGAACGTAAATCGCAGATGGCCAACGCCCATGAATTGGTGGATTCGGCCAGAATGGCGATCGCGACTCACGGCTTCAGCGGCATAGGAACACCGGTGGCAGCGGGCAGTCTTCCTACCGGGGCGAACGAAGGCGTGGCGATCACGCTGCAGCAGCTGATCGACGCCGGTTATATCAACGGACCGATCAAGGATCCTTATCGCAAAGGCACGACCTATGATCTGAATGCCACGACGATTTCTGCATTCCGGACAGCCACAACCACAGCGGGCATCACGACGGATACGGTGCAATATCAAGTTACGGTACAAGCTGCCGACGGCACCGTCTGGTTCAGCAGCTGTGCCGAAAACGACATCGACAATGTAGATGCAACCGGCAACAACGTCAAGTAATTATCATCTCTTATCCCGCCCTGCCGCGCCTGCGGCATGGCGGGTACCATTTGGTATTGAGAGGAGTCAGTCATTATGTTCGGCAAAAAAATCAAACTTACCTGCGGGGTTCACATCTCCGACAGTCAAATCAAAATCGTCGAGGTGGCGGGGAAAGCCCGCACACTCAAAGTCGTGCAGCAGCATGCGCTGCCGCTTGACGGCGGAAGCGTTAAAAACGGAAAAATCGTCGATGAGAAAGCAGTAGCCGAGCGGCTGGAGAGCTTGGTCAAGAAAGCCGGATTGCAGCAATCCGGCGCCAATCTGTCGATTCCCACATCAAATGTGGTTTTACGGCGCTCGTTGTTCTCATCGCTGAAAGATAAAGAGCTTCGCAACCTGATCGAGGTCGATTTGTTGGGGGCAGCCCAGCTTCCCTTCAAGAATCCGGTATTCGACTACGTTCGCTTGGGCGCGCCGGAGGTTTCAGAGGAGACTGACGGGAAAAAGGAAGAGGTGCTGATTTTCGCCACTCCTTCCGATGTCGTGGAAAGCTATGCCAATGTAGTGGAACGGGCCGGACTGCTCCCGCTATCCGTCGAGCTTGGGCCGCTTGCTTTGCTGCGGCTGCTGAACCGCAACAGCATGGTATCGGGGCAGCAGCTGCTGCAGCGCTTCATTGTCATCGATTGCGAGACGGATCATGCCGATATCAGTATTTTCGTCCAAGGAATTCCTGTTTTTTTCCGCACCGTGATGATGAATTACCAGTATGTGCTGGAATCGGGCAACGATATGGCGGAAGCATACTCCCGCAATCTCTCGGTCGAGCTCGGACGCATTCTCAACTATTACAAATATTCGGTATCCACCGATCAGGAGGACATTGACCGGCTGTATTTGACCGGAAACGCCGACTGGCTTGATTCGCTCAGTACACTGCTGCAAAACCAGTTTGCGGGCACGATCGGTCATCTGCCGATGGACGCCGTGCTGCAGGATGTCAACATGCATCATCATACCTACGCGATTTCGTTGGGCTTGGCCTTGAAAGGAGCTTGAGGCATGAGCGCAATGATTACCCCAAATCTTCGTCCAATCGATATCAACCTGCTGCAGCGGCGGACGGCAAAGGTGCAGAATGGAAATCTGTTTTCCGTTCTGATGATCCTGATCACTGCAGCCGGGTTGGGCGCCATGGGCTGGCTATGGTTTGACGCACGTGCCGATATCCGCACCGCGGATCAAAGCTTGACCCAAGTCAACACGCAAATCAGCCAGCTTCAGGAGCAAATCGCCGGAGCGGGAGCAGGCGGGCAAATGGCGCAATTTCTGCAGCTTCCCGATTATCTCAAAAACAAGCAGCCGCTCGCAAGCGACGTGCTGAAGCAGCTGACCGGACTGCTGCCGATGCGTTCCGATGCAGCCAATTTATCGATTGCGCATAACCGGGATATTCAGCTAACGGCCATCTTCGATTCGACGGAAAGCGTGATTGCCTTCAGCGAGGCGGTTCAATCCTCGCCGGCCTTCCAATTGATCAGCATGAGCGGATTCAATAAGCTGAAGCTTGCTAAGGACAAACAAGCGCAGGCCAATGGGCAAACCGGAGCCGACAGCAACGTGCTGCCGGTGATCCAAATGACTTTTCAGCTGCGTTATACGGATCCGCCGACAGCCAAGGAGGGGCAATCGTAATGGCAAGCATAAGCAGATCGAAAGTGCAGGGATTTATATTGATCGTGGTCATTTTGATACTAGGCGTAATGTACTTGAATTTCGTCATGCCCAAGCTTGCGGAACGCGATCAGAAGCAAGTGCAGCTTGCCGAGAAGGAGCAGCAGCTGCAGCAATTGAAAATGCAGCTTGCGGCTGTCGGGCAGATCAACGCCAAGGATGCTACGGCGATCGCCGATGTGAGGCGGGCAATCCCCGAAGAACCGAATGTGGAGCTGCTGCTGCGCCATTTGCGCATGCTGGAGGTCGTCAGCGGATTGCCGATGTCTACCTATTCGTTCAATTTCGGTCAAGCGAAGACGGAGAAAGCTTCTGCCGGCAAGAAACCGGCTGAGAATAATGCAGAAGCGAACGACGCCGCTCAAGCGGCGCTTGCCGCACTTGTCGTTCCGGTGGAAATGAATTTTTCGGTGAAGGGCAGCTACGACAAAATCTCACGCCTGATCAGCGAAATTCAAACCTCGGAGCGCTTGATGGAGGTTGACAATCTGACCTTCACACAAACTGTCGCGCCGCCGGTCCAAGTGCACCGGTCAAATCAGGCGGTAGAGGCCAGCTTCAAGCTGGTGAGCTATTATGCGCCGGGAATGAAGGTCTATTTCAAAACGCCGATCCCGGTCGATGCCGAGACACCGCTCGGAAGAAGCAATCCGCTGAACTAAACAGCCAAGTCAAAGGGGGAATATGATGTGAGCCTGCCGATAGAGCAAACTGCCCGTTCGCTCAGCGTCCAAAATCTGCTGCGCGTTTCCTATGAATCCAAAGCCTCCGACTTGCACCTGAGCGTGGGTACGGAACCGCTGATGCGCCTGCACGGCAGATTGACCAAGGTGTTGGATCGGGTTCTGATGCCGGAGGACACGCAGGAAATGGCCAAGGAAATTCTCTCCAAGGATCAGCTGGAGCAGCTTGAAAAAAAAGGGGAAGTGGATTTTTCCTTTGCTCTTCCCGGTCTTTGCCGCTACCGTGTCAATGCATTCCGCCAAAAGCGGGCGGTCAATTTGGCCTTCCGCGTGCTGTCGACGAGCATTCCTCCTATCGAGAGCCTGCAGTTGCCCGATATCGTCAGGGAATTTGCCTTGAAGCAGCAGGGGCTGGTGCTTGTAACGGGACCGACGGGCAGCGGCAAATCGACGACGCTGGCCGCTTTTGTCGACTATATCAACGAAACACAGAAAAAACATATCATCACCTTGGAAGACCCGATTGAATATATTCACCAAAGCAAGCAGAGCCTGGTTGCGCAGAGGGAAATCGGCATCGATACATTATCGTTCTCCAATGGCCTGCGGGCGGCACTGCGGCAGGATCCCGATGTGATACTGGTCGGAGAGATGCGCGATCTGGAAACGATCCGCACCGCGATTACGGCTGCGGAAACCGGCCATCTTGTGCTGGGAACGCTGCATACGCCGGACGCGCCGCAAACGGTGGACCGCATTATCGACGTTTTCCCGACGGAACAGCAGCGGCAAATCCGCATCCAGCTTTCCTCCGTACTGATCAGCGTATTGTCGCAGCGGCTGATTCCGCGCATGGACGGAAGCGGACGGGCGATGGCGATGGAAATCCTGATCAATACGCCGGCTGTAGCCAATCTGATTCGTCAGGAGAAAATCTATCAAATCAAATCGGTGATTCAAACGAACCGCCAACTGGGCATGCAGACCATGATGTCGTCGCTCAAACAGCTTGCTCAAGAAGGCGCCATCCATAGAGAAGTCATCAGAGAATACGAGACGAGTCTGGGGGAGGATTAGGATGAAAACAAACGGCAAGCTTTTCCTGCTGTTGACCGTGCTGTCGGCCCTGATCATGAATATCGTGGCACTGCCGAAGGCGGCAGCGGCCGACCCAACCGCGGCGGATTGGGGAGGGCTGCTGGGCAAAACGGCCGAACAGCGCGGAAAGCTTTATCAGAGCTTTCATTTTCAGCCGGAATATCTGTATGTCGGAAAAGTTCTTTCTGGGAAACCTTATGCGACGGTCACATATGCGAATCCCGAGGACAGCCGCTGCGCCGCCAAAATCCGTATTTGGACGGGATTGGTTTCGCGCACAGGCAGCGATCTTTATACGTCTTGGGATGAAATCTGGACGGACCGCAGGGGTGCTGTAATCAACACCATGCCGGAAATGCAGGAAATGATTGCGGACTACTTTGCCGCCGACTCGCAGCAGTATTTCCAAAGCAAGGCTTTCCTGGGCGTCATGCCCTGGACTGCGGATCTTCCCACGGATGCCGAAGCGAAGCGAAGCAAACGTTCGCAGATTCCCGCGGACGGAATTGTCAATGTGTATGGCATGAACGTAAAAGAGCTTCAGCTGGCCGCAGCCAAGGATCAGAAGAGCGTAGCGCTGAAAGCGAAGATCCCGTTCGTTGTCGTGGATGAAGAACTGCCTGCCGACGCCAGGCGCCATTGGGCTAAGGATTACATGATTCACCTGCTTCGCATCAAGGTGGTGGCCGGGTACAAGGATCACACGATCCGTCCCGACAAGACACTCTCCAGGTCGGAATTTGTCGCCCTTCTGGTCAGGGCGCTGGGATTGAACACGGCCGGCAACGGAGATCCGGGCTATGCGGATTTGAAAGCACACTGGTCCGCTTCGGCTGTGGCCGCCGCGGAGGAAGCGGGCATCGTCCCGAAGGGCAGCGGCGCATTCCATCCGGACAAGCCGATCACGCGCGCGGAAATGGCTGAATTCATCTACCGCGCAATTTCCCGCTTTTCCGTTGCATTGAGCGAGAAAACGGCCGATTTCAAAGATATCGGCAAGCTTCCCGCGGATCAGCGGCAAGCCCTTCAATACGTGATTCGCACCGGCATCATCAACGGATATCCGGACGGCACCTTCCAACCGACCCATTCATTAAAACGGGGTGAGGCCTTCAGGGTCATTTCGGCATTGATTTTGCTGATTCATCAAGTCTAATAGGAAAAGAGGGACGAGTTATGAGAAAAACAATCGCAATCCGAAAATGGTTTTCCGCCGCGCTTGCGCTGCTGCTCCTGCTGACGCTTTTGCCCCAGGCTGCGATGGCGGCGGGAAGCCTCGGTTTAAGCGGTACGCGCAGCGTGGACAAAAATCAAATTTTCATCAATGAAACCTTCAACATGAATTACAGCATTGATCCGACAGGATCTTACGTACAGCGTCAGCCGCTCGATCTGGCGATGGTGCTGGACGTTTCCGGAAGCATGGGCTATCCGGTTTCGAGCTCTGACAGCACCAAACGGATCGACGCCTTGAAGATGTCCTCCAAGCTGCTTACCGGCAGTCTCGCGACAGCCAATTACGGGGATAAAGTAGGGGTTGTCTCCTTTTCCACAAGCGCTTCCATGCTGATCAATCCGACAACCGATTACAACCAAGTGGATCAGACGATCAACAACCTGTATCCAAACGGGGGAACGAATATCGATTATGGCTTGACGCTCGGCTATCAAATGGTCAAGGACAGCACGCAGCCGAAATATATCATTTTGCTCACGGATGGTTACGCCAATTATTATCATGACGACGTCACGCAAAAAAACGTATCCGACCGGACGAGAGCCAGGGCGGAAGCGCTGCAGGACGGTCAAAACCTGGGCGCCCAAGGCATACCGGTGTTTACGATTGCGCTGGCCAGCTCGGGCAGCAATGTGGATACCGACCTTTTGCAGCAAATAGCCTCCGACACAGGGGGGCAATACTATCAGGCATCGAACCAAAGCGAGCTTGATCAGGCATTCACTTCCATTACCCAAGTGCTATCGCCCAAAATCACCAACATCACCTTGACACAGCCTTTTCCCGCAGGATTTGAGCTCGCCCAAACGATCAGCGGAATTACCTTGAACAACAACGTGCTGACGATCAATCGCGCGGACATTCCTTTTAACTATCAGGATTTGAATTATAACGGAAAGATTTCCGTTCCGCTTAAATATACCGGCAGCCCGGCAACCTATCAGCTCGATCCGGCCGTAATCAACTACAAGGTCGATCAGACGCCGGGATCGTATACGATCAACGATCCGATCTCCCTGCAGTTTCTATATCCGCAAAATCTGACCTTGGAGGGTGTGGCCAGCCTTGGCGGCGGAACAGCGGATTTGAACAACTGGGATATCAAGACGCCCCTGACCGTGCAGTATCTGGTCGACCCGCTGAAAACGGCGGACAACTTGGACGGAGCGATAACGGGAGCTCTCCTTGTCCATACATTGCCGCTAGGTGCGTATATGGCTCCGGGACAGACCGGCGTAACTTCCCAGCCAGATGCGACGACAGGAGCGAATGCGCTTATCATGGCCCTGCCGGATATCCATTTTGTTTCCGGTGCTTTCGATCAGACGCTGGTGCAGCGGCAAGCCGAAGTCGCCTTTGATCATGCGGGGACGTATTCGTTTAATCCGGCAGCATTCCTCAAGGTTGCTTATACCGACAATAACGGGCAGGCAAGGGAAACCGCACTGCTCAATTCACTTCCGGCAACCGTAACGGTCAAGGTTTTCCTGAAGGATCAATGGAACAATCTGTATATCGGAGACGGAGATGGTGTCGTAGAGCGCCAGGACAGCGCAGGAAACCTGCAATGGAGCGTCGATCTGGGCGACCAGCCAGTGAAGGATATGCATTTTGTCGATGGCAGCAATGAGTCGCAAATCGCGGTGGAACTGGCCGACGGCAGCGAACAGACGCTTGATCTTGCACCAACGGCGCCATCAGTGGCGATTATTGATTACAACGGATCGGCGATTGATCCGGCCGATACCGCCTACAAAAAAGGCCCCGCCGTGCTCATGCTGAGCGGATCGGTCCCCGGCCTGCCGCCGCAAACCGCATTTTCGGGGACGGATTTTACAGGCGATTACGTGCATCACTATGAATACCGGATAGCGGGTAACGGCGTCTGGGGACCATGGAACAGCGTACTGCCGGGAGATCGCGTCCGTCTCAATCTTTCGGGAGCCGGACTGCAGCTTGAAGCCCATGCCGTAACGCATGCGATTGCCGGAGCGGGGGCGGTGCCGGCGGTTGCGCACAACGGAGCAGACAGCAGCAGGACGTTCTCGCTCGATTCCACGCCGCCGCTCATTCCCGCAGTGATTGGCGATTTCACCCCGACGTACGGCTTGTACCGCTTTGTGCTTGAGGGTACGGTAAGCGACAGCGACAGCGGTTTGACCACGGACACTGACGGGAAGGAGATCTTCACGCTTACCAAGAGCGGCACGGCGATACCCGAGGACGCTTCGGTATCAAACTTTGCGTTTCAGGCCGACAGCAGCGAGCTGGCGGCAGGCGTAAGCATCGACGCGCTGGATAATGTCGGATGGGCTGCGCATGCCCCGGTCTACGGACCCAACGATACGACGCCTCCTTCGCTTGCGCTGAACGATCTCAACTCGCAAAACCCGACCGACGACCCGCTGATTCAAATTACCGCAGCGGAGACGGAGAGCTACATTCACAATATCCGAGTATGGATTGATAAGGAGGCTTCCTCCGCGCCCGATAAACAGGGGGGAACGGTGGATGCTGCGAACCCGCGCAAATCCGTACTGGCTTTTCGCTTGAGCGAGGTGATTGCCGATCAATCCGGCGACGATCCGAAACGCCCCAGATACGGCTGGCACAAGCTGATTGCGGAAGCGGAAAATTATTCCGGAGCCGTACAGACCGCAACCGTTTACTTCAAGGTCAATCCGGGTCCGATCGGCACGCTTGCGGCGATTCAAGCAGACGGAAGCACTGTCGATTTCGGCGCTTCCTCGTCGGCAGCCAACAAGCCGGTCAAGGTCACTGTCGATTATCAAACATGGATGCCCGTACCGGTCAAGGATGGACAAGCCGCGGTTACCGTAAAGGAAATGTATTACGCGATTACTTCCGGTACAACCCGGCCGTCAGACAGCAGCACGGAATGGAAAAAGCTCGGCGCAGGCCAGTTCATTGTATCCAGGGCCGGTACAAGCTACGTGCATCTCAAGCTGGTGGATTCGGATCGGATAGCGTCGCCGTCAGACACGCGAATGAAGCCTTTGCTGATCAAAATCAATTATGACCAGAACAGATACTAAAGAGGAGAATGAAAGTGCATCCCTTTCAGCCATGGAAGCGAAAATTGACCGAGGAATCGGGCATTACGCTCGTGGAAATCCTTATCGCGATTACGATCATGTCCGTCGTTACGGTAACGATCATCGGCTATTATTTTTCCGCAATGGAAAAATCCGCCGATCAAAGCCGCAGAGTGATCGCTGCCAATTTGGCGAGATTGAAGGCTGCGGAGCTGAGAAAGGTTTTCCAGGACGGCAGCAGCTTTGATGATCTGAATGTATTCATTGAGCAGCAGGGCTTGGCTGCAGGTACGCCAGGAAGCGTCACACTCATGTCCAACGCCTCCGTAACCTCGGCGGTCAATGCTTCCAGCACGCCTGAGGAGCAGTATGTCAAGCAGCTGGTGACCAGCGGGGAGGTGGACTTTGATCCGACCTCCAACCCTCCGATCAATGGAACCGTCTATCGTTATATGATCCGTCTGGACAACCGTGACCAGGGAAGAAATCAGGAGCTGCAGAGCGCCATGGGGTCCGGCCAGCAGCCGCAGCGGTATTTGATCGCCACGCACATCACGGTTTATTGGACCTCAGCAGAGGTCCAGTCCGGGGATGTGCCTTCGGGGAAATTCGCAGCGGATTTTCAAACCTATTTGGTCAAACGGAGGTGACGGGATGAAAGCAGGCTTTCACAAGCGTGCGCTGTCCCGCCTGCACGGCGAAAAGGGCATGACCTTGATTGAGGTGCTGGCAGGCATGATGATCATCAGCATGATCGTTTCCATTCTATATTCGTTCATGCTGATGGGCGTTACGATGTACAAACGCATAACGGTAGAAACACAGCTGCGCAATCAAGCGAACTATATTTTCAGCAGCGTGATCGATAATTTGCGGGATGGGGTATATGCCGAGCCGGTTTATCATGCGGACGGAACCTTAAATGAACATGAGGTGCTCGTGGTCAAGCGCAGTGACGATCCGAACGAGTATGTCCATGAGGTGAGGCTGAAATTTACAAGCAGCGCGTTCGAGGTGATCGAACCGCTGTCGGGTAAAGTGCATGAATATCCGCTCGCCAACACCCGCTTTACGATGGACGGAAATTTTACCGACAGCTCCAAACACGATCTGGTCTGGTTGAAAATCACTTTTACCGGCAATGCGGCCGAGCAGACAATAGCTGCGGAACAATCCAATTTGCAAATCGACAGAAAAATTCCATTGTTCCGTTTGGAATGAGTAGGAGGGAAAGGGATGAGCAGAAGCGGCAGGAAAGGCAAGAACGGCGATCCATTGGGCGAAAGCGGTGCCGCACTGGTAATTGCCATGCTGGCGGTGGTCTTGATGACGTTGATCGGCCTTGCGCTGCTGCAAGTGGTGCAGAACGGCTTTATTCATTCGGCCGGCGCGGAAGGAGATATCCGGGCGGAAATTTTAGCCCAGGACGGCTTGGATGAGGCCTTGTCGCTGGTTCGCAATGCGGTGGATCAAGCGAATGGCGCAAGCGGCTACCGCGACAGAATCGCTCAGACGGAAGCCAACCTGACGGATGTCATCGACCGCATTTCCGACGATCCGACCCACCATCCCGGCGTGTACACGGTGAAAACGGAAAGAGGGAGCTATACGGTCGATTTTTCCCTTGATCCGGGGCTGTCCGCAGAACAGCGCTCGCGCGAAATCACACATCCGACGCTTTTGCCGGCACCGGATCCCGACGGACCCTATGTGAGGCAAATTGTGGTTGTTTCGGAAGGGAAAACAAGCGGCATCCAACCCGGCCGGTCGGTAAAGAAGACGATGAAGCTTTATGTCAGCACAATCAATCCGATTTTCCGTTATCCGGTCTCCGCGGCGGCCGATTTATCGCTGCAGGGAGCTCCGTTTATTATCGGTGATGCGCTGGCCGGCGGGGATTTGAATATTACGAAAAAAGCCCATTTCATCATCGAATCGGGGATTTCCGAATATGACGCGGAAAGCGATTATCCTTCATTGAAAGGTTTCATTCAAGCGATGTCAGGCCATTATACGCTGGATGGGAGCAGCCGCACTTCCTTCGAAAGAAGCTTTTTCTCCAAATACCAGCCTTTTGCCGATCGTTCGCTGGAGCTCGGGGAGCCGCTCAACATCGCTGCGGCCGTTGCCACTAAAACCTCTGCAGTTCTTTCCACCAGCTATGATGCGCCGCTTACCTGGATTGGCCTCGATGGAGCGCAAATCGGTGACGGCTACAACGGGGCGCAGGCTGCGATCGGCTCGCCGGGCAGCATGAGCGGCATCCGCTTCAGCGATGATCAGTGGGTTAGCGTAAAAGGGAATTTGGATGTTTACGGCAATATGCTGCTCACCCGCGGACTGCTTCGGCAGGAGCAAGGGGCGAGCCTGCAAATACACGGCGGATCGATATCGGCTCATCTGAATGATCCCGATTTGATTGCGGCAGATATGAGCGGTTCGATTGCCTTGGATGACGGGCAATTTATGGCGGTGGACGGGAATGCGGTTTTGAATAATCTTACCTTCCGCGGCACGATGTTCGTCAAAGGCAATTTGAAAATCATCGGCGATCTGAACGTGGATGGCACGATTTATGTCGACGGCAGCGTGGAGCTGAAGGAAATGAACTCGATCAACCAGAACACTGGCTTTGCCGACAAGCCGGTAATCGTGGCGGCCACGGGAAAAATCGATATGTCCGACAACATGAAGACGCAAATCTCCAGCACCTCCGGAGAAAACAAGCTGCGCGCGTTTCTGTACAGCGATCAGGATATGAATGTTTACGGCGTGCTCTCCCGCCTTCTGATCAAAGGCGGGATCCACGGCCGCAACGTCATGTTGAGCGGAGTGCGCGGCAATTTCTCCACATCGCCCGGCATCGACGGTTTTACCGGGAATGCGTTTGTGAATACAAACGTGTCCCCGGCGGGATCGGGCTATTATTTTACCGACGGGCAGTCCTCATTGGCCGCCGATCTGGCCCGCCTGAAAGTATTTTACGACAACCAGCTGTACAACGATCCGCCTGCAGGCATTCCGGTGACCGATCAGGTTTCGGTATTTGTCAAGCAGATCGATTATATACAATAACACGGCAAGGATCATGCGAAGGGAGGAACAAAAAATGGCTTGCAAAATTTTGGTGGTGGATGACACAAGGTTTATCCGCAAGATGCTGACCGATATTTTGGTGCAGTCCGGATATGAGGTAGTAGGGGAAGCGGAGAACGGGAAACAAGCCGTGCAGCGCTTCGAGGAATTGCGTCCCGATTTGGTGATGATGGACATCACGATGCCGGAAATGGACGGGATTGAAGCGCTCAAGGAGATCCGGCTGATCGATCCCGAGGCCATTGTGCTGATTTGCTCCGCGATGAGCCAGCAGGACCTGATTTCCGAGGCGCTCAAAGCCGGAGCCGTAGGCTACGTGATGAAGCCATTCAAGCCTAACAAGGTGCAGGAAATTGTCAAGCAGTACGCCGTTTCGGCAGATGAGCCCGCTTCCGAGCCTGTTCAAACTTCCGTACCTGTTCAAGCTTCCGAGCCAGTTCAAGCGTCCGAGCCTGTTCAAGCTTCCGAGCCAGTTCAAGCTTCCGAGCCAGTTCAAGTTTCCGAACCCGTTCAAGATGAGCCGGCCGAAGTGATGCAGCCGATGGCTTCCCATGCTGGAGCTTCGGGTTCGTCGTCCATGATCAGCAGCGAAACCGCCAAACTCCATAATGAAGGTTTTGAGGCGAATCCTCCGGCAGAGGGCTTTCCGGGAATTTCTGCCCGGGATTCGGCAGGAGAAGAACTGCCGCCGACGGCGGGTACCGATATGTATGAAACGGAACCGGAGCAGGAGGATGAAGAACTTCATCGTCAATTGGATCAAGCGATAGATGAATTTTTCATTCCCAAGGTGGCAGAGAGCCAATCCGAGCGCGATCAGCCGGAAGCGAAGCAAGAAGGAGAAGACAAATCCGTTCCCAAAGCGGATGTCATCAATCGCTTGCTGGTCAAGCCAAGCGACAAAATCATCACTTTATTTGGAGGGATAAGCAAAATGAAGAATTTTTCCAGCAGTTATATGTGCAATTGGACCGAGGAAATGCAAGGGGGATCCAACCGTTATCTGGTGGTCGTGACCGAAGAGGATAATGTCATCAGCATAGAGCTTAGCGACGGCGGCGACAAGAAACAGACCGTGGAGCTTTCGCTTGAGGGGTTTCGCAAGCTGGCCGGCTGGCTGGACGATAAAATGGGGGGGCCGTTTACCGGGGTCAGAGAGTTTAGCAAGAAAGAAAATTAATGACCTTTAGAAAGCGGGAGAAAGCGAAATGACTGCATGGGCGATTATGGCAACATTGGGCTTATTTGCACTGGGCACGGTTTTCGGAACTTTGTTTGCCGTGATAGGTATCCGCCTCCCCCGGAAAGTGCCCGTCTGGGGCAAGATCAGCTGCAGCAGCTGCGGGTTGCGGTCGGAGCAGTCGTTCATTCGACTGCTGCCAGTGATCAGGGGGATACAAAAAAGCGGTGAATGCAAACACTGTCATTCAAAGCTGTTTCCTTCGCTGGCAGCGGTGGAATGGGGAACGGGAGCGCTGTTCGCGGTGCTTCCCTTCTTGGTTTCCCTTCACAGCGAGCTGTGGATCGCTTATCCGCTGGCGGGGCTTTTGATGATCCTGACGGTCAGCGACTTGAACTATCGTCTGCTTCCCAACAAACTGATTTATCCTGCAATTTTGGGCTTTATGATTTTGCGGATTTTCATTCACCCTCTGCCGATAGGGGAATACGCGCTCGGTTTTCTGAGCGGCGGCGGCTTGCTGCTGCTTGTTTCCACAGTGGGGGAATGGCTGGGAAAGCCGGCCATGGGCGGAGGCGACATCAAGCTGATGGCGCTGGTCGGCTTGACGATCGGTTTCAAGCTGGTACTGCTGACGATTTTTCTCTCGGCGCTGTTTGGCGGTGCAATCGGCCTGGCGCTTATTGCCGCCGGACGCATCGGACGGTCCGGGGCGCTGCCTTACGGACCGTTTATCGCCGCAGGCGGCCTGCTGTCGATGTTTTTCGGCAATGCGTGGATCGCTTGGTACTTGGGGTTGTTCACCATTTAAATGTGATGAAAAGCGAGGCGATCCATAAGCAGTGGAGCGCAAGCACATTGCCGTAAAGCAGGGATGCGCCCCCGATCATGCGGCGGATCATCATCCTGTTCATGACCCTCGGATACATATAGAGCAGCGCAAGCGGCAAAAGCAGCTTGATTCCGTAAAACATCGCAGGGCTGCTGTGATACCAATAAGCCATTAGCGGGTTGCCCTCGGTCACCTGATGCATGCGGATGCCGATATCGGTCAGCACGGCGTCGGCGGCGCTGGCGGCAATAATAAAATAAACTCCAAAACGATTCATCATGGACATCGCTCCCTGTATAAGCTGATATCGGTCGTTCATTCGCTCTATCTGCTTCTTTTTTATTTTACACATCCTGCACCCGATTTGGAAATGAATTAATAGACAGCACCTATAATGATCATAGCTATTATATCTTTGTCTTTGTCCGCCAAATGTGATACAACAATTATAGTTATGCAGATCAAAGGAGTGAGTTGTGTTGGCGGAAGTGAAGAAGATTGCCGTGATTGCAGGGGACGGTATCGGTCCTGAAGTGGTTGCGGAAGCGGAGAAAGTTTTGAAAAAAAGCGAGGAACTGTTCGGCTGCCGGTTCGAGACGGAGCACGGGCTGTTCGGAGGCATTGCGATTGACGAGAAAGGAACGCCGCTGCCCGAAGAAACGCTGGCGATGTGCAAAAAATCGGACGCGGTGCTGCTGGGAGCGGTCGGTGGTCCGAAATGGGACAACAACCCCAAGGAGCTTCGTCCGGAGACCGGATTGCTCGGCATTCGCAAGGCGCTGGGTCTATTCTCCAACATTCGTCCGGCTGTCGTGTTTGATTGCTTGAAGGAAGCTTCCACGCTGAAGCCGGAAGTGCTTGAAGGCACCGACCTTATCGTGGTCAGGGAATTGACCGGAGGCATATACTTTGGGGAGAAGTTCCGTCGCGATACGGAAAACGGTCAGGAAGCGGTGGATACTTGCGTGTATAACGTATCGGAAGTCGAGCGGATCGCCCGCCAGGCATTCGAAATTGCGATGAAACGCAGCAAGAAGCTGGCTTCCGTAGACAAGGCTAATGTATTGGAAACCTCGCGACTGTGGCGGGAAACGGTAATCCGGATTGCCGCTGAATATCCCGAAGTGGAACTTGAGCATGTGCTTGTCGACAACTGCGCGATGCAGCTGCTCCGCCGTCCGTCCAGCTTTGACGTGATCGTAACGGAGAATATGTTCGGCGACATCTTGAGCGATGAAGCGGCCATGCTGACCGGCTCCATCGGCATGCTGTCCTCCGCTTCACTTGGAGAAGGAAGCTTCGGTTTGTATGAGCCGGTTCATGGTTCGGCCCCGGATATTGCCGGACAAGGCGTGGCCAATCCGATCGCCACGATCCTTTCCGTGGCCTTGATGTTCCGTCTGACGTTCGGATATGAGGACGCTGCGGGCGCGATCGAATCCGCAGTCAAATCCGTGCTTGACGCCGGGCATCGTACGGCGGATATAGCTGCAAACAAGAGCAAGGCACTTAGCACTTCCGCTATGGGAGATCTTATCGTATCCGCGATGAAAAAATAAAAATAAGTTTATTTTACCAGCCTCTGGGAGACGATTTCCAGGGGTTTTTTCATAGGTTCACAAAGTTGTAATGACTTTAATAAAATATTTATTCTAATTATTGACTTTCATTTTTTCCAATGATACCATTTTAAACATAGTTAAGAATTTATAGAGAATGCCTGCAGTTCTGGACAGCATACATACGCGGCTTATCGGAGGTTCTGTAAGGGCATTTAAATAACAAGGAGGGAATTGTTACTGTGGCAGAACGTTTAGTGGCAAAGCAAGCACCTGATTTCACGATGGAAACGGCATTAGGCAACGGCAAGGACTTTGGAAAGGTATCGCTTTCCGATTACAGGGGAAAATGGCTGATTCTTTTCTTCTATCCGCTTGATTTCACATTTGTTTGTCCTACGGAAATTACGGCATTGAGCGATTCGCAAGACATCTTTGAAGATCTGGATTGTGAAATTCTCGGCGTCAGCACGGACAGCAAATTTTCTCACCGCGCTTGGATCAACACCTCCCGCGACGAGAATGGATTGGGCCAGCTGAAATTCCCGCTCGCATCCGACATCACCAAAAAGGTGGCTGCCGACTACGGCGTGCTGATTGAAGATGAAGGCATCGCTTTGCGCGGACTTTTCATCATCGATCCGGAAGGCGAATTGAAATATCAAGTCGTCAACCACAATGATGTAGGCCGCAGTGTGGACGAGACGCTCCGCGTGCTTCAGGCGCTGCAATCCGGCGGATTGTGCCCGGCGAACTGGAAGCCCGGCGAAAAGCATCTGGTTGCACAGTAAAAAGTTGAATAGCACTCCCTTCTGCTTGCTTTTCTGCAGAGGGGAGTTTTGGCTTTTTTTGGCTAAAGAGAATGAAGCATTGGAAATCCAAAGCATAAGGAGTGTTTTTCATGCCGATGCGTTTGCGCTCCGAATTGCCCGATTTTGCGGGTGTGACCGAGTGGATTAACGGAGAAGTGACGAATGGACAGCTTCAGGGACAGCCGGTTTTGATTCATTTTTGGTCTGTAAGCTGTCATATGTGCAAGGAAAGCCTGCCGCAAATAAACGAGTGGCGCGAGAAGTACGAAAAGGCGTATAATTTGAAAGTGATCGGCGTACATATGCCGCGTTCGGAAAAGGACTTGTCGGAGGCTCAAGTAAAGGAAGTCGTCAAAGCCTACAACTTGACCCATCCGATCATGATCGACAATCAGCATGCCGTGACGGAAGCTTTTCAAAACGAATATGTTCCGGCTTATTATTTATTTGACGACAAGCAGCAGCTTCGTCATTTTCAGGCAGGGGAAAAGGGCTTGAAAATGGTGGAACAGAGGCTGAACAAGATTCTAGGAGCAAATGACGAAACTTAAGTTTGGAGGCAGGAATTATGAATGTACCGTCTGATTTGAAGTACAGTGAAGAGCATGAATGGGCGCGTGTGGAAGGTGGAAAAGTAACCATCGGGATCACGGATTTTGCCCAGTCCGAATTGGGGGATATTGTATTTGTCGAGCTTCCCGAGGTTGGCGACCGCATTGAGCTTGGCGACCCGTTCGGCAGTGTGGAGTCGGTAAAAACCGTCTCCGAGCTTTATGCGCCGGTTAGCGGCAAGGTGACGGCCGTCAATGAGCAGCTGACGGACGCTCCGGAAAAAGTCAACGCTTCACCGTATGGGGAAGGCTGGATGATTGTCGTGGAGCTGGAAGACAGCTCTGAGTTGGAGCAATTATGGTCGGCGGACAAATACAAGGAAACTTACGAAGAATAGACGCTCTAAAAAATCATATCCAATCCAGCCGGAAACCGCTCTGTCAGCCTGAGCGGTTTTTTTTCGAGCCTTTTTCAGTCGCTGCCATTTTTTTTGTATTTCCCAAGCGCTAGTCTTGAGGTATGATAAAACATAACAAAAAAGAGGAATTTGCCACAAAAACAGCGAATACATGTAAGATATGCATGGGTAAGGAGAGGGTAGACGATGAGTTTTTGCTGCGGTGCAAGCATGATCGGTACGAAAGGTACGCTTAAACATATACGGACTCAAATTCAAAACGTTCCTCTGTTATTTTGCCCGGTTTGCCATCGGGTGGAGGTCCATCATCTGGTAGAGAACGAATATGAAATTTTGGCTGAATACGCGCATAATGACGGTGCGCTTGAAGTGGACTTTCAGGATTATGTTGATTATAGAGAAAACGGCAAGCTGTTCGACAACTGCGTGAATCATGAAAACGAAGAGCCGCACGATGTCATTGTCAATCAGATCGATATGGCGCTTGACCTTGTTGGTGTGGCCAAGTTGATCAACGACCAGGAATGGCAAAAGCAGCTGTTCAACCGTCTCAAGGTGCTCAGCGAACGACGTCACAAGCTGGAGCAAAAAAGAAAAAAAGAATTGCGCTAGATGCAAGGAAGGTTTCGCTCGGCATCGGTGCAGCCTATAAAACTGTTTTTTCTTTAAGTTGGGAGCAGTCTATGACTGCTCTTTTGCCGTTTTCGTGCAACCTATATATACTTCCTCTATTTCGTTCACTATTGATTCTAAGTGCTGCTATCGATCAGCAGGACAGCTCATTCTCACAATGCAATGGAGTTGGTTTTAGAGATATAAATAATGAATGAGTTATAACCGGAAATAGTTTTCGATTAGAAAATACTGGACTTAATACCTACGAATGAAGGTGGGTATTTTATTCTCCACTTCTTCAGGGCAGAAGGCAACTATCGGCCAGAATGAAAACCAAGCAGAAACACCGTTTACAGGCGCGTTAGGAAGTCATGTATCTTACGGAGAAATGGGTCTTGGAGGTCGAAAAATTTATGCAAACGTAGGTTCTCCTGAAGAAGTTATTATAGGTGGTCAAAGTTATTCAGTCGATAAAAGCGGTAATGTTTACAAAAACGGGGCGTTCGTACCTTTAAAGTACATTCCAAGTCCAGTTCTCGACCAAGCGAGGTCTGCTAAATCTTCTGTAGGCGTTCCAAGCGCAAATGTTCCAAAACAACCAAGTGTGAGTTTAAACATTGTTCATCCCTCCATCAGCGTATTATTTATGGGTTTGCTGTTCTTCAGTCATAAAGCCAAATCAAGTTCCACCTTGACCGCTTCTATCCGGATTATCTTCATATCGCAGACCATACGCCGGAATCGACGAATGGTCGAAAGCCCAAACAGAAATCCCCCTCCGGACCTAAGCGAACGTTTTTTTGGATTACACCGCACCTTTCAGCATGAAAACAGCGTCTAATGTTATAATGGGTTGTGTTGTACCCCCGAATATCAATTTTACAATCCGAAAACTATGACTGAGAGGTGGCACGGTTGATACTCGTCTTGTTTAAAAAATTTCTGGGGAAACGCGAGTTTCACCACCACGACCGGGACACTTCGGAGCCAATGGAGGATCGGATCATCAGGATTCAGCAGGGTGATATCCGGCTCCGGAATCAATTTATCACGGACTATCAGCCTTACATCGCCAAAGTGACCAGCCGTTTTTGCAAAAGATATATCGATCCCTCCGCCGACGATGAATTCAGCATAGCGCTGGATGCGTTCAATGAAGCGATCAACAAATTTTCCGCAGACGCCGGCGCATCGTTTTTGAGCTTCTCGGAGACAGTCATACGGCGCAGGCTAATCGATCATGTTCGGAAAGAGCAGCGTTTTTCACAGCAAATTCCGTACAGCTCCTTTGAGATCGAAGACGAAGAAGATTCCGTGGTAAATCCTGTCGAAATTCATCAAGCGATAGAACAATACGAACTGGAAAAAACGATTGATGACCGTCGTTTGGAAATTATCGAATTACAGAGAAAACTAAACGATTTTGGAGTCTCGTTCTCGGATTTGGTCGAATTGTCGCCAAAGCATACCGATTCCCGCGACATGATGCTTCGCATCGGCAAGCTGCTTGCGGATGACGGGCAGCTGATGAGTTCGGTTTTATCCAAAAAAATGCTGCCGATCAAGGAGCTGCTTGAAAAGACGGAAGTATCGAGAAAGACATTGGAGCGCCATCGTAAATATCTCATTGCAATTGCGCTCATACACATAGGACCTTATCCCTATTTAAAGGATTATTTACACATACCCGAAGAAGACGTGGAAGGGAGTGAGAAAAGTGAATAAAGGCGTCGTTATGCAAATGGATCCCAAGCATGTGATTGTGATGACTCCTGACGGGCAGTTTAAAAGAGTCCCCAGACGTCATCGGAATTGCCGTGTTGGAGAAGAGATCGATCTTCCTTCCGGCAGCCGTTTTTCCTTTTCCGCTCGCGCTTCCAGATATATTTCGATAGCAGCCGCAGCCGTTATTTTGTTTTTCTCGCTTGCCGGTTTGTTTGGCGGAGGCCAGTCGGCTGCGGCTTACGTCACGCTCGACGTCAATCCAAGTGTGGAAATGGGAATTAATGCCCAGGAAAAGGTGATCGAAGTACAAGGCTTGAACAAAGACGGCCAAAGAGTCGTTCAATCGCTTCATTATAAGGGAAGACCCTTAAAGGATGTAACCCATGATCTGATTGTCCAGATCATGAATGATAAATATCTGTCTGTCAACGAAACGGATATCGTCATCACCAGCACAGTCGTGAACAGCAGAGCGCATCTGAACGAAACTGCAATCGCCGATTCAGTCAAGCGGCAGGTAAGCGAAATTATTCAGCAAAATCCTGAAAAAGCGCCGAAAAAGCTGGTGGTCGCCGCCATTCCCGTACCCCAGCAAGTGCGTGATGCGGCCAAGAAGGAAGGCATTTCAACTGGGAAATTGGCTGTAAAGCTGTTCTCGGAGAACAGCAAGCAGCAGCTGCAAATAGATAACGAGAACAGCCCAGAGCCATCACAAACGCCAAGCGCAGGGACTCAACCGAATACAGCGGGCAAGCCAAAGCCTGGCGGCAAGGTGCAAATGAACAGCGGCGGAGATAGCAAGACGGGTCAGCAGAAGAATGATGCCAAAGAGTCATTAACGATCGGCCAATTGCTGGATCAAATTACGGAAATTCAGAAAAAATCCGCCGATAAGCCGGGAGAATTGAAGAGTCTGCTGATTGATTGGCTTGATCAACAGCGGAAGCTGGAGGAAAAAAGCAAAATAAAACCGGCTGTTACCGAGCATAAACCGGGTAAAGCTGACGAGCAGAAACGTCAAGAACAGGAAAAACAAACAATAAAGCAGCAGATAAAAGAGGAAAGAGACCGAAATAGCAGCGTTCAAAAGAATGATGGCGAAAACGGAAAATCGGTGAAGCAGCCGCAGATCAAGGACAGCAAGGATCGGCAAAACGGCGATAAAAGCGACACCGAAAAAAGTCTGTTTCCAGCTGTTTTTCCTTTTCCGGATGGACAGTTTAATCCGATAGACCATTCGCAAAAGCAGCCTGAGAACACTCCCGGCGTCACAAAGCCGGACAACCAGAAGGAAAAACAGAAAAAAAGATACGAATGGTGGAAGCAGCAGGAAAAGCTGAAGGAAGCCCAACAAAAAGCTCAACAGAAAACGCAGCAGGAAGCAGAGCGGAAAGCACAGCAGAGAGAACAACAGAGGGAACAACAAAAAGAAAAACAGAAAGAACAACAGAAGGCACAACAGGAAGCCCAAAAGGCAGTTCAGCAGGAAAGCCGGAAGGCGGTTCCGAATAACCAAGATAATCAGCAGCAACAGCAAGAGCAGGACAACGAGAACAGGCAGCAGCAAGAGCAGCCGTCGCCGGACAACGAGACCGAGCAGCGTGACGGGGGGCAATATTCTCCCGTTTCCAACTGGTGGCAAATGCTGTGGGGCAGAAATTAGTCAAACCAACAGGCCGGGGAGAAAACGGTCTGTTTTTTTTATATCCTTTACTCCTTCAGCGCGTTTTTATGCTAAAATATGAACATTAAGCAAATCATAGAGCAAGAGAGGAGAGGTTTTTTTGTTGTACAGAGAATTTGGCAGCACCGGCTTTAAAGCATCATCGCTTGGGTTCGGCGCAATGAATTTACCGGGCGTCTCCATGGAGCAGTCGCGAGCGGTACTGAATTATGCCTTGGATCACGGCATTAATTATATAGATACGGCAGCGGCATACAGAAACAGTGAGGAAATTATCGGAGAATGCATTTCCCATCGCAGACAGGAATATTTTTTGGCGACCAAAACGGGTCAGCGCGACTACAAAACGGCCAAGGAAGAAATCGAACGCAGCCTGCGGCGAATGAAGACCGACCATATAGACCTGCTGCAAATCCATTATGTCAACTATACGGATGAATTTAACAAAGCGATGGCAAGCGAAGGCGCTTATGAAGCTGCGCTTGAGGCAAAGCGGGAAGGCAAGGTGCGGTTTATCGGGATTACCGGACACCGGCCGGAAATGCTGGCAAGGTGGATCAGCAACGGGCAGTTCGATCAAGTGCTGTTTCACCTAAGTCTGGTGCAGCCGTTTGCAGCCCGGGACCTGATTCCCGCCGCCAACCGGATGAAGATGGCGAAAACGGCAATGAAGCCGTTATCAGGCGGCTTTGTCCGTCCAGTGGACAAGGCCATCCGCTATAGCTTCAGCCAGGACATCGATGTGCTGATTTCCGGCATGACCAGCGTCGACGACGTCAAGGAGAACATAGCCGCGATGGAAGATCAGGTAGAGACGGAAGAGCGCGAGCAATTGGAGGCGCTGGCAAGCGAGCTCGGAGCGCATAACTGCCGACGCTGCAACTACTGCACCTGTCCGCTCGGGATCAGCATTCCTGATGTGATGATCTCAAGCGTCGTCCGCGAAAAGTTCGGACTTCTGCCGCGGGGTCAGGGCTGGTATGACAAAAACAAGGAGAAAATCGTCTCCTGCGCGGATTACGAGCCGTGCCGCGAAAAACCGCTTTGCGAGGACAAATGCCCCTATCATCTGCCGATGCAGAAGGTGGTCCAGGAAGCGGCGGGATTTTTCAAATAGAGTTGAGAAATCGGAGCAGGCAAACATTGATGAGCGTGTCACTTTTCGAGAAAAAAACGAGGCTGTCACCGAAAAACGCGTAAGCAAACAGGAGTCCCTTTATACCAGACGGGACTCCTGTTTTTTGATTTGTTTGGAAATTTTTTATATGACAATGGAATCTGGCGGAGGGTTGGCAGATATGCTATTATGAATGAGTTTGAATCGCAACGGAATTGGCTATTGAGACTGATTTTTGCTTTTTGAAGGAGAATATATCCGGCATGGATTTGCATGATTTGACCAATCGGCCGAAGCGAAGGCTTTCACCTTTTCGCAAAGGATTGTGGGCGGGCACGCTTGAAGGAATTCCGGCAATTATCATTTATACGATCCTGGGCGTACCGTTCCTGACCGGGTACTTGCTTTATTTGGGAGCCAATTCGTTTCAGGTCGGCTTGGTGTTGGCCGTTCCCAATCTGGCCAATGTAATGCAGATCCTGACGGCGTTTTCGATGCAGAAGATGAAAAGCCGCAAATGGATGCTGCTGATGTTCGGCGGAGTGCACCGCGTGTTCTGGACATTGACCGGCGTGATTCCTTTTGCCTTTCCTCATCAGTGGTGGATGCCGATTTATTTGCTTTTGTATACGATCGCTTTTATCAGCAACTCGATGGGCTCCGTGATTTGGAGCTCGCTGATCAGCGATATGGTGCCGGCAAGAGTACGGGGCAGATATTTTGGAATTCGCAATACGATTCTTTGGGCTGTCGGCAGTCTGGCGATGTTGATCGGCGGACAAATCCTGAATTTATATCCGGGCGGAAAAGGCTTTTTGATCATTTTCATTTGGGCCGCTGTTCTTTCCATGATCAATATTGCTTTGTATGCCGGTTATCCGAACATCGAAATGGAAAAATCGTTAGAAATCAATCGCATCAGCTTGTTTCTAAAGCCATTCAGGGACAGAGGCTTTTTGCAGGCGATGCTGTTCGTTTCCATCTGGCTGTTTCTGCAGGGCATTGCTGTGCCGTTTTACAGTTATGTGATGCTGGATATCATGAAAATCAATTATACATGGGTCAGCATTGCTACCATAACGCAGAATATCGTAATGATGATCAGCTATTATGTGTGGGGGAATTTAAACACGAGATATCCGACCCGACTGCTGTTGATGTGGACCTTTCCGATCATCGCCCTTTCGTGTTTGCTGTGGCCGGCGGTGTATGTGATTCCTTATGCGGCAGCGCTGCTCATCATTCATGCCATGCTGGGGTTGGGTCTCGGCGGCTACAATTTACTTGTGTTTAATTTCACGATCGGTGACACACCGAGAGCGGACCGTCCGATGTTTATCGCCGTGTTCTCGGCCATAACCGGGCTGGCCGGATTTATCGGGCCGCTGGTCGGCGGAGCGCTCTACAAATGGACGACGCATGCGCCGCTATGGGTCCAAACGATCGGTATTCAAACCGCAGCAGGCTTGGTGCTGATTGTGATTGCCGCGTTTTGGGGACCGTTGGTGTTCTTGGGTTTGAAAAATCGGCGGCTGTTGAAAGAAGAAAAATCGGCAACGCTAATTTGAAAAATAAGGTGTCATACTGATTTGGAATCGCAGTACTTGTTTCTTCCCGTCCGCTTCGCCCGGTACAGCGCATCGTCGGCGGCCTGCAGCATGTCGCCGGGAGTGGACAGTCGCCAGCTGCGGCCGGCAATGCCGATGGAAACGGTCAGATTCAGGAGATCTCCACTCGGCAGTCTGAAACGATGATTCTCCACGGATTGCAGGATGTGCTCCGCAGCCGTGAGCACCTGCAGCTCTGTATGATCCGGCATCAAGACGGCGAATTCTTCCCCGCCGATGCGGAAAATAAATTCTGATGACGGCAGAGTTTGCACCAGAAGCTGGCCGAATTGACTCAAAACGGCATCTCCGGCGGGATGGCCGTATTTGTCATTGACGGCTTTGAAATGATCGATATCCAGCAGGAGGAGGGAGAAGGCGCCTTTTTTGTCTTCGGATTTCCCCACCCATTCATTCAAAGTCCGGTCGAACTGCCTTACATTGTACAATCCGGTGTGAAAATCCTTTGTCGAAATTTCTTTCATCTGCTTGAACAGCTCCATGAAACGGTTGACATATTCCGACGTATGGTAAACCACACCGCCGCTGATCAAACCGATCACCCAAATTTGCACCATGACTTGCCACCACATGTCGGTTACCGCAATCAATATCGCGGAAATGATGACAAGGCTGACCAGATTCATCAGCAGCGCCTTTTTCCATCTGGCTCCGGGAAACGAAAGCTTGCCAAGGAATCCGAACATCACGCTCATGGTTAGGATTCCCGTACACGTCAGCAAGGAGTCTGCAGTGAATTCATCAAAAAAGAACAATCGGCTGACGGCTACGAGAACACCGGCCGTCAGCGATGCCGTCATCCCCCCGTAAAGTCCGGCAAGCAAAATGGCAAGATGGCGGAAATCGAACATGGAGTTATCGCCTAGCGGAATGGAAAAAAACATCAGGATGATCCCGAGAGCGCCGTAAGCCGCACCTCTGAGCAGCTTGTTGAGAAATGGCGACAGCAGGCGAAGAGCCGAAGCGGCAAAAAGGTTTTTTCCCAGAAATAACAGCGAGACGATGATTGCAGTGTTGGCGAAGAGGCTTTTTATCACAAAATAGTCCATATTCATATGATTTCCTCCTTTCTTTAGGGGAGAGGCGGGGAAAAAAGTTTCATTTTAGAAGGGGATATAGAACTGGGGATATAGAACTAATGACGCATTTATTTATATATTCGATATTTTTTGACATATTCCTTTTTATGGCGGTTTTTACTTTATAATTACACTTGATTGTTGCAAATGAGTTATAATATAAGGAGAGTGGGAGCTGATCAACAATGAAAAAACAGACAATTTTGTTTGATTTGGACGATACTTTGATACATTGCAATAAATACTTCATGTCTACCATCGATCGGTTTGCCGGACAGATGAAGGATTGGTTTGCCGGGCATGGTTTTAGCGCAAAGGATTTCAAAAAGAAGCAGCTGGAGCTGGATTTGGCGGGCGTGCATATTCACGGTTTTATGCGGAATCGTTTCCCCGAATCTCTCGTCGAGACTTATGAGTATTATTCGGAGTACACCGGACGGAGAAAAAAAAGCGAAGAAGTCCGGCAGCTGTTCCGGCTGGGACAATCGGTGTATGATCAGCACTTTGAGCCTTATCCGCATATGGAAGAGACGCTTGAAAAGCTGAGTCATTCCGGTCATACGCTGTATCTGTATACCGGAGGAGACGAAGCGGTTCAACATAAAAAAATCAGACAGATGCAGCTGGAGCGATTTTTTGAGGATCGGGTTTTTGTGACAGCGCATAAAACCGTCGATTTTTTGTCGAACCTGCTGGATCAATCGGATATTGACCGCAGCGCGGCGTGGATGATCGGCAATTCTCCCCGAACGGACATCGTCCCCGCTTTGCAGGCGGGCATCAGCGCGATCTATATTCCCGCCCAGAAGGAATGGGAATACAACCAAGTGGAGATCAATGTGGAGCCGAAGGGTGCGTTTTTTACGCTGTCTTCGCTTCCCGAAGTGCCTGTATCGATTGAACGCTATTTGCTTAATCAGAAATAGGTGCGAGCGGCTGCAAGACCGATGCGATCGGGTCAACAGCTGCCTGCAGACTGCCATGCCGAAGGGAATGCTGATGCATGCCCCTTGGCATGACTTGTTTGCTTGCCGCACATCGTTCCCGGATATGTCGTTTCGCTGCTGATTGTCACTTTTTAAAGCTTCCCGCGATTTTTGCAATTTTATTTGAAAAGCGGACAAAAATGCAGCATATGATGTCTATGGGCAATATCAGCTGCCACAATAATCCACAGCCCGGTTTGCTCTCACCAAAGCTTGTCCGATAAAATAAAATTGCATCACCGGCCATGAAACCTTAAGGAGGCGTTAAAAGATGAGGAGATTGAAAGCGTTGCCAAGCGTAAGTCAACCCGATCCTTTGATGCAGCAACTGATGAATGATCAAGGTTTTTCCGTACGTAAAGATCATCAGGGAACCACCAAGTACCAGGCCAAGATTCAGGATGTTTCATGCAGCAAGGAATATGTCGTTTCCATACCTGTACAATCATTGCGGGACGGCGTAAGCCGGCTAATGATGAATGAGGCGGTGTTCGAAGGCGAGCACAGAGTGCCGCAGCCGGTCACTGAAGCAGCTTTCAGCAAGCTGCAGGAAGTAGCGGATTATATGAAAAGCTCCGACCGCGGACATTCGTTCCAGTCCTACACCTAACGATTTTTTGAATCCGCCCTTGCGGGATTTTCCGCTGGGGGCGGATTTTTGTTGGTAAGTAATCGGAATAAGCATCGGAGCTTGGCTTCACTTTCATGGGTTAGTTTTAGTCCTCTTGAATGTATGTTCTCTCGCCGGTGCGGCGGTTGTAATAGACCCGGTATTTTAATCCGTCCTTGGGATCGATGAAAACCTCGGCTGTTTTTTCCAGAGCCCCGCTGAGTATCGCCGTGTCGGAACCCTTGGGATTTTGCTTGTATCTCTTGTCAAAATATCGCCAGCCCAGCCACAGGATAAACAGAAATGCGGCAATCTGAATCACCAGCCAACCACCTGCCAAAACGCCCGCGATCATGGCTTGTTTATCTTGACGGCTGTTCCGTAAGCCACGATTTCGCTCATGTTGCTGCCGATATCGCCGCTGTCGAAACGCATCATGACGATCGCGTCCGCACCCATCGCATGGGCGTTTTGCACCATCCGGTCAATGGCTTGGCGCCGGGCGTCCTCGATCATTTGCGTGTACTGCTTGACTTCTCCGCCCACCAAGCCTTTCAGCGACGCCATGATATCCCCGCCGATTCCTCTCGCCCTTACCACGACTCCGAAAGCATTGCCCAGCACTTCCGTCACTTCATAACCTTTCAAACCTTCAGTTGTGACTACCAGCATTGTTTTCAACTCCTTCTTGTATTGTTTTGATTGATTTCGTTTATCCACAGTATTCCCCATTCGCCGCTTTTGCACAGAGAATGAAGGAGCATACCATGTATATACGCATAGCGGGCGGCTTTGGTTTCTATATAGGACCCTCGCGGCTGTAGTCCTTTCGCAGTTCATGGTAAGATAAAAAAAGAGAGGGGCGATAAAGTGGAAGAAATCATTCAGGCAGAATTCGAACCGCTTAGCGATTGCGCGTTGGTTACCCGCTTCGGCAGACAGCTGGATGAGCGGATATTCGAGCATGTGCGCCAACTTGTTCATCGTCTGAAGCTGCATCCTCTTGGCGGAATAACGGAAACGGTTCCGTCCTATTCAGCCGTGACTGTCTATTTCGATCCCTTGGAAATCGGCTATGATGATTTACTGCTGCATATAAAGCGGCTGTTGGCGGAGAATGCCGTACATAAACCGCAGCCTCCGCGGTTGGTGGAAATTCCGCTTTGCTATGGCGGCGATTACGGACCCGATCTGCAGGAAGTGGCAAGGATCAACGGTTTGACAGCGGAGGAAGTGATCGAGATTCACAGTTCGGCGGTTTATACTGTGTTCATGATCGGCTTTGCCCCCGGCTTTCCTTATATGGGCGGTATGTCGCAGCGGATCGCAGCTCCCCGCAAAGCGGTGCCGCGCACCTGCATTCCTGCCGGATCGGTGGGAATTGCCGGTCTGCAAACCGGCATCTATCCGCTCGATTCCCCCGGAGGGTGGCAGATTATCGGACAAACCCCGCTGCGGCTGTTCGATCCCCGGAATCATCCGCCCAGCCTGCTCGGGGCCGGGGATAAGATCCGCTTTCGGGCGATTGCTGCGGATCGGTTCATACAGCAAAAAGGAGAATCACGTCATGAAAGTTGAAGTCGTAAAGCCGGGTCTGCTGTCTCTTGTTCAGGATCGGGGAAGGCCGGGATTTCTGCAGTACGGAGTGGTCAAAGGCGGGGCAATGGACCAAAATGCCCTGAGCATCGCCAATTGGCTGGTGGGCAATGAGGGTGATGCGGCGGTGCTGGAACTTACCGCCATGGGACCGATTTTAAAATTTCACGAGGATGCGATCATTGCCGTATGCGGCGGAAATCTGACGCCGGTTGTCGATACGGTGCTGATCCCGATGTGGCGTCCGGTACGGATCAGCAAAGGCAGCACGCTGCGATTCGGTGCGGCCCAATCTGGTTACCGCGCCTATCTTGCCGTAGCCGGAGGCTGGCAGGTGCCGATCGTCATGGGCAGCCGAAGCACGGATTTGCGGGCGGCGCTGGGCGGCTTGGAAGGCCGGGCATTGCGTTCGGGCGATCTTTTGGCGATTGGAGAGGCAGGAGAGCTTTCGCTTGCGCTGCTGAGCAAGCCGGCGGTTAAAAACGGGGAGCCGCACGGCTTGGCCTCGGTTCCATGGTCGGTCAGCGCTTATTCCCTGGTTTCTTATTTGCATCAGCCGTTTATTCATGCGGTGCGGGGCGGAGAGTACGGCTGGTTTACCGAGCAAAGCTTAGAACGGTTTTTCTCTGCAGACTTCATCATTGATTCAAAATCCGATCGTATGGGCTATCGTTTGCATGGGGAGAAGCTGAAGCTGAGCGGGCAGCGGGAAATGCTTTCGGAAGCGGTATGCTTCGGTACAGTGCAGGTTCCGTCCTCCGGCGATCCGATCCTGCTGATGGCCGATAGCCCGACAACGGGAGGATATCCGCGTATCGCAGCGGTGATCCACGTCGATCTTCCCGTGCTTGCCCAAATGAAGCCGGGTGAAGCGATCCGCTTCCGGGAAATTTCCTTTGAGCAGGCAAGATTAAGATATAAGCGGCGGGAAAAGGCGTTATCGCATCTAAAGATTGCGATCCGCTTAAAAATACTTGGCGAGGATGAAAGGTGAATGAGATCGATCGACTTGAATTGCGATATGGGGGAATCGTTCGGCTCTTACCGGCTGGGAGAGGATGAACGGCTGCTGGATGTGGTCACCTCCGCGAATATTGCTTGCGGATTTCACGCCGGAGATGCTGCTACAATGCGCAGGACCACAGTCCGCTGCTTGGAAAAGGGGGTCGCCATCGGGGCGCATCCGGGACTTCCCGACCTGCAGGGCTTCGGCAGGCGGAAGATGGCGATTACGGCGGATGAAGCGTATGAAATCACGGTGTATCAAGTCGGCGCACTGTACGGTTTTGTCAAAGCGGCGGGCGCAAGTCTGCATCACGTCAAGCCGCATGGCGCATTGTACAACATGGCGGCGGCGAATCGGGAAATTGCCCGCGCCTTGGCGAGAGCGGTGCATGATATCGATGAATCGCTGATTTTTTACGGCCTTTCCGCGAGCGCGATGATTCAAGAGGCGGAAGCCGCCGGGCTGAGAACGGCAAATGAGGTGTTCGCCGACAGAACGTATCAGCGGGACGGAAGCCTTACCTCGCGGGAACAACAAAACGCCGTCATTCAGAATGAACGACAGGCGTTGGAGCAGATCTTATCCATAGTGAAGCAGGGGAAAGTCCGCACTGCCGACGGCGGCATGATCGAGATTCAGGCGCAAACCGTATGCCTGCACGGAGATCATCCACAGGCTCTGGCTTATGCATACGCGCTGAAGAACGGCATGCTGGATGAAGGCGTAGAGATTAAGGGAATCTGACGGGGATAACCGCCCGGAACTTCTATTTCACCCATTGCACGCTGGTCAGAAGCTTGTATTTAAATAAACTGAGCACAAAATCAATGTAGTTTTCACGCTTTACAATGACTTGGTATTCATGATCGGAAAGCGAATAGAACATCACGTCGGTGTAGATGTGATTATTGTTAAAATGATCCCGGATTTGATGGAAAGGCTGAAGATGCTTTTCCTTGTCGAGGATTTCAATTTTAAATTCAATATCGTCTCCGTCCGGCGCTTCACTGATCGTAAGCTCGTTGTCATTATGCTGATATTGGAGCATTGCAGTCTCCTTTCCCGCGTAGTCTGCGGATTTTGCTGATGCTATTGTAACAAATTGTCCGCCTGGGGTGCAATATCCGTATCGTGCTATAATAGAGCTGGATTTGATTAATGCACGATTACCCTTGAGGGAGAGATCAGATGAAATCTTCAAAATTGACTACCGCATCGGTGCATGCGGGTGCCCATGTTCCGGTCGGCAACCGTCCGGAGGCTTTTCCGATTTATCAAACCTCTGTTTTTACTTTTGATGATCTTGATGATGTGGAAAGCTTTTATTCCGGTGCATCCGCCGGAACCTATTTATACAGCCGTATGGGAAATCCCAACTGCACCGCACTGGAGGAAGCAGTAGCCGGGCTGGAAGAAGCGGAGGCGGGAGTCGTTACCTCGTCAGGGATGTCGGCGATTCTATGTGCGCTGTTGGCTTATGTTCAAGCGGGCGACCATGTTCTGTGCTCCGATGAAGTATATGGCACTACCGCTTTGCTGCTGCAAAACGAACTGCAGCGGCTGGGCGTGGAATGCTCGTTTGTTTCCTGCCATGAAGAAAGCCGGGTCGCTGCGGCTTTTCGTCCCAACACCAAAGCGGTGCTCGCGGAAGTCGTCACCAACCCGCTGATCAGTGTAATCGACATCGCGATGCTTGCGCGTTTGGCGCATGAGCGCGAGGCCAAATTGATCGTCGACAATACGTTTACCACACCTTATTTGATCCGTCCGCTGCATAAAGGGGCAGATCTTGTGATTCACAGCGCGACGAAATATTTAAACGGACACAATGATGTTACCGCCGGTGTTATCGTTGGCTCGAAAGCGGACATTGAGGCCGCAAGGCAGCGGATGATCGTGCTAGGCTGCAATCTCGGTCCCTTTGAGGCCTGGCTGGTGTCGCGCGGTCTGAAGACCTTTGCGCTGCGGCTGAAGCAGCATAACGAAAATGCGGCCGCGGTCGCTGAATATCTGCAGGAGCATCCCAAGGTCAAGACGGTTTATTACCCCCGGCTGGAGCGTCATCGTACTTATCCTGTCGCGCGAAGCTTGGAGCTGCCGGGGGGCGGCGGCATGCTCAGCGTCGTCGGCGGCGATGACATGGAGAAGCTGAACAAGTTTTTTCGCACGCTGGAGATGATCGACATCGCCCCTTCCTTGGCCGGAGTGGCGACCACGCTGTCCCATCCGCTGAAAACGTCGCACCGGTTTTTGACGCCGGAAAGGCAGCGTGAGCTCGGCATAGTCAACGGATTGCTGCGCCTGTCGGTTGGCATCGAGGACGTCCAAGACATTCTCGCCGATTTGGAAAAAGGGCTTGCCGTGCTGTAAAATAGCAGGATAAGAGGAAGGGAGGCCGGAGGTTCGATGCTGCATTTTTTATTTTTGCTGGCGATGATCGGATTTATTTACTACCTGGTTTCTTTATTGTGGAAAATTTGGGCATCGGTGAAGGGAGCCTCTTCTCCATTAGGCGCCAACGAGCGATGTCCATCCTGCCATACGGCGATCCGGGTTACGGGCGAGGAAATGATTTGTCCCCGCTGCGGGGCACGCCTGGGCAGAACTAGCGACGGCAAGCTGGCAATCCGTGTAAACTGATAACGGGGGGAATATAAATGCCGGAGAAAAAGTATTTTTCACTGGAGGAAGCCAATCGGCTGCTGCCGGTGGTCAAGGTCGATTTATTCAAGCTTCGGGAAATCCGCGAGCTGTATAAGCAAAAATTCAACTTGTACCACAAAATGCGGACGGCTCCGGGCGGGGACGGAGCTGCCCGCAAGGAACAGCTGTTTACTTTGGAAAGCGAGCTGGATTTTTTGCAGATCGAAGCGAATGCGCACATGCAAAACATAGCCGCCAAAGGTGCGGAGCTTAAAGATATCGATCACGGTTTGATTGATTTCCCGGCAAGGATCGACGGTCAGGAAGTACTGTTGTGCTGGAAATCGGGCGAGGCTGAAATTGCCTACTATCATACGGAAACGGACGGATTTGCCGGCAGAAAGCCGCTGCGGAATTGAAAAAAATCGTCTCCGATCACGAAAATGCGCAATCGGAAACGATTTTTTCCCAAGCCCAGATGTTATTGGTTAAAAAGAGGTTATTTGGTGAAAATATGATTGCCGATTTTCACGGTTTGAGGTCGAGACCAAATCCAGGAACTGGTTGCGGTGGCGGGGTTGAAATAGTACAGCGAGTTGTAAGTGGGATCCCATCCGCGAACGGCGTCAAGTGCGGCCATGTAAGCCGTTTTATCGGGCGTCAGGTTGTATTGCCCGTCTGTGACCGCGGAAAACGCTCCCGACTGGAAAACCACATCGCGAATATTGTCGGGAAACTTGTTGGACTGTATGCGGTTCATCACGACAGCTCCGACGGCAACTTGTCCTTTATAAGGCTCTCCCCGGGCTTCACTATATATGACTTTGGCCATAATGTTCAGTTCTGGGGAGTCCAGCGAAAATTTTTTCAGGGCTTTCCAAGTCTGATTGCCCGTTACTCCGTCTACGGAAAGGCCATATTGATGTTGAAAATTTCTCACTACGGCTGCCGTATACGGACCGTACTTGCCATCCAGCGTCTGTTTGAATAAACCCATGGCATATAGTCTGAATTGCAAATCCCAAACATCGCCGTTAGCGCTCCCGCTTTTCAGAACGGTCGAAGCTTGTGCAGGGACACTTAAGCCAATCGTACCTATGAATATGGCTGCAGTTATGCAAAAGACCAGTATTTTGCGGTGTCTCATGGTTGCAGCTCCTTTCGCTAAACCATTATAGGAGCTGGAAGCCGGGAGTTCAATCCGCATTTAATGGGACTGCGCTCAAATTATGGGAAACCCCCGCATGCCGAATTAAAAAATGTCAAAATTATCATTTGCATTTTAAAACAGATCGTGATATATTAATTTTTGTCGCTAAAAGACGCAGGCTTATCGGGACGTAGCTCAGCTTGGTAGAGCACCTGGTTTGGGACCAGGGGGTCGCATGTTCAAATCGTGTCGTCCCGACCATTATTTTATGCAATTGAATAGAAAGTATGCGGGTGTAGTTCAATGGTAGAACTCCAGCCTTCCAAGCTGGTAGCGTGGGTTCGATTCCCATCACCCGCTCCATACAAGATCAGAAACCT
>CAZESH010000006.1:0-40404 GCA_964514665.1 uncultured Caryophanales bacterium
GGTTATCTCGGCATTTAACCAGTGACCGCCAACTTTCGTTTTGGCGACCGGGTCGAAAATCAATGCGGCGTTGTAAAGAATGAGCGGATATTTCCAGGGAATCGCCGATACGATTTTGCTGGAGCTGGTATAGCTCCTTGCGGTTGCATAGCTGATAATATGGCCTTGATCAATTGCCCCGGAAATAATAGCAACGGCATGATCCGAGATTGTCGCATCCGTTCGCAGAAGCGTCCCGTCCAAATCCGTCAGGATGATTTTCGGTTCCATCGAGACTAACCCCCCATTCCGGCTTTCACTCGTTTTAGCTGCGCAACAATGATCATGCTGATGACGACCAATAAAAACCACGAGCTGATCTTGCCCAGATGCACCAAATGCCACGAGCCGGCTTGATCGGGATACATATATCCGCCTAACAGGGTTGAGATATTCTCTGCAATCCAGATAAAAAAGGCAATCAGAAAAAAGGAGAGAATCATGGGCATCCGATATTGCTCGCGACCTACTTCGTAAACAACAACCGTCCTGTAAAACACAATAAATAACAATACAGTCAAAACCCACCTGTAATCCCCGATAAAATGATGCGTGAAAAAGTTCAAATAGATCGCCGTACTCAAGGGCACTGCAAAATACGCTTTCGGCCACAGGATGACTTGAAGATTCAGCCTTCTCCAGGATTGAATCATGTAGCTCGCCACACTGGAGTACATGAACCCGCTGTATAAAGGAACGCCAAATACCTTGGTCCACGCCGCTTCCGGATAGGACCACGATCCCATATGAACTTTAAAAATCTCAAGTCCCAACCCAAGAACATGAAACATCATGATGACCTTGATTTCGTCTTTTGTCTCCAATCCGGAAAAATATAATATCACTTGCACCAGCAAACTGACCAACAAAATAAAATCATACCGGGGAACAAAAGAAGAAATAGGGAGCAATTTCGATACACCTAACGATGCAAAAATGGCTGCCGGGAAAATGCATGACATCGCTTGCAGGTAGCCAAAGCGAATGAATTGACGCAGCGAATGCTTCAAACCGGCAAAACGCTTCACATGGACTCCGATATTTTTCAACTCCTCGATGGCATTTCTTTGTATTAGTTCGATAATATGAATAAAATTCCTCCCGTGCAAAAAAAGAAGCTCTGCGACTAGTCTCAAAGCTCCTTTTTATTTATTGTGTTCATCGCACCGATTTTTTAAAATATATCAGTTATCGTTTTCCAACAGCTCGAGCAGAACCTTCAAGTGCGGGAATGTATCCATGTACGCATAGCGTCCGCCGGTATACTCCCCTTTTTGCACCAGCGGCATGCCGGTTTTCTCCATCAGCATGACCTTCTCTTTCATCCCTTTTATTACAAAAGCGATGTGATGCGGCCCCTCGCCGTGCTGATCCAAATATTCGCGCCAGGTGCTCGGTTCATGATCCGGTTCGATCAATTCAAGCTGAAGCGAGCCCATTTCGAAGAAGGCCAGCTTTGCGCGGGCTGGAGTCGATGCTCCCCTGTACTCTGTCTTTGCGGCATCAACAGTGTCGGTCCAAAACATTTAGGCTTCTCTACCCCGAAGAAATCCGCATACGCCTGAGAAACCGCCTCAATGTCATTGACCAAAATTCCGATCTGCGTTATAACGTTGGTTCCCAAAATGTTTTTGTCCATGATCATCTCTCCTTGTGGAATCTATTATTATTCTCGGCATCGCCGACTCTAAAAACTCGGCGAGTTTCAAGAACGATCCCTCCTTAGAACATGCATATTTTGATTATATTTGTGATGGAATTTTTAGTAAATGCGACTTTTTTACAATAACCAATGGTTTTTTTGCGAAATAAATATCCGTTCATGGAAAACGGCACATTTTTTCTTTCCCGTCAGGGAATGCTTTCCAATAAAAGATTTGTTCAAATAAACGCCATATAATTTTGCCGGATTTGAAACAATTAAGGCGCTCTTACAGCGAAACGGCCAATTTATAGATGCTATAATGTGATACATGCTACAGCAATGGAGGTCGTGGGAAGTTGGTCAACAGGCTTGTTCCGGCAACGCTCCTGCTCATCGCTGCACTTGCGGTATGGATGAATTCGTCTGTGCCGCGACTGGAAGCCGCCGATCCAGAATCTCTTCAACTCATGATCGACAAAGCGGTTTCGGGTGAGCTCGTGATTCCGCCGGGAATATACTCGGGACCCGTCAAAATAGACAAGCCCATGAAACTTTCCGGAAATGCCAAGGTGAAAATTTATGCACAAGGCAATGATCCGGTAATCACTGTCCGTTCTGACAAGGTATCCATTTCTGGAGTCGAGGTCGTGGATGATAGGCGCAATTCGGAAATTCCCGCTATCGTATTGACCGGCAAGGGCCATTTTTTGGATCATATCCGCATTCATACCGGCGGTATCGGCATTCAATTGATGGAGGCCCGCAAAAGTACGCTGACCGGGCTTGAAATCACGGGATGGAAGGCTCCTTCCGGGACAAAGGTCAATTTGTTTTCCAGAGGAAACGGCATCGATTTATGGGGGTCTCACGATAACCGGATTCATTCCTGCACCATTTCCAATATGCGCGACGGCATTTATTTGGAAAGCAGCGAGTCAAACCGGATCACCGGCAATACCGTAACGGATTCGCGCTACGCGGTTCACTTGATGTTCACCAAGGATACGTTGGTGTCGGGAAATGAGGGAGCACGCAACGTCACCGGAGCCATGGTAATGGGAACCGATCATACGACGATCACTCATAATCACTTTTACAAGCAAAGCCGGAATGTGAATTCACAGGGTCTGCTGTTGTACGATGCCAAAAATTCGCTTGTGGAAAACAACCGGATCGAAGGCAACCGGATCGGCATTTATTTGGAGCAGTCCATCTCCAATACGATCCGCGACAATCGGATTTCGTACAATTATGTCGGTCTGCTCGCAATTAAAGCAGGAGCAAATCAATTCGCAAGCAATGAGCTTGCCGCCAATGTCATACAAGCCCAAGCGCTGGACAGCAGCGATAACGATTGGAACGGGAACTATTGGGATGACGCCCAGCGAATCGATCTGCAGGGCGACGGTATAAGCGATCTCCCTTACCGGATCAATCCGTTCTTTTTAATGTTGACGCAGGCCGTGCCTTCTTATCGGCTGTTCTTTCATGCGCCGGGCATGATCTTGCTGGAAAGCCTGTTTAAAGGGGATACGAGTCTCTGGCTAAAAGATGCCGCGCCGCTTACTCGTTCAACGATCGAACCGGTCAGTGAATCGCTCCGGGCATCCAACATTCCCGTACTGCTTATCCATTTTCTGTTGTTCATCTTCGGCATCTCAATATTCACCTTCTGGGGGGTAATTCGCAAATGAAAAGAAACAGTTTCATACTCATGCTCATGCTGGCCATCACAGTCATCGTCTCCGGCTGTGGACAAAAATCGGTAAAACCGGTCGATATCGTGGAAGGCGTCGACCGCTGCGAGGTGTGCAACATGCTGGTAGCAGACGGTCCTCATGCAACGGAAATCGTTCTGAAGGACGGCAAGGTCTTAAGATTTGACGATATCGGCGACATGTTCAGATGGACCAAAGAAAACGGAACCGATCAGGTAGCCGAAAGATTTGTCCGCGATTTGCAAACAAAAGAATGGCTGCCGATCGAAGAGGCGAGCTTTGTCTATGACAAAAACTTCCGCACACCGATGGCGTTTGGCGTCTACTCCTTCAAGTCCAAGAATGACGCGGAAGCGCTGATCGAGAAGGAAAAAGCGGGAAAATTAATGACCCTTGCAGATCTCAATACCCATACCTGGGAGCGCAATATGGAAATGATGAAAGAAATGAAAAAGCAAAAGATGCAGGACCAACAAATGCATGACCACGCCGGAGAAAATCAGGGCAGCATGCACTAAACAAGCCGTTTGGGAAATCCGTAAAGGAAGGGGAACTTCGCATGAAGCTGTTGGTTGTTGCCGATCGTGAATTAAAGCTGGGATTTCGCAATCCATGGGCCTACTCCTTCCTGCTTCTCTTCACGATTTTCACCACTGCGCTGCTGCTCATCCAATCGCAAAACGGATTAAGAGGCTACACCCATACGACGGGAACCATGCTGAATCTGCTGCTTTATTTGCTGCCGCTGATGGCGCTGCTGCTCGGGTCCTTCTCCATGACGGCGGAAAAGGAAGAAGGTGGATGGCAACTGCTCTCCACCTATCCGATTACCAGTACGGCGCTGCTAGGGGGCAAATATCTCGGATTGATCGCCGTGCTGCTGGCAATTTCCGCTTTCGCTTACGGATTTGCCGGATTTATCGGCTGGTTTGTCGGCAAAAGCTTTACAATCGACGCTTTGATGCTGTATCTCTCTTTTTCCGTGCTGATCGATATCGAATTTCTGGGCATTGCGATCCTGATCGGGTCCATTGCGGGCAACCGCTGGCAGGCGCTGACGATCGGCGTAGGCATTTGGTTTCTGTTCATCCTGGGGTGGCCGACCCTGCTGATATCCATCCTGGGCTTTCTTCCCTATCCTTGGATCAAGCCGGCGCTGGAAACGGTCACCTTGCTTAATCCGGCGGAATCCATCCGCATCTTCACGATCGTCAAATTAGGGGCAGGATCCGTGTTCGGACCTGAATACTACGCATGGATTCAATGGATTCGCGGTGCTGCCGCCAACTTTATATTTGCAGCGGTCTGTTTGCTTTGGGTCGTGCTTTCGATCGGCTCCGCATCCTGGATTTGGGAAAGGGGAAGAGTTCGTGGATGAAGTCGGTCTGATACTTGAGCTTGACCATGTAAGCAAGACCATAAAAAAGCAAACGATCGTCCATTCGCTGCAGCTGGAGCTCCACAAAGGCCGGGTATTGGCATTATGCGGCGGCAATGGCGCCGGCAAAAGCACCCTGCTGCGGATGATCGTCGGCAGTCTTCGGCCTACACAGGGCACGATTCGCGTAAGCGGATTGGAATGGAAGGAAAACCGCCAGGCCTACGCAGAAAATATCGGCTATATGCCGGATGATTTTGATTTCGGCTCGCAGTTGACGGCTAAAGAAACCCTTTATTTCTATGCCGCACTCAAGAACGTGTCAAAAGCGCGGGCGGAGGAGCTGTTGAGCCTCGTTGGTTTGAAGGAAGTCAAGAACAAAAAGGTTTCCTCCTTCTCCAAAGGGATGAGGCAGCGTCTGTTGTTCGCCCAGGCGCTGCTTTCATCTCCGCGGCTTTTGGTGCTTGACGAGCCGACAAACGGCCTTGATCCATATTGGATGCAGGAATTTTCCGCTCTGATTCTCAGGCTGAAACAGGAAGGTCAAACCGTAATTTTCTCCACACACCATCTGCAAATTGCCGAGGAGATCGCCGATCATGCCGTTTTCTTGAACGCCGGAAAGGTTCTGAGCAGCGCCTCCCTCCAGCAGTACAAGCAAACCTATGGGCCGGCGGGCTTGAACGGGGCCTTTGCCGATATCATGCAACAAGAACCAGGAAATACGCCGCGTTAGCTTGGGATCATTGGATCATGATTATTGAAGACATACAACCTCAATGTCCACTGATATATGTTACTACAACTTATCGTTAAATGGGGGGAATGTCCACTAGTCTGCGGGATTCATCATAACATATTCTTTTCATTTTTTATGTTTTGCGGTATGATAAAATGTGACATGAACATGCATACCCTATTGATATGAATAATGGAGGAAAACTGAAAATGAGCAGACAAGTACAGCCGCTATACAGCAGCGTAAAAGATAAAATTCTGGAAATGATCGAAACGGGAAAATATAAACCGGAGGATCAATTGCCTACGGAGTTCGAGCTTTGCGAGATGTTCGAAGTAAGCAGAACGACCATCCGCTTGGCTCTAAATCAATTAAAGCTGGAGGGGCACGTTCATCAAGTACAGGGAAGCGGAACCTTTGTTTCCAAATCGAAAATCCAACACCCGTTAACTACTTACGTCAGTTTTATAGATTTCATGAAAAGCCTCGGTTTGGCCAATGAGACCAAAATTATTGAGTTCACCATCGTTCCGGCCACCGAAAATATAGCAAAAAATCTTCACATTACAGAAAAAGACCCTGTTTTCAAGATCATCCGTTCCCGGCATGTTGAAGATTCACCTTTTCAATACTCTCATACTTTTATTCCTTGGAAAGTAGCCCCCGGATTGACACAGATAGATTGCGAAGGCTCCTTGTACGCTATGCTCCAGAATAAATTCCATCATAAATTGTCAAAATGCGTCGAGCAGATTGAACCGGTGCTAATTGATCAACAAACGAGCGAAGTTTTGGACTCGCCGGTCGGAGCTCCTGCACTGTTGTTGAAATCCACAACTTATAACAACAAGGAAGAGCCGCTTGAATATTCGCGCGAAATTTACCGTGGCGACCGCTCCAATTTTGTTCTCGAAAGAACGCTGAATATTCCCGCTTCCTCCAAGCTCAGCGATTATATTCGTTAAATTACCAATAAAGCGGAGGCAATATATCTTTTTGAAGTTCGCACAATTCATTAATCATCGCTACAGCATTATTGTATGTCGATAGGGTGGGATCAAGCAGCACCGCCTGCAGCAGCTTGTTTCTGGACTGCTCGGTATACGCCTCGATGAGCAAATGATGGATCGTGCCTTGAAGCCTGATCATTTCCGTGATGGCAGTTGGAAGAGGCTCCATTTGCAAGGCATGCAACCCTTCTCCGTCTGCATATGCAGGAATTTCCACAACCATTTGATCCTGAAGTCCGGGGATTTTCCCTCTGTTCGGAATATTTACAGTCAAATTTTCCGTTCTGATATCAAAAGCAATCGCTTCGATAATCGGTATGGCCTGTTCATGGGAAGGCTTCATCTCAAGGTCTTCCGTCAAGAATACTTGTTCCATATCGCTTTTCGTTTCCTCCAGTTCAGCAATGGAATACACAAATTCCGGAATTTTTCCGGTTTTCCAAGGCTCTTCGCTGGCTGGATCATAAAAGTATTGCAGCCGGGTTCCAGCAAGGTATTCCTCGCTCCACCTGATGTACTCGCCGATATGGTTTGTTCCTGGATAAGGGTACAGTCCATAAGTCCTGAGCATGATTCTCGAGAGCGCAATCTCGTCCCAACGCGCCAACCAGGGAATTTTGCGTTCCTTCTCTTTCAGCAGGGGATAAAGATCCTCTCCGGTTATTTTATTTGTTATGCATTGAAACCAGGCGAAATGATTTAATCCGCATGCGACGGTTTGCAAGTTTTCCTCAGGCACTTCCAATATGCCGGAAATTTGTTCCAAGCCCATCCCGATTCCGTGACACAAACCGACGCATTTGATTTTCGTGAGTTTGGAAATAGCTTCAATAATTTTCGCCTCGGGATTGGTGAAATTAATCAACCATGCGTCCGGGCAAATGCGCTCCATCGCTTGGGCGATCTCCAGCATGGGCGGAAGATTTCTCAAGGTGTGGAACATCCCCCCCGGGCCCCCGTTTTCCCCGTAAATCTGTGTAAACCCGTATTTGCGCGGCACATGAAAATCCTGTGACCAGTAGTAGTAGCGTTTTTTCTCGATTGCCGTAATGACGAAATCGGCATCTCGCAATGAGGCTTCAAGATCGGTAGTGCCGGTGATGGACGGGTTTCTGCCGAGCTTTTCGGCAACCTTCAATGCGTAAGCTTCACTTGCCTTTAAGGCGTCCTCGGAAATGTCCATCAAGCACAAACTCAATTGTGAGCCGCAAATCCGCTCACTCAAAAAAACATCCCGAATGATGGCGGGAGCAAATGAAACGCTTCCCGCTCCAATTAGCGTAATTTTCAAACTTAAGGATTTTGTCATGGTTAGCTCCTTTGGGAAAATTGTTTTGGCACACCGGACGTCGTCCGGGCAACGAGCAGAAACGAAAATCCGAATAAGCAAAGCACAAACAAGGTGAAGTATAGCACGGAAGTCCCCAGATGATCGACAATGATCCCGCCGCATGCGGATCCGACAATCCCCCCCAGCCCGTAAGTGATGGCCGCAAACATCGTCTGAAAAGTCGCTTTTGTTTCAGCGCTTGAAAAAGCATCGACGATCTCCACTGAGTTGCTGGCAAAAAAAGCAAAGGAAATCCCGTCCAGCAGTTGAACGGCAATTGTCGCATATACATTGTGACTCATGGAAAACACGATGTACTTGACCGCATATAGAAATGCTGCGGCACCAAGCACGGTAAATCCGCCGAATTTGCGATTAAGCTTGGCCGATACCCAAAACATCGGGACTTCAATCAGCGCCGCCGCTGCGTTTGCCACCCCTATCCAGCTTTTGTCATAACCCCTATTCGTAAAATGGATCGGAAGAAATGAATAATTCATGGATGCAGACATCGTAAGCAATAAACAAATTCCGCTAAAAACCATAAACGGCTTGTTATAAAACACCTGCTTGCCCTGGTCGAATAATGAAATCCGCTTTCTGAAGGAAGTATCATCCTTGGGAAAGAACAAGAGGATCAAAAACACAAATGCGGTGATCACGAAGTAAACAAAGAAACTTTTATCGTAGCCTGTCTTCTTGTATACAAAACCGGTGACAAAGGAACTGATCGCATAGCTGAGCGCCCCCCAGAGTCGAATTCTCCCGAAAGAGAAGCCGTTTTTGGCACCGACCTCAACAGCCATCGAATCGCTGAGCGGTCCGATCGAAGATTGGAACCAGGGAAAAATTACAGATAAAACAATCAGTGCCGTAAAACTGTCAAAAAAGTAAAAGCCAAATGCCGCGACCGGCGAGATGATGGTAGCGATCATCAGCAGGATTCTCCGGTCGTGAAGACGATCGCTGACAATCCCCATCACAGGCTGCGAAATGACGCTGACAAGCGCCCACAAGGAAAAGATTACACCGATTCTGGTGAAGCTGATTCCCCGCTCGCTCATAAAAAGGCTGACATATGGAATGAACGAAGCCAGCGCCAGATAATAAAAGAAATAATACAGACTAAAGATTTTCATTATCTTTATCATACATTAATGTTCCGTCGATCCTGCAGTCTTGGACGGACAAGTACAATAAATTTCCCGTACGGCTGCACGGGATACAGGAAAATTTCGGACATGGGGTTCCCGGCACTGCTTATTCCTCCTCTGCTGCCCGATCAAAAATGATCGGCATGCCAAAATATAAACGGTCGTTCGGGGAACAATGCCTGAAGATATTCGGCACCGATGCGCTCCCGCTGTTCCAAGCCGCCAAAGCCTTTTAACAGAAGTGTAATCCACTCTTCTTCGGTAAATTGGAATGCGGCATTAAAGGTTACTCGCTCTCCGGGCGGTTCCGCCTTGACGGTTTCATGCAAAAGCTTGAGCAGCGACTGTTCATTTCCCACAGTGAACAACAGCGATACAGCGGGATCCGGACCGCGCTTCAGGCCGCTTGCGGAAAGCCGCTGTGCAAGCTCGGGAGCCATTTTGGCAAGCGTGTCGTTCAAAGCAAAAGTTCGCCACATGTATCCACTGTCGTTTTCTGATTTGGCACCGCTTTTATGAAAAAAATCGGCAAGAATATGATCGGAAGGCAGCCCGGCCCGGACGGCTTCCGATTGCTCTTCCCTTTTCAAGGCATGCAGCAGCAGATCCAACGCCGCTTGCTCTTTTCCCGGCTGATAGCAGCAGTCTCTAATTCGCAGTTCGCTACCGTTGCATACATATCGCAGGTAAGCGCAAGGGATTCCTTCATCCTCGGCAACGAGAAAGCAATCGGGATCGACAGTTCCCCATTTCGACTGGCCCTGCCAATAGGATCCGGACCGCTCCGTCGGGGCGATCCACCCCTGGTTCTGCTCATCATAAATCAGTTGGATGCGCTCAAGATCCCCATCCTCATATTTCCTTATTCGCTTGGAAACGGGCGAGCCCGCCTTTCTCAAAGCATGGGCATCGGCAATCCATTCCTGCTTCAAAATGGTATGCCAGCCAACCTGTTTATAGAAGGAATTGATTCCAGTCATCAGCAAAGACAGGTCGTAGCCCCGCGCTCTCATATAGCCGCATTGCATGCGAAGAATGTGCTGTGCCAAACCGCGCCGCCGGTATTCCGGCAAAGTGGCCACGCTGCCGATTCCCCCCACCTTCAATGTAACGGAACCCCAATACATCGTGTACGGGAAAATTTGAATCGCTGCCGCCATTCGGCCATTAACCAAAGCAATCCATGTAGTATCCAAAGTATAATCAAGATCGTAATCCAAACGCTTTTGGAAAAATGCCCGGTCCTCAGGAAAGACGGTTCCCCATATGTCATAGGCTTGCTCCAATTCTTCACGATCGGCCGCAGGGCGGATCTCAATCAATTCCATAAAAACGCTCCCTTCCAGTAAATACACGTTAACGGAATGACAAATGTAAATTTGTAATTACTTATTTCTTAAATTATATTTTCATTATAACAATATTGTCAATATATTCATAAATCGCTGCATGGAAGGAAGAATCGAATCATTGGGATGGACTATCCAGAAACTGAAGCAAAAAATAGTGGAGGTACAGTCTTTTTCGGAGCAAATGAGGATTTCATCATTGACTTGGAATTGCTCGGCAGTTTAATGCAGGTCGCTGGCTGACGAAACCGGCCTCTAGCTATTTCAACGGCTTTTGCCTTTATTGTCTTTAAGAACATCCAAATATAATGTAAAAATGAATTTTTTGATATTCAGCCTGACCCTAGTCTGATCTTCTTGCTTTTCAAGTTCCCGCATTTTTTGCCACACCTCTGAAAAGTCAAAATACTTATTCGCATACAGCTCAAAGGTGGGATTTGCATAATCGCTTAAACCAAGAGCAGCCACATTCCGCAGCGCTTGTGCCACGGTTCTGCGAATCCGCTGCTCGATGGCGCGGATTTCCCTGTCCGCTTGCTCCGGTCTGGAGCGGTCCTGCAGCAGGGAAATATAAATATCCTTCAACGCCGGGAACCGTTCTTCATCAAACTCTTTACCCCGATCGACCAAATATTGGACGATTTTGACCAGATCCCGGCTTCCTACCTCGCCCAGAACCCCCAGATCGGACAGATAGCTTCTGACGATGTCGCCTACAGACAATTCCGGCTCCGCATTCGGCTGCGGCATGTCTCCGGAAATCCGGTTGATCGACTCGCTAATCTGCTTGATCGACTGCTCAAGTTTGATTCTTTCCAGCACTTTCTTTAAAATCGATACGACTTCAAACTTGTTGATCGGCTTTTGAATATAGTATTCCACTCCGTGCCGGTAAGCTTCGCTAATCATGTCCTTGGTTTCGACCTGGGAAATCATCACGATTTTCCCCTGGAATCCCTTTTCCTTGATGCGCTGAATCGTCGTGATTCCGTCTTGACCCGGCATCAGGAGATCGATCAGCAAAATTTCCGGTTTGACGCGAAAAACCGAACTTTCCGCGTGCAGTCCGTCAGCAGCTTCGCCGACAATCGTGCCCAGATCGCTGTCTTCAATAATCATGGACAGCATGCGTCTTGCGGCATCGTCGTCATCAATCAAAAAAAAGCTGGTCAAAGCCATCCCCCCATTATCAGGATTCCTTGTAAATTATATTGCGAATCGGCAGCGTGATCCGAAAGAGTGCACCGCCTTTGTCGCTCTTATCCACATAGATTGACCCGGACAGATTGGTTACGATCGTTTGCACATGGGACAATCCGATTCCCGTCGAAGAATTTCCTTCCGGATCGTATTTCGTCGTAAATCCCGGTTTGAAAATCAATTCCCTGTCTCTTGCGGCAACTCCCGGCCCGTCATCCTTCACTTGAATAACAAGCTGTTGTTTCTTTCTATAGATAAGAATGTCGATGGCACCCTCGTAAATTATCGCTTCCACGCTGTTGGACACAATGTTGTTGAGCAGTGATAATATCGAAAAATAATGGCCGGTTTTCAGCGACTCGCGGCATTCCGACCGTATTTTGATCAGCTTCTCCAGATGCGCTGCGTATTTCAAATTCGATTGCACCGCAACATCGGCCACTTCCTCGATCAGCATATGGCCCGCTGTTGCTTCCTGCTTGATCAAATTCGATATTCCGGCATGTATGCGCTGAGTATCCTTTTTCACCTCATGGATTTCCTCGGTCAAGTGCAAAAGCTCCATTCCGAGCGGATCCTTCAACATTCGTTGGGAAAGCTTGTAGCTTTTTGCGGTGATTTCTTCGACATTTTTCATCATTTTCTGCAAATACATGCTTTCTTCATGCAATTCCGTGGCGATAAACAGCAGCTTTTCCATGCGCTTTCTCTGCTCTTTGCTGACCGCTTCAAGCTGGCGAAACTCGATCATCGTGTAGAAGCCGACAACAAGAAAGCTGCGCATGAAGCCGACCAAGAGCAAGGTCGGCAAAGTGCTGAAAAAACCCGTTTCCCCGCCCTCCAGTATTTTGCGGACAAGAATTTCGACAAAATTGGAGCCAAAATCGATCAAACCGCCGACACCTCCCATAACGAGAGGAAGCGACAGCCATTTCCGATAGCCGACTCCTTGCAGCAATAAAGTAAAGGCAACATAGAAAGTAATCGATGGCGCATGATGCGAGATAAAATAGTGCCAAGACAGGTCTGTACCGTTCAACAGGTCCAGCCCCAAACGGAACAAAACGACGAAGATCCCGACCAGAAAACCGACTGTCGGCAAATACTTCGGTTTCAGCCATAAAATCAGAAAGAAGAAAACGGCGCTTCCCATACTGAAACGAAACGAGCCCAAAAAAGGAGTTATTTTCAATTCACCTGCTATTGCCGTGGATAGCATAATGATCAACAATGAACTCAGCCAGCGCTGCACCCGAAATCACCTCCATCAAAGCCCGCAACTTCTATCTGACGCTCTTCCAAGTTTATCTGCAAGTCTATTCGTTTATACTATGGACAATTTTCGTTCCAACCGTCTGCTCATTCTCGACAGACTGTAATTAATCACAAAGTAGGAAAAAGCAATAAACATTAAAATCGGAATCGGATAATTCACATTCTGCGAATAAATGATTTTTCCACTGTTGACAAACTCAATTAATCCAATCATCATACACAATGAAGTGTCCTTAATCAATGTAATAAATTGGCTGACGAGCGCCGGAATCATACGCGTCAGCCCTTGGGGCAGCACGATATGCCATAGTGTCTGAACATAAGTAAAGCCTTGAGACTGCGAGGCTTCAATCTGGCCCGACTCAATCGACTCCAGACCGCCGCGGACAATTTCCGCGATGAGGGCTGACGTAAAAACGCTGAGTGCCGAAACGGATGCAGTGAATACGTTTAATTTGATGCCGATTTCCGGCAATGCGAAGAACGTAAAGAAGATGAGCAGCAAAAGCGGCACATTGCGGATAATCAAAACGTAAAAATACACAAATTGCGACAGCACCCGGATTCGGGAATAACGCAAAAGTCCCAAAAGCGTGCCGAAAATAAAGCTGATCAGGATGGAGAAAAAAGCAACCTCCAGAGTGACCAGCAGTCCTTTGAGCATAAAATGCACATTTACCCAAGACAAAGCGGAAAAATCCACGTGACACCCCTCCTTAGTATGCTCGTTTCAATTTGCGTTCCAATAGCTGCACCCCGAAGCTGAGCGGAATGGTCAACAGCAAGTACAAGAATCCTGCGGCAATATATACCTGAAAGACGACGAACGTTCTTGAGGAAATGATGTCCGCATGATACATAATATCAAAACCGGCAAAATAGCCTAATATTGCCGAATTTTTTACGAGATTGATTAACTGATTGCCAAGCGGAGGCATGACGATGCGCAGCGCCTGCGGCAATATGATGTGCCACATCGCTTGCACGTAGTTCATCCCTTGCGATTTCGCCGCTTCCATCTGGCCTTTGTCTATCGACTGGATCCCTGCACGGAACACTTCGGCGATGAATGCGGAAGTATAGATGCCCAGCCCCAGCATCCCGCTTTTAAATTCCGAATGACTCCCCAAATCGATACCGAGTGCGGGAAAACCGGTGTAAAAGAAAAAGACATGCACCAAAAGCGGCGTATTGCGGTAAAATTCCACATAAGCGGTGCCCAATAACTCAAATAGCCTCACACCCGACAAACGAATTGATGCTACCGTTACGCCCAATAGCATACTCAAGCACAAAGCCAGAAAGCTGGCTTCAATCGTGGTTAAAAGTCCCTGCAGCAATTCAACTCTGTGTTCAAAAACAATCAGCCATTTATCCATTGCCCTGTCTCCTTGTGCCGTCATTTAAAGAAGAGAGAGAAGGCGAACCGTCTCTCCCCTCGTGCAAGTGCCGATTATTCCGCAGGCGGCGCTTCGTTGAACCATTTTTTATAAATTTCCGCATATTTTCCGTTCGCTTTGATTTCTTTCAGGAATTCGTTCACATACTGCACGAAATCGTCATGGCCTTTTTTGATCGCGAAACCGTACGGCTCGTCAGTGAACAATCCGCCAACCAAATCATAATTCGGATCCTGCAGCTTCATCCCGATGAGAATCGCATTGTCCGTCGTCAGTGCATCGCCCTTGCCGCTGCGCAGAGCCGTGAATGCATCCTGATAGTTTTCAAACTGCTTTACAGCCGCATCAGGCGCTTTTTCGGCAATATTTTTTTCGGAAGTGGATCCCTTTACAACCAGAACCGTTTTGCCTTTGAGATCCTGAATCCCTGTAATCGGACTACCCTTCGGTACAAGCAGCGATTGGCCCGCTTTAAAATAAACATCGGAAAAATCGACTTGTTTTTTGCGGTCCTCTGTAATGGTCATGGTCGCAGCAATGATATCGATATCCCCATTTTCAAGCATCGGGATTCTCGTTTTCGAGGTAACTTGCTTCAATTCAATGGCATCCGGGTTGCCGAACAGCTTGTTGGACAACTCATGCATAATGTCCACGTCAAAGCCTTTGACTTTATTCTCCGCAGGATCGAGAAAGCCGAACAGGTTCGTATCGTATTTAACACCGGCGATCAGTTTGCCGCGCTGCTTGATATCATCTACAAAGCCCTTCGCTTTTTCTGCTGCGGCAGGTGACGCTTCGGCCCCATTCGAGCTTGCAGCATTGTCCGATTTTTGGCCGCAAGCCGTAACAAGAAGCAGTCCTGCAAATAATACAATCGTAAGCATTTTTCTCATGAAAATAAATCCCCCTCAAAAATAGTTTATAAAGAATAAGATGTTCAGTATCTATGTGATCGGGAAGCAAATCCCGTTTTTTTAAGCCAACACCTTGCTGATGAATAATTTCGCGCGATCGTTTTTCGGATTCTCAAAAAAGTCCGAAGGAGTCGCCTCCTCGATGATTTGCCCGTCGTCCATAAATATGATCTTGTCTGCTACCTCCCGCGCAAAACCCATCTCGTGGGTCACAATCACCATGGTCATTCCCTCCGTCGTCAAATCCCGCATAACGTCCAGCACTTCCTTGATCATTTCGGGGTCAAGAGCGGAAGTCGGCTCATCGAAGAGCAATATTTTCGGTTTCATGGCCAGTGCCCTGGCTATCGCGACCCTCTGCTGCTGGCCGCCTGAGAGTTGGGAGGGATAAACGTTCGCCTTTTCCGGAATGCCTACCTTTTCCAAATAATGCATGGCAACATCTTTTGCTTCTTCCTTCGTCATTTTTTTGACCTTGACCGGAGCAAGCGTAACGTTCTGAAGCACCGTCTTGTGCGGATACAGATTAAAATGCTGGAAGACCATCGCGATATTTTGGCGGAGCTTGGTAATGTTCGTTTTCCGGTCATCGACGAGGACGCCGTCCACTTCGAGTCTGCCGTTTTCGATGGTTTCGAGACGATTGATGCAGCGAATCATCGTACTCTTCCCCGATCCGGAAGGGCCGATAACAACGACAACTTCCCCGGACTCGATCTCGAGATTGATATCCTTCAGCACATGATGGTCCCCATAATATTTGTTAACCTTCTGAAATTTGATCACAACAGTTCCCCATCCTTTTGTAAATTCTACTTGTAATCGCTTTCATTTTTCCCATGGCAGAAAAGCTTACTTGTTGCATTAATAATAAATGACAGACTAGTCAAACAGACAGAAACCTACAAGAAATATTATTTTTTCTGTGAAATTGCTCACAGCGTTCGTCTCTCGCCCCAGGCCGCTTAAATTTGTGTCCACTTTCTTGACAAAGTCCATCGCGCCTCCTCTTATTTCGATTTTCGACATTGGAGCACATTCCAACATACGAAATTGCGACTGCAATCTGCGGGGAACTAAATGGTGTCTGAAACTAATAAATTTTATAATGCTTAAAAAGGTCTCCGACCAATATCGGAGACCTTTTCCAAAGAATGATATAAGAAAACCCCATTAACTCCCGATGGGTTCCCCACTGCGTTCTTCTCTTACTTCCTCCAGTTCTCGGCCAACATGCCGTAAATGACATGGTCGACATAATGATCATATAACCATTCCGCTTGCCTTGAAATTCCCTCTTGGGCGAAACCGAGCCTCTCCGGTATGGCCCGGCTTTTCCGATTGAATTCCGCGGCTCTGATCTCGACACGGTTCAAATTAAGCTCATCCAATGCATAATCGACAATGGCCCGGCATGATCGGGTCATCACGCCTTGTCCCTGATATTCGGAAGCCAGCCAATACCCGATAGAGGTTTTTTTGTTGTTCCAGTCAACTCCATGCAGGCCGATGCACCCCCCGATCTTCCCGTCAACAAATATGCCTGCCTGAAATCCGTTGCTAGCGGCAAACTGACTCAGCGAAGACTGGATGAAGACCTTGGTATTTTCGGCGCTTGTGGTTTCGTCAACCCAAGGCAGCCATTCCCTGAGATATTGCCGGTTTCTGTCTGTAAGCCGGTACAATTCCTCGGCATATTGTGTTTCCAACAGCCTCAACTGCAGCTGCCCGTCGATTTTGAAAGCAAACATCATATCCGTCCTCTCTGCAATCAATTGCCGAATAATAGATCCAGGATGGTTCCCAATTGTCCTGATTTATGGCCGCTCAGCACGTCCGGATTATAGATCTCCACATATCCGCAATTCGTGCAGCTGACAAACAAATAATGATTGTACTGGATGTCGAATAGCTTGCTGAGCCCGGTTCCGGTCATGGCCGTTTCCTTGACGAAGCATTCCGGATTGCCGCATTTTACGCATTTGAATTTGTTAGCTATCGCCTCTTCAATGGTCAGGTCGGACATTTCGAAATCTGACGGCAAATCCATCGGTACTTCTTCATTGCCTTCGCGCGTCGGACTTAAATGCTCGGGCAGCACTTCATGCCTGCATTCAGGGCAAATATCATTTTCCAGTTTCACCGTCTTGCTGCACCATGGACACTGAATCATGCGAATCCTCCTTTCTTATCCGGCAGGATTGATCCCTGACTACAACCGTTTCGGGTTCAAAGCATACGAAAACTTATGCCAATAGCGCAAACCGGATACTTCTCAATTCGCTTTGGAAAACTGTCTATTGAAGTTCCTATGATCCATAGATACCCTTCTTCCCACAGAAACCAAACCGGCGATTCGCGGGGACCCTCTTCGGACATTGTGGCCAGGTGGGCAAACAAAGGTTGATCAAGAAAGCTGTCCAGATTAAAGCTTTTTGCCGTATCCCGAATTAGCTCCATGTGTTTCGCCTCCGCATGACTGTATTCGGCTACAGATCCATGCTCAATCGAATCATGTCCCTGCAGCGTATTCCGTTCTCATAGATCGCTTCGCTGTAATGTCGAACAAAAAAATCATGGTCAACGCCCACGATCCTGAACCCGCACTTTTGATAAAGGGCAAGCTGGCTTATACCCGAATTTCCGGTGCCAACCTCAATCGTCCTGAAGTCTAGACTCTTGGCAATTTCTACAGCTGTCATTACGAGTTTCTTGCCTATTCCCCGCCCTTGGTACTTGAGATCTACAGCTATGTTGATTAGTTCAACAGTTTCCGGGCGCGTTCGCAGCAGAACAAATTCACCCGCAACTTCATTCGCAATTGAGGCTATGTAACAAGTCCCCCTTTCCAAATAATCCTTTACGATTCGTTCCGAAGGATCAGCCGATAACAACAAGTCCCATGGAGCTTCCTCGGTTCTTTCCAATTGTTTGACTGCAACCTCCATCTTGGTGCTCCCCATTTCTTCTATTTTGCCTGCAGCTTTATTTTAACTGATAATTCCCGATAGTTCTCCCTTTATTTTACAAATAAACAACGGGCTGCAAAAAAAATAAGGCGACTGAATGAATCAGCACCCCATTTTACTTTTTTGCTTTTCGTTTCGGGCAAGTTTTGAGCGGAAAAACTTTCCTTTAGCTAATACGGCTTCTAAACACCTGGCTGCTGTCCACCGTCGATGACAATTTCCGCACCAGTCATCGAAGGAACACAATCGGAAACAAGCAGGAGGGCCATCGCTGCTATTTCTGCCGGATCTACCATATGGCCGAGCGGAATAGCCGAGCTTATCTCCGCTTTTTGGACGTCAACGCTAATCCCCTTCGCTTCTGCATGCTGCTCCATCATCCTTTCCGCTCTCTCCGTTGCAGTCGTACCTGGTGAAATTGCGTTTATCCGCACATTTGATTTTGCCAATTCCTTGGAAATCCCTCTCGTAAAGTTAAGCAGAGCCGCATTGGCGGTACTGCCTGCAAGAAATGTGGGGCTCGGTGTGCGTCCCGCTCCTCCGATGATGTTGACAATTCGTCCATCACCTTGCTTGATCATGTAGGGTGCCGTTTCCTTCACCATCCGGATGTAGCCGAGCAGCTTCAAGTTCCAGGCATCCAAAAATGCCTCATCGGGCATTTCAAAAAACGAACCAGCCTTGGCCGCCCCGGCATTATTGATTAAGATATCAATGCGGCCATAACGATCCATCGCGGCAGAAATTGCTTGCCTCACTGTACTTAATTCACGCATGTCGCCTTGCACTGTGACTATGCGGGAAGCTTCTTCAGGAGGATATCCCTGTAGGATCGCCGCTTTAGCTTGCAGCATGCGGATCGGGTCTCTCGCAACCATTATCACGGATGCCCCCTCCTCAAACAACGCTTTAGAACAAGCAAATCCTATCCCCGCACTTGCTCCTGTTACAATCGCTATTTTCCCGGCAATTCCTAAGTTCATAGAATCTCCTTCCATGGGTGAGGATCTTCCCTTAGCTCCAAGCTTTATTCATACCTTTTGCGCTGCGTCGTGGATAGAATGTTCATTTGTTCGCGGTATTTGGTTACGGTTCGCCTGGAAATCTCAATGCCTGCTTGCTTGAGCTTCTCGGCTATCTTCTGATCGGACAGCGGCTTCCTGCAATCTTCATTTTCGATGATTTCACGAATCTGTTCTTTGGTTTGGATGGCCGAAACGGTTGTCCCGTTTGTCTGCATAATCGATGAAGTGAAGAAATGCTTCAACTCGTATATTCCCCAGGGAGTCGACACATATTTATGATTGACAGTCCGACTGACAGTCGATTCATGAACCTGCAGGATATTGGCCACTTCCTTCATCGATAAAGGAATGATATGCGCAGGTCCTTTGGCGCAGAATTCAGATTGAATATCGAAAATGACGCTGGCCACACGAATCAGGGTGAGATTTCTTTGGTTTAAGCTGTATATGACTTTTTTCGCAGTTTGCCATTGTTCTTTCAAATATTGCTTCCATTCCTTGGAATCGTTTCGATCCATCATTTTTACATAAAATGAACTGAGCGAAACGACCGGCACCGTTGCTTCATCAACCATGACTTCATATTGATCTTGATTTTTGCGCAAAATCAAATCGGGAATAATATATTGCGGCTTTTCTTTATTAAACCGCGCTCCAGGTTTCGGATCAAGCTTGGTGATGTGATCCTTGGCATTTTGAATATCTGAAATAGAAACATTGTATTTTTTAGCCAACTGCTGCATTTTTCCCTTGGCGATCTCCTTCAAATCGAATTCGATCAAGCTGCGGGCAAGCGCATGTTCCCCCGGCTCATAATCCAATTGGATCAGCAGGCATTCTTCTAAAGTAGAGGCTGCAAGTCCGATGGGTTCGATGCCTTGTATTAGCTTGATCGCAGCCCTGACCTGATCGACGCCGACTTGCAAATGCCGGGCAATTCCTTCCGCATCATACATTAAATATCCGCGTTCATCCAAATTTCCGATGATGAATTTGCATATTCTCAGCATGACAGAATCAAAGTCCATATATTTGATTTGCTCCATCAAAGCCGCTTCCAAGCTTGTTTCAGAATCTTGATACACGTTCAGCCACCAATCGTTATCATGCATGGAGGCTGAAGACTGAAGCGGATTTTGGCTTGGAATCCATTGCTTGGACGTGTATTCCAAAAAGGGATTATCTTCGGCTTGCTCTAGTAAAAAACGATTCAAGTCCAGGTAGGACATCTGTAAAATTTCAAGGGATTGTCTCATTTCCGTCGTTATGTTTTGTTTCTGTTGAAGTATCGCAGACAATGCCAATTCCATTTTACAATCCTCCTTTGACTGGAAAGTATAGCGCGGTATCGCTTTTAATTGCGATTAAAGATGACCAATTTCATTTCTGTCATTTCTTCGATCGTGTACTTGATGCCCTCTCTGCCGATCCCGCTGTCTTTCACTCCCCCATAAGGCATGTGGTCGACACGGAAGGAAGGAATATCATTGATCAAGACACCGCCCACTTGCAATTTATCTGCAGCATCCAATGCGGTATGGACATTTTCCGTATAGATGCCGGCTTGCAGGCCGAAGCGGGAGTCATTCACCATGGCGATCGCTTCATCGATCGACTGTACTTTATTAATGAGAACGATCGGTGCAAATACTTCTTGGCAGGAAACTTTCATCTCCAAGTCTACATCCAGCAAAACGGTAGGAAGCAGCATATTGTCTTGCGCTTCTCCGCCGGCGGCGACAATCGCGCCATGTTGTTTGGCTTCCTCGATCCATTCAAGGGAACGGGATACCTCGGCTTTTTGAATCATTGCGGAAACATCGGTATCTTCCTGAAGCGGATCTCCAAGCTTCAAGCCCTTCGTATGCTCTACAAACTTTTCTACAAATGCATCATAAATTCCTTCCATCACATAGATGCGCTGTACGGAAATGCAGACCTGCCCTTGGAAGGCAAAGGAACCTATGACGCAGCGGGGAATAATCTTGTTTACATCAATATCGTTATCGACAATCACCGCCGAATTCGACCCCAATTCCAAAATCACCCGTTTTAAACCCACTCTGTTGCGAATGCCGATTCCCACGGCGGGACTTCCGGTAAACGTAACAACCTTGACCCGATCGTCCGTCACAAGGCGGTCTCCGACTGTTCGTCCGCTGCCTGTAATCACGTTCAAAGCACCGGCAGGCAAGCCGGCTTGCTCCAGCAATTCCGCCAAGAAGAAAGCGGATAACGGAGTTTGCGAGGCAGGCTTCAAGACTACCGTGTTGCCGGAGGCAAGTGCAGGCCCGACTTTATGCGCCACCAAATTCATCGGGAAGTTAAACGGCGTAATCGCGGCAACCACACCCAACGGTTCCCGGGTGGTGTAAGCAATCCGATTTTCTCCTCCGGGCGCTGCATCCAGTGGAAGGGTTTCGCCATGAATCCGCTTTGCTTCCTCAGCCGCAAACAAGTAGGTCTGAATCGTGCGGGCCACTTCCCCGCGAGCGGTTTTGATCGGTTTTGCCGCTTCAAGCCCAATGATTCTTGCCGCTTGTTCCTTGCGCTCTTCCAGCAGATCGGCCAAATTCCGCAAAATCGTGGAGCGTTGATGGCTCGGCATTGCGCGCATCGTTTGCGCGGCTGCATCGGCAGCAAGAATGGCCTGATCGACCTCTTCGGCGGAAGCCTGCGGAATATCTGCGATTTGTTCGCCCGAGAACGGGGCATACAGAGGTTTATATTCGCTGCCTTCTATCCATTTTCCATTTATAAACAACTTCTTTTTCATTCTTTTAAAACCTCCATATAATAGAGGACGCTTTAAAATATCGGGGATTGTAACATGACCTTTCATGCATTATGCTCCCCATGTCCAATTTGGATCCTCATTCTTTTACACAGTGTCTAATGAAACCCGGATTATTTCGATTTAAACTTTAACTAAACTATACAAAATTGCGTGAGCTTATACAAACCCTATCAGGAGGATCAATATGTCAAAGGAAACGCAATTTAAAACTTTATCTAACTATATTGACGGTGAATATGTCGCCGTATCAACCGCTCAAATTCAGGACGTGTTTAATCCGGCCACGGGAGAAGTCATTGCACGTGTACCCCTTTCCGCCAAAGAAGACTTGGATCGAGCCGTAATTGCGGCAAAAAAAGCATTTAAAACATGGAGTAAAACCCCTGTTCCGCAGCGCGCCAGAATCATGTTTAAATACCAACAGCTGCTTGTCGATCATTGGGAAGAGCTCGCCAAAACGGTCACAATCGAAAATGGAAAAAGCTATAAAGAAGCGTACGGTGAAGTGCAGCGCGGAATCGAATGCGTCGAATTTGCCGCCGGTGCGCCGACCCTGATGATGGGAGAGCAGCTCGCGGACATAGCAACCCATTTGGAGTCGGGCATGTATCGCTATCCGCTTGGCGTCGTGGGCGGGATCACGCCTTTCAACTTTCCGGCCATGGTTCCGATGTGGATGTTCCCGCTGGCTATTGCTGTCGGCAACACTTTTGTGCTGAAGCCTTCCGAACGCACGCCGCTGCTCGCCATGCGGTTAGCCGAGCTGTTCGCCGAAGCCGGGCTGCCAAAAGGTGTGCTCAATATTGTCCATGGCGCACATGATGTCGTGAACGGGATTCTGGAGCATCCGGATATCGCAGCCGTCTCCTTCGTCGGCTCGCAGCCTGTAGCCAAATATGTGTATCAAAATGCGGCAGCTCATGGAAAACGCGTGCAAGCGTTGGCCGGCGCAAAAAATCATTCGATCGTCATGCCGGATGCAAATATGGATCTGACCGTTCAAAATATTATTACGGCTGCTTTCGGATCTGCAGGGGAACGCTGTATGGCGACATCCGTTGTCGTCGCCGTGGGAAAGATTGCCGATGAATTGACGGAAAAGTTGAGCCGCGCTGCCGGTGAGATCAAAATCGGCAACGGCATGGACGAGGACGTCTTCTTGGGCCCGGTCATCCGCCAAAATCACAAGGAACGCACAATCCAATATATCGAAACGGGTGAAAATGAAGGAGCCGATCTCATTCGGGACGGACGCAAGGATCAAGCTGTGGAAGAAAAAGGTTTCTTTGTCGGCCCCACGATCTTCGATCATGTGAAACCGGGAATGAAAATATGGAACGACGAAATATTTGCCCCGGTTCTTTCCATTGTGCGGGTAGACACCTTGGACGAAGCCATTGCCGTGGCCAATCAATCCGAATTTGCCAACGGCGCAGTCATCTATACGGACAGCGCAAAAGCGATCCGCCAATTCCGCGAGGAGATGGACGCCGGCATGCTGGGAGTAAACGTCGGTGTGCCTGCTCCGATGGCCTTCTTCCCTTTCTCCGGCTTCAAGCATTCCTTTTACGGAGATTTGCATGCAAATGGCAAAGACGGCGTGCAGTTTTACACGCGTAAAAAAGTAATTACGGCCCGGCATGTGTACTGATCATGCCGGGTTCAACAATGCCCTTCCCCCCTCCCCGCCATTATCCTGCACGGATTTCATCATTCGTACATTAAAAAAAGTGTTCCAGGTTGGCCAAGCGGATGGGGGTATCTTCTGTAGAGACCTGGCGGTCGCATCGAATTTTCAACAGCGACGGAAGAAGACAGCATGATTACGGTATTTTCGCCAATGCGTTGCAAACCGCCTGTTTCCATCCCAAATCCAGCATAAATCCTAAGCCAATGAAATTAGCCGATACCGGTTTTATCCCCAATTCCCTTGCCCAAACGGACAATTGCCCAACATGATGAATTTCATGGGCAAGGCTTCATCCGCTCTTGCTCCCATTTCACTCTTGCAAACTTAAAAAATAATGATAAAATTCTTGATCTTTCTGATAGCCACTCCGCACGTATAATCTCTGGGCCGTTTCATTATCAAATGCCGTGGCCAGTTCCAGTCTTTTTGCTTTTGTCCGTTTTGCGTATGCTTTGGCCGAATCGAGCAGCATTTGCGCAGCCCTGCGTCCCCGAAACGGCTCTGCCACATAATAACGTCTGAGAGACGGTCCATGTAAAATTCAACATCCCCGATGAAATATCCTAACGGTTTGCTAAGGTCATATACTTCTGTACAAAGTTCTCCGTATGAACTATACAAATAAATCCCCCTCTTAGTCCCTCTAGTGTCCCCTTTTTATTCCTGGCGCTGACCGAAGGCCGATACGAAGTCATTTTTTAAAAATGTAGTGATTGCAAACACAATGCCGGATGACAACAAGACAACGCCCAGCCATTTATAGGCTTCGATGCTGCTTCCAATCAAGACATTGAACTGACTTGTATCCATTCCGCTTCCTCCCCGTTTCCACAAGAAGTTTTCAGCAGACTTGAAGCCGAGAGCAGCGCTATTAACCAGAAAATACAATCCTGATATGGCCATCATTAAACTTAGGGATAAGACGAATAAATAAACAGACTTCACCTTCACTTCAATCATTCCTTTTCGCATTGTGATCTAGCTTCAATAGTCTGACGAAATATTGGAAAGTTTTGTTGCATATTCCATGAAATGATTACATGCCGTTCAGTTCTTGAGCCCGCTTCGCATCATTGCCGCAATTTGCCGGGCATTGTCACCAGGCTGCGATTCAAGCTGATTGATTACCCGTTCTCTTCTTTCCTGCGAATGATTCTGGCTTAATTTTGCTTTGGCTTCCATCCTAGTTATTGTGATTTTGAAACAAACGATTCCTCTCATTAATCCTGCAAGCAGTTGGGTATCCAAGCGATCGAGCCGATATGAACCGTCAGGCCCTTCGTATTTTTCCACCATTTTATTCAACGTCTTGATTACTTCCTGTTCCTCTTCTACAAGCTCGACTTCTCCATAAACATGTACTGCCGCATAATTCCAAGTGGGAACGGATTGATCGGATTCGTACCATGAGGGAGATATATAAGTATGGGGACCTTGAAAAACAACCAAAACTTCCTGATTTGCAATGTCTCTCCATTGGTTGTTGGGACTGGCAAAATGCCCGGTTAAACATCCGTGGTTTCGATCTAACAGCAGCGGCAAATGTGTGGCAACAGGACTGCCCGAATGGTTGGAAATCAGCATCCCGAAGCTGAACTTTTCGATAAAATCGTAAATGGCTTCATGATCTTGCATGACGAAATGTTTGGGAATATACATGTCTTGTCGTTCCCTCCCCGCTAAATCTTATTTCTTGATTCTGTACCAATACGGATAGGTTATTTGGTATCCTAGTTTCTTATATAACTTGATCGCGGGCTCATTCTGTTGTACCACCTGGATAAAAGAATGCGTCGCGCCATTCGTTTTTCCCCACATCAGCAAATTCAACAGCAATTGCTCGCCAAATCCTTGTCTTCTATACTGCTCCTGTGTGACGATGTCATATAATCCGATGTATGAATGCTGCATAACCGCCAGGCCGCATGCCACTGGAACATTGCCATGATAAAGCGTGGCAAAAGCTTGCTTTAGAGTGGATCCAGACAATATCGATCTTGCAATTTCTCTATTCTTTGATGGCAAACGGGTAAAGGATGCAAAATGATCCAGCCATTCTTCTTCCAATTGATGCTCTATTTTAATTGTATCCATAGCAGGCTCGGCAAGGTGACCGAGGTCAAGCATCATGACATAGGAAGGATCACTGCTGATATATCCGAGTGCCTCAAGTATTTCATCCAAATTGCTCGGCTCTGTAAAAGGCGTTATCTTAAATACCGTGTCCAACTCAAGATCTGAAAAGTGTTTTTCAACTAATTGGATATTTCCATACACGTCAATGTCTGCTGCAAAATAAAGCGGGTTTGCCGAATTCGATCTTTTGGTATAACCGCTTGCATAGCGGAGCAGCCATCCATTCAGCAGGAGGGTTTGCTGTGCGGGCCAAGTATTCAGTGTGATTTCTTCCAAGGATTTACCCATTTATACCATTCCTTCATCATTATAATGGTATAAATATACGTTATTATTTATATTTATTCAATGGTTTATTAATTCTCAATCCGCCCCGGTATCCAACAGTCTTTCGAGATTTTGTTTTACGGATTGCCATTCCTCGTCTAGCGGTTTTAACGCCACTCTGTTTCCTTCCAGTTCAAAGAATTTTCCATAAATTACCTCTTGATAAATTTTTTATTTTTTTCAAGTTCTTTTACGGTTCCATCTTCATAACCAACGATCACCTTCGATGCGATATTAATAAAAAGCCCGTTATCCACAACACCCGGTATGCTATTGATCGCGTTATGAAGCTCTTCGGGTTGCATGATGCTTCCAAAATCACAATCAGCAATATAATTTGCGTTATCGGTAATATAAGGTTCATTATCAACTACTCTTAACCTCGGATCACAGCCGAGTGCCCGCAGCTTTCTCATGGTCATTTCATTCCCGAACTTTACAATTTCTACCGGCAAGGGAAACTTGCCCAATCGATCAACTATTTTGCTTTCATCAACAACAATGATCAACTGCTTGCTTGCGGCAGCAACAATCTTCTCGCGTAATAAGGCGCCGCCGCCACCTTTGATTAAATGCCATGCAGGATCAACTTCATCTGCGCCATCAATCGTAATATCAATCATTTCTATTTCGGAGAAAGGAATTAAATGGATGCCCAGTTCCTTTGCCAAACCCTCAGAATGATTCGAGGTTGCAATGGCTTTAATATTGAGGCCTTCCTTTATCCTCATGCCGATTTTTTGGATCGCCCAATAGGCAGTGGAACCTGTCCCCAATCCGACAATCATGCCGTCTTTTATGTAATTCACAGCGCTTTCCGCAGCCTTTCGTTTTGATTCCATTTAATCACCCGGCTTCTGCATTTTTCCGTTCGGTCATTTTCTGTTCTTCTTCATCCATTCTACGGCATAGTCCACGATTTCCCGTTGCGGAATCAACAAGGCGTCCGCCTTTGCAACCTTGCCTTTACGCGTGCATTCGGCGTCCCTTAAAAAATCATCGCCTAATCTATCGAAGTCCGATGAATCCCATTCGATATCGTTAAAATCAACCCATTTCCTTCTGCCATTTTGGATCACAGGGGATTTATTTATGACTTCTTTCTTCGTCCGATACTGCGCCCTGTATTCTGCCAAATGCAAGGAGGTATTGTTGCCGTTCCCTACTCCGAGCAAGAGTATCCAGCCACTCCAATCATAAATTCTTGCCAAGGGAGAATTCTCGCTCAAACCATACTCAAGACTATGATTCAAAATAACTTCATTTGCATGGGCACCCCAAGCGGCAAATGAAAACTGAGGATGGCCGCTTCTTTTTACGCCCTTTTGTTTTCTGAAGCACTCGGGGATTAGTCCCATTCCTCTTGTCGGTGTCAGATCGGGATCGTAGGCCGGCATGGTTTCCCTGATCGGGTCCCACCACGATTTATTGACAGGGGGATTTTCCCATATTGCCGGATCGGACAAATCCCCGCTGTGTGTCGGCATCACAAGCGTTCCCTTAGCCCCAAGTATATTTTCCAAAGCCAAAATGACGGCGACCGGTCCGCCGGCCACCCATCCGCCAAGCGATTTCATGGATGAGTGCAAAATGATAGTCATTCCGAGCGTAACGCCAAGTGAGATAAAGTCTGTTTTTAATGTTTCGACTGTGACTAAATCGCCTTTGATTTCCTCTGTCATACCATCACGCCTTATTTTTTATAGAAAAACGCTGCCTGCAATTCTTTTACAGTCTTTATGTAATGCTTTGGATCCGTTAGTGTGCCGTATAAAGCATCACTATTCACTCACAAATGTCGTATCTCCTTCCAACAGCTCAAAACATAAATTCACAGTCCTTTGAATTGTTCGTGTCCGGTGAATCACACCGGCAGGAATGGTAATGATCTCATGGGGCCTCAGACTTACGGTTTCACGATCCTTGAAATCAATGATTAATTCTCCTTCTAAAACCATGAACATTTCATCGGATGAGGCATGGAAATGCCAAGGGTACTCCCCAGTAAAAACAGCCATTCGAAGGCAGCTTTCATTGACTTGATTGATTACAAAGTTCTTATATGTCTCTTGAATCCCATTGCTTAATTTGTCTAAATTAATGACTTCCAGTTGTTTAAAGTCACTCATTAAAAAACCTCCATTTATTAATTTAATAGGTCCGGGGACCGCACCTTCATTCTTTCTTCTAATGACCTCGGCGGCTTAAGCTTCATCGGGCGGCAGAAAACACTGAATGCAATTCTTTCACAGTCTTGATGTAATGCGTCGGATTGGAGCCCCTGAGTTCCTCTTCACTGCCGTATCCGTAGACGACCGCAATGGAATCCAGGTTGTTGCGATGGGCGCCGATGATGTCATATTTGCGGTCGCCTATCATCACGGTTTCCTCTCTATCGATTTTCTTCTCATCCAGGACATGCTTGATGATTTCGCCCTTATCCGTTCTTGTACCGTCCAGATGGCTCCCGCATACGTATTCAAAATATCGATCGATCTTGAAGTAACTTAATATTTTCTCCGCAAAAACGGTTGGCTTGGATGTGGCCACGATCAGTCTCCGATTCTGACTTTGCAGCAACTCCAATAACTCGGATATGCCTTCATATAAATCATTCTCATACATGCCTTGATCTTTAAAATATTCTCTATAATATTCTACTGCCTGCTTGGCGTCGGATTCCGAGAACGAATAAGTCTCCATAAACGAAGCAGCCAAAGGAGGACCGATAAAGGGTTCGAGCTTATCCAAATCACTCTCCTCTATTGCAAATTTTCTTAATGCATATTGCACAGACTTGGTGATTCCAAGCTTCGGGTTTGTCAGCGTGCCGTCCAAATCAAAAAGAATATCGGAATAATTCATACAGACTCCTTTTTTATTTTCTTGATCATGCCTTCTTTTTTTGTATTACCCAAATCAGACGGTGGTAAGTTCGCCTGATGCCTTGTTCAGTTTTGCACATGTCCTCAATGGTTTCCAAATACTGATAATCTTTGTTCAGATCAAAATCATCGATAATCGGCGTGGAGGATAAAAGCAGAACGATATCTTCGACAGTGGGATAATACACATCGCAAAAATATTCACGGATTTCCTTGATTTTTATCTTTTCATTCTTCTGCAGCCGTTTCTTTATTTCTTCATATCTCGATTCCCCTGATGCAGAAAATCCTTGCCCTCTGTTAAATATTTTCTTGAACTCGATGGCGTCTTGATCTCCAATGGTGATCTCCATGATCACACCGCCCGGCTTTGCTACACGGATTGCTTCTTCTAAATAGCCAGGCTGGCTTACAGGCCCTCGTCGGCTAATCACCAGGTCAAAATAACCATCCGCAAAAGGCAGTTTTTTGGCATCGGCAATCATGAACTCTACATCGTTTCTTTTCCCGCCATTTTTGGCCTTCTCGATCATCACCGGAGACAAGTCAATGCCTGTGACTCGTTTGGCATGCGGCGCAATTTCCGTTGTGAATTTTCCGTCGGCACAAGCTACATCCAACGCCAGAGGATGCTTCTTTAATTTTTCCTTGACGAGTTCAACAAAATCTTCCTCGCCGCTATTTCCGTCGAAAATCGCTTTATAGCCGCCTTGGTATCCGTCAAGCTTCCGGGCAACTTCGTTCCACCAATCGATTTGATTTGAATTTGGCTTCTTTTGCATTTCTAAATCTCCTTATCCTGATCTTTCCCTGACCACCTGCAATAATCTTTCCTTCTCATCCTGCGGGATCGATTCGGATAATCTTGCGACGGCAACGGGCACGATCCATTTCACATATTGATGCTTTATTCTTCTCCGCAACATGTTTATCATGCCCTTTATAAAGCCCGGTACATTTTCAGGCAACGTGCCAAAACTAAAGAGGATAACCGTTCTTGCCACATCGCAAGCGGGATCGCCGGCCGTTCCCGTCATCCAATCAATGATCCATATATTCTTGCCAATTAGTAGATTGTCAGGATGAAAATCGCCATGGCACAATTGGTGGCCATCCGGCAGATCATTCAAGAGATGTGCTATTTTATGCTTCTCAACTTCTGTTAAAAGCGGAGCAGCCATAATCTGTTCATGGAGCATTTCTTTTTGCCGCCTTGCCTCCTTCGAGGCCTGGTGTTGGTGCAAGTGGTAATGACATTCAGCCAACAGCTTGGCATGCTTCTTGACCGCCCAAGGGTTATTTGCTCATGGAATAGAGCAAAGAAGTTCCCGACACTCTCTGAAACACGATACCATGCCGGTTGTCGAGCACAGTCATCTCTAAAGGCTGCGGTGTCATAATGCCTTGGGCATAAACAAGCCGGTTCATGGCAAATTCGGTTTGGACCGCATCCATCGGAAAGCCTTCCTTATATAGCTTGATCACTTTATCGTCTTGAAGAGAAAAAACATCAGCCGTTCTGCCTGCACCCATAAGCTTCATTTCATTCCCTCCAAACGAGTCAGCTTTCCGTGGCCTTGTTTGCAATCCCGAACGGCACATGGACGGACGGCACAATGCGGGAAACCCCCTCGATATGTCCAACCTGATCATCAAAGAAAATATGCGGCTTGAATACGGTCAGCACCCGGCTTTTGTCTATGCCGCCGAGGAAAAACGCTTCGTCGACCCGTATGTCCAGCTTTCTTAAAGTTGTGATGACTCTTTCATGTGCCGGAGCATTTCTTGCGGTCACAATGGCAATTCTGATTTTGGGATTATATCCGGGATCCAATCGGCCTTTCTCGAGTTCATTCTTCTGAAGATTGGATATTTCCTTGAAAAATCTTAAAAGAGGCCCGGGAGGCAGAGGCACTTCCGCTTTCTGCTTCTCATGATCGTGGAAGGATTCCAATCGGCCATGCTGAAACACGCTTTCCGCAGAATCATCGGCGATGACTCCATCGAAATCAAAGGCAAGTCTCAGCTCCTGATCGTTCTCGTCATCGATAAAATCGGTCGGATAAATGCACCCGGCGGGAAAGCCATGTTCCACAGCCTGTTTGACATCTGCAGGATTGCCGGATAAAAATAACGATGCGTTAAAGCCATCCATATATTTGAAAGGATTATTGCCGTTGACAAATACGGCCCGGCTGATCGGCAAATTGTAATGCTGTATCGATTTGAACACTCTGAGCCCCGTGTCCGGATCATTTTTTGAAAGCAAAATCACTTCTACCAGCCGCTCCGCTTCATCGGCATCCTTGTTTATGCTTAAAATTCGCTTGATCAACGGGAATACGACTCCGGGCTGCAAAACGCCGTTCTCATGCTCCCTCTGGTATTTCCGATACTGCTCCTCGCCTTCCTCTCTGAAAACCCGGTCTGATTCCGTCAAATCAAACAGGGCGCTGGAAGCAACCGCAATCACAAATTTGTTTTCGATTTGATAGGACATATTTACACCCCATTTTCAAATTCCGCAGGTTTGAATGGTACCCGTGGCATCGTTCAACATGGATTTTAACGCAATTGCCCAGTCATGACTGCTGGCATGATCAACTATATGTCGGAAGAGTCATTTATGATTTATTTCAATTCCTATCTCTTGTTCTGTAATAATTCGAAACTTCTTCAATTCAATATTCAATTTTTCAATTCCTTGTTTATCTAATCCTTGAGTATTTAAATAAAATGAACCTGTAATGATTTCTGATGAACTTCCATTTATGGTTTTGTTAATTTCATTTATGAGTCCATTGTCGACTAATCTGTTATTTAAATTGTCTGATAATATAGGCTCAACTGATTTAATTATTATTGCATTCTTAGTTTTATTCATAAGATCAAAGTTATAAGATACAAGCGTTTTATTTAAATCTCCACCTAAACCAAAAGAAATAGAATTAATAACCAAACCGTCATCAACCGTATCCTTTGACAGTTGATTCTTAGTGCAGCCAGTAATAAAGAGTATTGAAATTAGAATGGATGGAACCAAAATTCGCATTAAATTCCTCATCTTATCCCCCCCACGTGTATTTCTCTCATTGCTTTCGAAAACCCTCGAGCCGCATAATCTTGTCATTATTTCAAATTCCCCCCTTTTTGCCTTTTATTCATGAAGAAGTTCCTTGATAAACATGGCGACAGTCGAGAATAGATAGTCGGGTTTATGAATGAATGGACTTCCGTGTGAATGGCTTAACCAATTTACCCCTGCCGTTTTCACGTTCGCCCTCCTGCCGGCTTCGATGTCGGCATTGCTGTCTCCGACATAAAGCGTTTCATCTGCCGAAGAATTTAACAACTTCATTGCCAGCAGTATTCCCTCCGGATGCGGCTTGGGATTTTTGACCTCGTCCCCTGTAATCGCGACCTTAAACATATCTTTTGGAAACAAATAGTCTGCCGATATTTCATAACTTCTTCTTGCCTTTCCCGTCACAATTCCGAATTGAATTCCCGATCTTTTGACTTCACTCAACATATACTGAATATCATTGTTCTGATCAACAAAGTCGCGATGCGCTTTATCATAAAAGGAATAATAATCTTCCACGGCATGCGTGATTTGATCTATTTTGCGCAGATTTTGCTCAATAATTCCTACTTCCGAAGGGCCGAACATGGAGATGATCTCTTCGTCTGCAAGCGCTCTGTTATCGTATTTTTTAAATACATTGCGAAAGGAATAAAAGCATACGGGAAGCGTATCGGCCAAGGTGCCGTCAAAGTCGAATAAAATCGTGCTAAATTTCAAAGTAGTCACCTGCTTATTGGGAATCGAGGTTCGGTCCATGCTGCAAAAGCTCTTTCCAGTAGTCCCATGCTTTTAAGTAATCCGCCAGGTCATGGGGATGATGCCTTACACAAATCCCTATGCGGCAATAGAGTTGAACCGCAGTCTCTTCGACAAGCCTGGCATTGCTCACCGGTTGATGTTCAAGCATACGATAAGCTGCAAATAAAGTTTCCCGATTCAGATCATCCGGGGAAGAACAGAAAGCATAAAGGAAATCATAGATCAAAGGACCTGTCATGGGGGATGGGTCAATGACGCCGACCAAAGCGAATTGATCGAAAACGAAATTATGAACGCCTGTATCGCCATGCAATAAATATTTATCCTCTTGTCCTTCAGTATCGAACAGTTTTTTTGTCAACCTCTTAACCAAGCGATAGTCATCGACGGATAACAACCCGCCTACATTATGTTTCGTTTCCTCCACACTAATATCATTGAATTCGTACCAGGATCGGCGCGGGAATTCAAGCCTGCCCCAAACCGGCGACTGATCAGCTTGGTAGTGATTGAACAACTCTTTGACCAAAATCGTTAACCATTTGATCTTGGAACCGCGATTATAGTGGGTAGTTCCCTTAATGTAAGAATAAACAAGATATGAATATTCCGGTTCGACATAAAGCACTTTGGGTAGGAGCGTACATCTATGATAGGTCTGAAGAAATTGGCTTGTCGATTTGATTTGCTGCGGATCATCCAGTTTCAAAACGTATGTATTTTTATGATCTGTAAGCGCGTATATACGTCCTTCCGTAGTGCCATTCATTGTCTCAACTTGCAGTTCGCTGCTGTCCAAAATATTTTTATGATAGAGCTGCCGAACGATGTGCTCGATATCTGAATCCATGTTCATTTCTTGCGATTCTCCTTGTACAATCTCCTATTTTTCAATGCGACCAAATGCGCTTAACTTCCTTAAATTTTGGAGTGTGATAAAGCCTTTCCAATCCTCTTTGGCCCTGACCCATTCCTCTTCATATCTCCCCCACTCCCAGTTCGGCAGCCATGTCCCGTCGTCGCTTTGCAATTTAATCAACTCGTCCAGATCATGGGGAATGACTTCTTTGTAATGGTCATAAAACCTGGAAGAGGGACTGTCGACAATTTGCAGCGGAACGGCACAGTATCCGGTTCTGTCCGAAGGATTTTCGACCACGCAATTCTTGATGAACGTCTGCAGGGTTGGAGCAATTTCGCTTTGCAACGGTTCCGGCAGTCTCTCATATAACCGGACATAGCAAAACAGTTCATGCATTTCGGAAAGCCCGGAGGAATGGAGCAGATAGTCGAAGCTGCGTGCTTGCAGCGAATCTGTCAGCTGCTTGTCGGAAAGCTCCCTGTACTCATAAAAGTAACCCAGAATCTCGGCGTTCGGATTCCCCCAATGCTCTTGAAATCCGTTATAATTCCACCATATCGCACGCGGGGCTTCGTTGGCTGCAGCGGGGATGATTTCCCATCCCTTGTTTTGTTCAATATAGGTATTTTCCAGATATTCGAATATTTCCTTTACAAGCTCCAATTTGTCGTCTGTAGTGATTCGTGATAGATACTGGAGAGCAATCGTTGTGGCCAAAGCGGACGACTCCTTGCAGCGAAGATCCGGTTCAAGGCCATTGCCGAAACCTTTATCGGCATTTTGATAGGGCTTGAGGGCCGATAATACCTCAGTCGAACTGCCTCCCTCAAACTCATACATAAACATGGCCTTATCAATCTCTCTGGCATGATGAAGAAGATAGTCCCTGGCTTTTAAATAAGCTTCCTTGGATAATTGAACCACAGCGCATCACTCCTTGATTGGTTAATCCCATTTTATCATTTTTTTCTTCGGTGTGGATTTTTTCGGAATGAACTTGACTTTCTAAATCGATATAACTAAAATGGTTACAACGAGAAGGTGATAAAAATGAAGCAAATCAGCACCAGATTTTCAATCGCTGTTCATGTCCTGTCGTTAATTGCTGTCAGTCCAACGCTTGCCACCGGCGATTTTATTGCTGGCAGCGTTAATACCAATCCTGTGATTGTTCGTAAAATCATTGGGATGCTCAAGAAAGCCGGGCTTGTCGATGTTCGCCCCGGAGTTGGCGGAGCATCGCTGCTTAAGGATACTGACCAAATCACATTGCTTGATGTTTACCAGGCAGTTGAAGTGATCGAGAACGGGGAATTGTTCAATTTTCATGACAATCCGAATCCCAACTGTCCCGTAGGGAGAAATATCGAAACCGCACTCCGTCATGAATTGCAAGAAGCTCAGTCAGCAATGGAGCAGAGGTTGGCTCAGGTTTCCATAAAACAACTCATTAGCAAATTCAATTTAAATTACGCTCAAACAGAGAATTTTTTGCCACATAAGAATTTATAGCGATAAAACCTGCATCTAAACGCGGTCGTTTACCGTTGGATAAGCCTCGAAAGAGGTTTTTTCATATCTTCGTTGTAATCATCATTATTATAACATTAATGGTTATAACGAACCAAAATATTAATGGAGGGATTTATGTATGAAAATCTTAGTGACTGGTGCAACGGGTCAATTTGGGGCAAAAGTGGTGGAAGCATTGCTAGCATCCGTTTCTTCAGAAAGACTGATTGTCAGTGTACGGAATCCGGAGAAGGCGAATCATCTGCGTGCTCGCGGTGTAGAAGTGCGACAAGGTGATTTCGATCAACCCGCTTCCCTCGATACCGCCTTCGCAGGAGTGGATCGATTACTTATTGTTTCAACGCAGGGCGATAACGATACAAGAATTCGTCAGCATTTGGCGGCTGTCTCAGCGGCTGAACGTGCCGGAGTGGGCTTCATCGCCTACACAAGCGTGGTAAATGCTGCCGATAATCCTCTCAGCCTTGCTCCGGTGCATCGGGCAACAGAGGAAGCAATTCGGAAGACAGGAATTCCCTACTCCTTCCTGCGCAACAACTGGTATATCGAAAATGAAATGGGTGCGATACAAGGGGTATTGGCCGGAGCGCCATTGGTAACAGCCGCTGAAACTGGCAAAGTAGGCTGGGCTGCCAGAGAGGATTACGCGTATGCAGCTGCAGCTGTGCTTGCCGGAAGCGGCCACGAGAACTCCATTTATGAGCTTTCGGGGACTCCCATTACGTATGAGGACCTCACCGGGATACTCGAAAAGGTGCTTGATCGCGAAGTTCCAGTCCAGCATGTGGACGATGCGGCATTTGCTGCCATCATGGGCGGCGCCGGAGTCCCTGAGCCAGTCGTTCCATTGCTTGTGTCCATTCAAAGTGCCATTAGAGAAGGCGCTTTGGATGTAAAGTCCAACGACCTTCAGACTCTTCTGGGTCGACCTGTTACACCGCTCGGCGATTTTATTCATGGTCTTGTGAAACATTCTGTAAAGTGAATTTCATTGGTGCGTTAACCTCCGGGAAATAGGAGCGATGACGAAGTTCGTACGGATCGCCCGCCTCGGCATCGGTCTGTAAAACAGCCGGGAAATGCATAGTGAGATGGAAGCCCGGCTGTTCGGCTTCGTCGGCTTTACGATGCAGGAATGGGTGCATAGTCTTCTGCATCGCATACGAAATCCGAGTATCATTTTTCGTCATTTGAGCAGGATGAACAGCCCATATAAATCAGATATAATATTTATTAAAGCTCTATCTTCCGTATCGCATTGGCCAAAAGGAGAATGCTCGATGACGAAATTGAAAGAAACCGTGTCCACCCGCTTTGATCATTACCGCAGGAAACGATTCGCTGGCGGAAGAAGCGGAGCTGTATGCCTCTCGATTGAAGGATGCCGGCATCCAGGTGACATACACGTGTTTTGACGGCGCAGATCACGCTTTTACGCATATGGGCGACTTTGCCAGGGCGGAAAAAGCTTGGAATCTGATGATCTTCCACTTGCGACAAGCCTTCGGAAGAGAGATATCTTGAACGCTCATCAAGTCACCATGAGCGACCTCACCGGCAGGAAAATTGATAACGCAATAATTTCTTTTTCACGATGCCCATGCGAGGCGTACCACAAAGAAGCCCCTTTGCTTTAACAAAGCAAAAGGGCTTTTCTCATTCCCTGCCGTTAGATCGACTCAATGCTCCATTTTGAGCACCGGTTTGACGGTTACGCCGTTTTTGGAATCCGCGAACGCTTCGTTGATTTCTTCAAGACTGTAGAATTTAATCAGTTTGTCGAACGGGAACTGGCCTTTCTTGTAGTATTCGATCAACTGGGGAATAAACAATTGCGGTATGGTGTCGCCTTCGATGACTCCGATGATCGACTTCCCTTGCGACAGAATATCGTCATTCAAATTGATCGTGACATCTCCGCCCACGCCTACGACTGCAACTGTGCCGAGACTCCGCAGCGCCTGCAGGGATTGGCGGAACACTTTGGAAACCCCTGTCGTTTCAACCGCATAATGCGTTCCGCCGTTTGTAATTTTTCTGATTTCCTGCACCGTATCCGTATCTTTGCCGTTGATCACATCGGTGGCACCCAATTCCTTCGCCAAGGACAACCGGCTGTCAAACAGATCAACCGCAATGATTTTGGCGCATCCGCTGATTTTGGCCGCCATGATGGCACTTAACCCAACCGATCCGCAGCCATATACGGCGATGGTATCGCCAAATCCCGGCTTCAGCTTGTTGAATACGGTACCGCTTCCGGTTTGAATGCCGCAAGCCAGCGGTCCGAGAAGCGTTAGATCGATGTCCGGGTCAACCTTGACCACGTTGCGCTCATGGGCAACGGCATAAGCGCCGAATGAAGATTGTCCGAAAAAGGTGGAAACCTCCTTGCCGTCTTGATGCATCCGATGGGTCTGGTCTTGCATTTTCCCCAGAAAATTAAGAGGAACGAAATTTTCACAGAACGATGGATGGCCGTTCAAACAACTGGAGCATTGCCCGCAGGTGGAGAAAGTCAGAACGACATGATCCCCCGGCTGCACGCCCTTCACCGCCGATCCCGTTCTCTCCACGATTCCCGAACCTTCATGACCCAGTACTGCCGGAAGCGGCAGGGGAATCAACTGCTCTTGCGCCACCGCATCGGTATGGCATACGCCGGAAGCCACAATTCTTACGAGCACTTCGTCCGCCTTCGGTTCGGCAAGCTCGACATCTTCCACTTTGAAGGAGGCCGATTTTTCATGAAGCACGGCTGCTTTTACTTTCATGTTCTCAACTCCTGCTCTTTGGGATGAATAAGTCTAGTATCTGCAACTAGCAATTACATAAATGCGGAGCTTAAAGCATCGGAAACTTGTTCAATTGCCATTTTTCCTTTATCCATAATGCCCGACATCCAAAAAAATCCATGCATCATGCCTTCGTAACGTGTGGATTCAACCGCTACTCCCGCTTCTTTCAACCGCTGCGCATAAGCTTCTCCTTCGTCACGCAATGGATCATATTCGGCAGTAATCACCAGTGCAGGCGGAAGTCCGCTCAAATCGTCAGCCAGCAACGGACTTAACATGATATTCGCCCTGTTTTCCCCTGCCGGTATATAATGGGACATGAACCAATCCATATCCGTTGTCCCAAGAAAGTAACCTTCTCCATAATCCCGATAGGACTGCGAATTGGCATCGATTTGTGTCGCCGGATAGATCAAGATCTGGGATACAATTTTCAAATGGCCGCTTTTTCGGGCACGCTGTGAAATAACCGCGGCCATATTGCCGCCGGCGCTGTCGCCGCCGATTGCAATTCGGTCCGGATCTCCATTCAGCGACTCCGCATTTTCCTTTATCCAGCAGGTCGCCTGATAACAATCCTCGAGAGCTGTAGGAAACTTGTGCTCAGGAGCCATACGATAATCGACCGATGCTACCAAACAACCAGCTCTATTGGCTATCTTCCGCATTGGAGCATCCACGACATCCAGGTCGCCCAGCACCCAACCTCCTCCATGATAATAGATGAATACGGGGAGAATACCTTTCTTTTCCGGCGTGTAAAGACGCACGGCAATCTCGCCGCCATCAACGGGAACTGAAATATCCTCCACCTTGGCCACCGATTCCGGTTGTCCGGAAAAATTTTTCATAACCTCGTTCATCGCCCTTGCTTCTTGCGGAGAAAGAACAGGCAGGGGCGGTGCATTCATGGCAGCCAATTGATTAAGAAATGCTTCTGCTTGGGGATCTAAAGTCATTTCATTCCCTCATTTCATATTTATTTAAAAAACGGGAACATCCGGTATTCATCCTGTACACTGATCCATTTGACGGAGGTGAACTTGTCGATGACCCATTCTCCTCCAAATCGTCCAATTCCGGAATCCTTCTCGCCTCCAAAGCTGACATGGGCTTCTTCGTTGACGGACTGGTCATTAACATGAATCATGCCTGTCTCGATCTGCTTTGCCACCTTCACGCCCCGATGTAAATTGCTTGTAAAAACGGAGCCGCTCAAGCCATATTGAGAATCGTTCGCAATCGCGATAGCGTCCGCTTCGTCTTTGGCCTTGATGATCGGAGCAACAGGACCGAAGCATTCCTGCTGCGCGACGGGCATATCGTTGCGGACATCAGTCAGTACTACGGGCGACATCACATTCCCACTGACTTCCCCACCCATGGCCTGCTTCGCTCCAAGCGCCACGCTGTCTTCAACCAGCTTGCGGATGCGATTGATCTGCCCTTCATTGATAAGCGGACCGACCAATGTCGGAGGTTCTTGCGGATTGCCGGATTGAATCTGGCTTACTTTGTTCAGGAACGTCTCTACGAACTGATCGTAAATCCGTTCATCGACAATGATCCGGTTGAGCGCCATGCAGATCTGTCCCTGGTGCAAGAACTTTCCGAACGCCGCCGATTCCGCCGCCCGCTCAATATCGGCGTCATCCAGCACGATCATGACATTGTTTCCGCCAAGCTCCAGCGACGTATCCTTGAGCATGCTGCCGGCCAACTCGGCAATGTGGCGTCCAACCTCTGTCGAGCCGGTGAAGGAAATCAGCTTCGGAACGGGATGCGTTACGAATGCATCGCCGATTTCGCCGCCTTTTCCGGCAACGACGCTCAATACGCCTTTCGGCAAGCCCGCCGCCTCGAAGATCTCGGCTATCAGGAACCCGGAAGTGATCGGCGTGTCCGAAGCCGCTTTCAATACAACCGCATTGCCCGTCGCAAGCGCGGGAGCTACCGAGCGCATGGCCAGAACCAACGGAAAGTTGAATGGACTGATGACGCCGACGACACCCTTCGGGGAACGATACACGCGGTTTTCCTTGCCTGGTATGTTGGAAGGCAGGATTTTTCCCTCCATACGCAGTGGAAAGGTTGCGGCCACCTTGATGGTTTGCAGTGTTGCTCCCCACTCTATACTCGACTTGACGATGGTGCCGCCGGCTTCCCTTACCAGCAAGTCGATGATTTCGTCCTTTCGTTCAATCATGATCGCTGCTGCTTTCTCCAACACTTCCTGCTGTTCCCCGGGAGTCTTGGCGCCCCACTCTCTCTGCGCGATTCTCGCCGATTGATAAGCGCGGTCAAGATCGGTTAAGGAAGCTGCGGTGAATTCGCAGATCACTTCACCCGTATATGGATTCTTGTTAACGATTGTTGTGTTG
>CAZESH010000007.1:0-37049 GCA_964514665.1 uncultured Caryophanales bacterium
CTTTGCATGTAGTACTGCTGAAATGCTTTTGTTTGCAGCATGCGGTCTTTTCCGTGCTGATCCCACAGCCGCAGGAAGGTGCTCTCAAATGAGGCCCAAATCTCGCGAATGGTTTGCAGCAGGTAATCCCTAAATGCCTGTTTCGTCGTTTGATCCGTGCTCCAGCCTTCCTGTGCCGCATAATTCAGCAGCAAATTTGCAAGAACGGCTCCGATATCGAAGCCCATCGGTCCATAGAAGGCGAATTCGGGATCAATCACTTTTGTCGATGTCTCGGTTACGAAGATGCTGCCGGTATGCAGATCGCCATGGAGCAGGGCTTGTGCGGAAACCAAAAATTTTTCGCGCAGCTTGGCAACCTCCAGATGCAGCTCCCGGTCTTGCCAAATCGCCGTAACCTCGTCTTTAATCGCCGGATTGAAATGATTGGTGTCGGCATCGGTATAGGGGTGATCAAAAATCAAATCCTCGGTGATTTTGCACAGCTCGGGGTTGATGAAGCGCTGTACGGCCGCTTTCTTCTCCTGTTGATTCATGGCCAAATCGGAGGTGAAAAACAGTGTATGCGCCAAAAATTCAGAGATATTGGCGGCAAAGAGCGGATATTTATTGCCTTGCATCAATCCGCTTCGCATGATCACATGATCGCTTAAATCCTCCATAACCGTAAGCGCCAGCTGTTCATTACTGTCGTATACTTTCGGTACGAGATCGGGAACGAGCGATCCTTCCAGCTTGAGCGCCTCGCTTTCGATTCTCGCCCGGTCCAGTGTCAGCGGCCACGATTCTCCCACTACTTTGGCATAAGGCAGCGCTTGTTTCAATATCAGACTTTTTCCGCTTTGCTCTTCCTGAATATGAAACACCAGATTTAAATTGCCGTCCCCGATTTCACGGCAGATCAGTTCGGAGCCGTTCTCGAACAGACCGGGTATTTTTTTCGCATAGGCGACGGCTTCGTTTTCCGTAAGCGGATGATAGACTTCAGACATGCCTTTTTCCTCCTTCATATCCATGCACACTAGTAACAGTATAAATGAAAGAGAAGCCGGATGAAAATATGCTGTTTTTCTTTTTACACACATAAAAGTCAGGAAATTGATTCATGATAATGGCATACTTTGCTTGCAACATAAGCATCAGGGAGGATGAATAACCGATGATGACAACTGCAACAAGCTCGCCGTCCGTCGTTGCCACGTTAAACAAGCAGGTTGCCAATTGGAGTGTCCTGCACGTAAAATTGCACAATTACCATTGGTTTGTGAAAGGACCGCATTTTTTTACGCTTCATGGTAAATTCGAAGAATTGTACAAGCAAGCGAGTGATTACATCGATCGCTTGGCGGAACGTGTGCTGGCGCTGAAAGGCAGGCCTCCGGCATCCTTGAAAGAGTATTTGGATACGAGCGCGATAAAGGATGCCAAGGGCTTTGAAAACGCAAACCAAATGGTAGAGAACCTGATTGACGACTTTTATGTGCTGATCAACGAAACGAAAAGCGGAATCAACGAAGCGGAAGAAAACGGCGATCCCGCGACTGCAGACTTGCTTATTGAGGTTAAGAGCGCTATGGAAAAGCATGTTTGGATGCTGTCATCCTTCTTGGGATAAACCAGGGAGCCGGCAATCCGTTCTCCTAGTCTTTGTCGACAGTCTGGGGACGGAAATATCCGGCCCCTTTTTTTTGCAACGTAACTTTTTAAATAAAAATGTTTAAAAAATCAAAATTGCCCTTTATTGATTGAAGCGAGTACGATATAATAAATACAATTGAGAATCATTGAGAATCACTCAAAATGATTTTAATTAAAGAATCAATATAAATCAGTCGGAGGGAAAAACCATGGGCAACTCACCAAACTTCGTAATTCAAAGATTAAAAGCGAATGTCGAAGACAAAGAAATCCTAAAGGGCATCGATCTTGAAATTCACGGCGGAGAAGTGCATGCGATTATGGGTCCGAACGGAACCGGGAAAAGCACGCTTGCTTCCGCATTAATGGGACATCCTAAATATGAAGTCACCTCAGGCAGCGTGACGCTCGACGGAGAAAATCTTCTGGAGATGGAAGTGGACGAACGCTCCAGGGCAGGCTTGTTCTTGGCTATGCAGTATCCGAGTGAAATTTCCGGTGTAACCAACGCCGATTTTCTCAGAAGTGCAATCAATTCCCGCAGGGACGAGGATAATGATATTTCCCTGATCAAATTTATTCGCTTGATGGAACAGAAAATGAAGGAATTGGAAATCGATCCGCAGTTCATGCATCGTTATTTGAACGAAGGTTTTTCCGGGGGTGAAAAGAAACGCAATGAAATTCTGCAAATGATGATGCTCGAGCCCCGTCTCGTGATTATGGATGAGATTGATTCCGGTCTCGATATCGACGCCTTGAAAATTGTTGCCGCGGGTGTAAACAGCATGCGCACCGACGATCGCGCCTTTTTGATCATCACCCACTATCAGCGCCTGCTTAATTACATCAAGCCGGACTTTGTCCATGTGATGATGCAGGGACGGATCGTCAAATCAGGAGGCTCAGAGCTTGCCGAAAGGTTGGAGGCTGAAGGATACGACTGGGTCAAGGAAGAGCTTGGAATCGAAGATGAAACGGTCGGTCAAGAACAAGAGGAAGAATTTAAGATCCCGATGAACACAACAGCTCCCAAATATTAATCATGGGGATACGTTTAACGTTAATCAGCGGGAGCGCACTTGTTAAGGAGGAATATACAAAATGACGATACAAACGATTCTTCCCGTTGACCGCAGCCGGATTCAAGCTATTTCCGAACAAAATCACGAACCGGACTGGATGAGCCGCTTGCGCCTTGAAGCGCTGGAGTTGGCAGGTCGACTGGATTTGCCTAAATTGGAAAAAACACGAATTGATCGATGGAACCTGGGAGCAATGGGGACTTATCAGCCTCCGCAAAAGGTCGATTCGTTAAATGAGCTTTCCGGGAAAGTGCAGCAGATGCTGCAGACGGGAGAAGAAACGAGCAATCTGCTGGTGCACCGTAACTCCGGCAATGTGTTTGCTCGCCTTGACCAAAAGCTTGCCGATCAGGGTGTGATTTTTACCGATATGGAAACCGCCATGCAAAAGCATGCGGATCTGATAAAACCTTATTTCATGTCCGCCGTCAAGAAGGATGAAAACCGTTTGACGGCGCTGCACGCAGCGGCTTGGACAGGAGGCGTGTTTCTGTATGTGCCGAAAAACGTCGAGCTGGAAATGCCGCTTCAGGCATTGCTTGTTGCCGATCAGACAGAAGCCGCCTTTGCCCCTCATGTGCTGATTGTAGCCGAGGCAAACAGCAAAGTGACTTACGTGGACAATTATTTTTCCGAGAAAATTGACGGAGAGCTTGTGCATAACGGTGTTGTCGAGATCTTCGTGAAAGCGGGAGCGCGCGTCACCTTTGCCTCGGTTCATGATTTTCAAGAAGGCGTCACCGATATCAGCTACAGACGCGCCGTGTTGGAGCAGGATGGCAGAATGGACTGGATCATCGGCGAAATGAGCAGCGGCAACGGAATGTCCGATACGACATCGCTGCTGCAGGGCGGCGGAACGTTTTCCGATGCCACGGTGATCTGCGTCGGAACCCGCAAGCAGCAGTTGAACATATCGACACGCGCTGTGCATGTCGGCCGAAATTCTACCAGCGACATGATTACCCGGGCGGTAATGAAAGATGAAGCCACCGCCATTATCAACGGCATTACCAAGATCGAAAAAGGAGCCACCGATGCCAACGGGCAGCAAACCGAGAAAGTATTGATGCTCAGTCCGGGTGCGCGCGGCGACGCAAACCCGATGCTGCTTATCGACGAGGATGAGGTGAAGGCCGGACACGCGGCCAGCGTAGGCAAGGTCGATCCCGCCCAAATTTATTACTTGATGTCGCGCGGGATTTCCCGTGAACAGGCAACGCGTCTTGTCATTTACGGATTTTTGGCTCCGGTCGTGTCCAAAATTCCGATTGCAAAGCTGGAGGAACAACTGCAGCTTCTGGTGGAAAGGAAGCTCGGCTGATGATTTCCCCAAAAATCCGCGAATTTTTTCCGATATTGAATCAAGAGATCAACGGGCATCCCCTTGTTTATCTTGACAGCGCAGCAACCTCGCAAAAGCCGGTGCAGGTGATTGAAGCGCTGAAGAAATATTATGAATGGGACAATTCGAACGTTCACCGCGGCGTTCATACGCTCGGATCCCGCGCCACCGATGCCTACGAAGGGGCGAGAGAGAAGCTGGCGCGCTTCATCAACGCCAAGGAACCGGCGGAAATTATTTTTAACCGCGGCACAACCGCTTCTCTGAATTTGGTGGCATCCAGCTACGCCCAGAGCGTGTGCGGCGAGGGGGATGAAATCGTGCTCACGGCAATGGAGCACCACAGCAATCTGATTCCATGGCAGCAGGTTGCCAAAAGAACAGGTGCAGTGTTGAAATACATTCCGCTCCAAGCTGACGGAAGCATCGCTTTGACGGATGTGGAGCAAACCGTAACCGGACGTACGAAAATTGTGGCGATTACTTATGTGTCCAATGTGTTCGGATTGGTCAATCCGATAAAGGAAATCGCTGCGATCGCCCATAGAAACGGGGCCAAAATCGTGGTTGACGGAGCCCAGAGCACACCGCACATGCGTGTCGACGTTCAGGATTTGGATTGCGATTTTTACGCACTGTCCGGCCACAAGATGTGCGGACCGACCGGAATCGGAGCGCTTTACGGCAAGAGAGAGCTGCTGGAGCGAATGGAGCCGGTGGAATTCGGCGGTGAAATGATCGACCATGTCGATCTGTACGATTCCACTTGGAAGGAGCTGCCGTGGAAGTTTGAAGGCGGCACGCCGATTATTGCCGGTGCGGTAGGTCTTGGCGCGGCGATAGACTTTTTGGAAGAAGCGGGCATGGACCAAATTAAGCAGCATGAGCTGGAGCTGACGAAATATGCGGTTGAGAAAATGTCCGGAATTGACGACGTGAAAATCTACGGACCGCTCACGAATCGGGCGGGTTTGATCACCTTCAATCTTGGCGATATTCATCCGCATGACGTATCGACTGTACTTGATGCCGAAGGCATAGCGGTTCGGGCGGGACATCATTGCTGCCAGCCGCTGATGAGGTGGCTGGACGTTACAGCCACGGCCCGTGCCAGCTTTTATTTATACAACACGGAAGAAGAAGTGGATCGCTTGGTAGAAGCGCTACTAAAAACAAAGGAGTACTTCGGCTATGCAATTGGATGATTTATACAGAAGGGTCATCATGGATCATTATAAATCGCCGAGGAACAGGGGCAAATTCGATGATGATGCGGTTACCGTCGAGCTTAATAATCCCACATGCGGAGACAAGATTTCTTTGCAAATGCAGCTGCAGGACGGTGTCGTGAAGGATGCCAAGTTTCTCGGAGAAGGCTGCTCGATCAGCCTGGCCTCTGCTTCCATGATGACGGCTGCCGTTAAAGGAAAGCCTTTCGCGGATGCGCTTAAAATGGTGGAGGACTTTTCCGGACTGATGAAAGGCGAGCAAACGGAATTTGAATATGAAGATCTGGAAGCTTTATCCGGCGTCAGCAAATTCCCCGCCCGCATTAAATGTGCAATGCTGGCCTGGAATGCTTTAAGGAAAGGAATAGAATCTGCAAGCCATAAATAAAGGAGGAAATCGAAATGGCCAAAAAAATGCCTGAGCTCGAAGCGTATAAATACGGTTTTAGAGATGAGCACAAATCGATTTTTCAATCGGGAAAAGGGCTATCTGCCGAGATCGTCACGGAAATTTCGCGAATGAAAGACGAACCGCAATGGATGCTGGATTTTCGCTTGAAGTCGCTTCAGCAGTTTCAGAAAATGCCTCTTCCGTATTGGGGCGGTAAGTTGGATGATCTTGATTTCAACGATATTCAATATTATGTCAAGCCTTCGGAGAAACAAGGAAAAACATGGGAAGAGGTTCCTTCCGAAATCAAAGAAACGTTTGATAAACTGGGAATCCCCGAAGCCGAACAGAAGTTTCTTGCAGGCGTGTCGGCGCAGTACGAATCCGAGGTTGTTTACCACAGCATGCAGAAAGAGCTTGAAGATCAAGGTGTGATCTTCACGGATACGGACACCGCGCTCAGAGAGCATCCGGAAATTTTCCGCGAATACTTCGGTACCATCGTCCCTTACACAGATAATAAATTCGCTGCATTAAACAGCGCCGTATGGTCCGGAGGCAGCTTTATTTACGTTCCTAAAGGCGTCAAATGCGATATTCCGCTGCAGGCCTATTTCCGGATCAATTCGGAGAACATGGGGCAGTTCGAACGCACGCTGATTATTGTGGACGAAGACGCCTTCGTCCATTATGTCGAAGGTTGTACCGCTCCCGTTTACAGCACGAATTCGCTGCACAGCGCGGTGGTTGAGATCATCGTCAAAAAGAACGCGCGAGCACGTTATACAACGATTCAAAACTGGGCTCCGAACATCTATAATTTGGTGACCAAGCGTGCGGTAGCAGAAGAAAATGCAACCATGGAATGGGTGGACGGCAATATCGGTTCCAAGCTGACCATGAAATACCCTGCCGTCATTCTTAAAGGACGCGGCGCCAAAGGCTCCGTACTGTCTATTGCCGTAGCCGGCAAAGGCCAGCATCAGGATGCCGGCGCGAAAATGCTGCACCTCGCTCCGGAAACGACATCAACGATCGTTTCCAAGTCGATCAGCAAGCACGGAGGAAAGGTGACTTACCGCGGTCTGACCTCCTTCGGTAAAAATTCTCAGGATTCCAAGGCCAATGTACAATGCGACACTTTGATCATGGATAAAGAATCGACTTCCGATACGATACCCTATAACGAAATTCGCAATGACAACATCACCTTGGAGCATGAGGCGACGGTTTCCAAGGTTTCCGAAGAGCAGCTTTTTTATCTGATGAGCCGTGGATTGAGCGAGGCCGAGGCCACACAGATGATCGTCATGGGCTTTATTGAGCCGTTTACGAAAGAGCTGCCGATGGAATATGCGGTGGAGATGAACCGTTTGATCAAGTTCGAAATGGAAGGCTCGATCGGCTAATCATTGAAAGCTTCCCTTGAGGGATAGCTCGATTTTAAGAAGATTTTTGGTTTATCTAAAAAAGGTTGGGCAGGAGGTCACTTCTGCTCAACCTTTTTCTCTTTTTGATCCATTGCCGCCTTCTTGAGAAGGTTATGGGTAAACGAATGCCATCCGACCTCCAAGCTTGCCTTCTTCGCTTCTTAGTTTTTCCCTCGCCTGTTGCTTGTAACTCATGTGTCGAAGACTAACCCGGATCTCGCGATTCCCGATGTACAAAAGAAACCGCTCCTTTTCGATAATGGTTGGTGGTACTTCCATTTTACCAAATTGCGGTTTGTTTTCTCTAAGGGGCTACCCCAAGTTAATTTTGACTTTGGGGACAGCCCCTTACTTCACTGAAACTGAAAAAAACGGGTCCAATTGATGGATCACAAGATACGTAACAGCCCACACGGCAAGAGCAAGAAATGAAAACAGGCTTAAAATCAAACCCGCTCTTCCCTTGCTGTGAGTTTTAGTCAACAGCCCAAAAATAAACGCCAAAATCCCTAAAATAAAGCCGAATGCGGAAGTAATCAGCAGCACGTTGCAGCTGCAGGCGATGATACCGAGAACAAATGCAGCTTTAGCCATTCCCGGCTGCTCTTTGGAAGGAGACGGGTTCAACTCCTGACCGGCATATTCTGAATCCAATGTCCATTCGAGGCGATGATTTTCATCCATGCGCTAGGATCGACTCCTTTAAGAACCGGATAGAAATATTTTACCATAATTCAACGCAATAGATGTATGGGTCAAGAGGATATTTATTGCTGCTCCTTCACACTATATGAATAAAAAAACCAAGAAAAAGGAGTAGAAAAATGAAACAAGCCCATTTCTGGCCGAGGATTAAAGTTCGTCGCTCCTTGTTGATCGTTGTAAGCTGCCTAAGCTTGGTCTTTTCTTTCGGCTGTCAGCCCCAGAGCTATCAAAACAACACAAACCAATCGGTCAGACCGCAAGCCAATCAATCTGCCGATATATTGAATACCAAGCAATTGTCAATCTCTTCAGATCGAGCCTTCATTCCGGCTCAAGCGATAAAGGGCGTGCGCAGCATTTCGCTTGAAGACTTGGTCACGGTGCTGCAGCTGAGAGCGGTATGGAATCAGAACAAGACCGAATATTCCGTGGGAGAAAACGGCGCCGATACAATCCTTACAGTCGGTTCGCGAACTGCGAAAAAAGGTGACGCAACTGTGGTCCTTATGCAAGCGCCGTTCAAAAAGGACGACAAAATTTATTTGTCGATGGAAGACGCTTTGATGTTGTTCGGGGATACGGGGAATTTTCAGAAGAAACCATCGGGAATCGAGGCAATCGGCAAGCAGGTTGAAAACCTTATTGATACGAATGAGCAAAATTTCTTTCAAGACGATCCCGATGATCCGTATGCGGACGGTACCGCTTTGTTGGACAAGTCTATCCATTTGACATCAAATGCGGTTGCTGCGGTAAGTTTAAAAAACATCAACATGAATTTGCTGATCCAGACTGCCAAAAGATATTTGGGCGTGAAATACCTGTTTGGGGCAGCCCCTTATCCACAGTCCAAACGTTTTGACTGCTCTTCGTACACCAAGTACATTTTTGGCAAACAAGGCGTTACCCTGAAAAGAACCGCCCGGGCTCAAGGATGGCAGGGCAATGCTGTGAGCAGAAAAAAACTGAGAACAGGCGATTTGCTGTTCTTTTATGTGCCGGGTCGCTTCAAAACGAATAAGGTTGTCGGTCATGTGGGCATTTATCTGGGCAACGGAAAGATGATCCATTCCTCCCGGATCAAAAATAAGGGCGTGCAAATTTCCGGCATTAACAACTCCTGGTGGAAAAAAACCTTTCTCAAAGCGAGGAGAATCGCAATGTAACGGGGCAGTTTTATAGGTATATGGTTTCGATTTCAAGCGAGCGAAGTTTGGACAGGTCGAAAAATTTTTGCTCGATTTGAATCAAAGGTCTGAAATAATCGCTGGGATTGATCATCACGATATAGCCGATTTGGCCGTCTTTCAGGGCTACCTTTTTCCCGATAAAGTTGGGCATCATATGGCTGATGAAGGTATGGACGATCACAGGATCAAGCTCGCTGAAGCTTAGCCGGTACAATTCTTTAAGCACGACAAGCAAATCGCGTTTTTCCTTATACACTCTGGATGAAATCATCGCGCTGTATACGTCGGCAACGGCGACGATCTTGGCCAGCGGATGAATTTCTTTGGCTGTCATGCCGTGGGGATATCCTTTGCCGTTAAGACGTTCATGATGCTGCAGCGCAACAGCGGCAATTTCAGACCCAAGCTTTGATTTTTCGATAATTTCACTACCGTAAACGGTATGATTTTTAATCACTTCAAATTCTTCCGTTGTAAGCATGGCGGGCTTCTGAAGCAGGGTATTATCCACCCTGCTTTTTCCGATGTCGTGAAGATAACCCGATTTGCCTATGAAAAGCGAATCCATTTCCGAGTAATCGAGCCATTTTGCCAGAAAATAGGAAATCATACCGACCTGTACGGAATGATGAAAGGTGTAATCATCCTTTCCGTTCAACGTCAACAGCAGCGAGACGACATCTTTTTCCTGCTTGAGGCTGTCGACCAGAGGGATGAACGATTGCTGCACAGAGTCCCCGTCAATTTTCCCTTCCTCCAATGCCTGCCCGAATAGGTTCATTACACCCGAGACAGCTTCATCAAAATGGGGCTGCACATTTTTAATTATGGCTTGGGTTTTTACATCTTTGGGAACGCTTTCGAAAGCGTGGACTCTTCTTTGTATCTCCACGTATTCAATGTTGTGCCGCTGTAATTTGTATATATCCTCGGCATCAAGCACTTTTTCATTTGACAGCACGTGTAGCCCGTATTGATTAAACACATTTCCCAGCAGCAGGTCACCTATTTGAACATCGGAGATATGAACTCTCATGGTTCACCTCGGAAGACTTGAGATTTTTGATATGATAATAGTAACAAGATTCACAAAAATAGACAATAAGCAAAGATAGAGAGATTACCCAAAAGGGTTTGAAGATCGACAGTTTTTGTGCTTATTCGAGCAATTTCTACGGTTGTGCGTAACGCATGCACAGACGTATAATTAAAAGGGTTTAAAAGATTGATAAATAAGCCCATTATTCCATTTGGAAAGGAACTTGCCAAGCTATGTTCAGTATTTGGATAGCGATCGTAATCGGAATTATTGAAGGTTTGACTGAATTTTTGCCTGTATCGTCAACAGGCCACATGATTTTGGCAGGACATATGATCGGATTTCAAGGGGACAAGGCGGATACTTTTGAAATTGTAATCCAGTTGGGAGCCATTCTGGCCGTTGTTGTTCTGTATTGGAAGCGAATCATGAGGCTCTTCGGACTGCTGTCGGTAAAAAGCCCGGGCAAGAATGCGGAGCGGCAGCTTAATTTGATTCATATCCTGGTTGCCATCGTTCCTGTTTTGATTCTTGCCTATCTGCTCCGTCACTTTATCAAGGGTGTGCTTTTCTCACCCCAAACCGTATTGATCGGGCTCGTACTCGGCGGCATCTTCATGATTATCGCAGAAAAAAAACAGCCGTCGGTTACGGCAGAAACTTTGGATGGAATTACATATCGCCAGGCTTTTTTTATCGGCTTGTCGCAAATTCTCTCGCTTTGGCCGGGGTTTTCGCGCTCGGGAGCGACCATCGCAGGGGGGATGCTGGCGGGCGCGAGCAGAGCCGCTTCCGCAGATTTCACCTTCATTATCGCAATTCCGGTAATGTTCGCAGCAACGGGCTATGAATTTCTGAAAAGCTATCATTCCTTGTCCACAAGCGATCTCGGCTTTTTTGCGGTCGGCTTTATCGTTTCATTTATCGTTGCGCTGCTGGCAGTAGCAACCTTCATCAAATTGGTGCAGAAGCTTAAATTGACTTATTTTTCCTACTATCGTTTTGTGCTGGCTGCCGTGTTTCTTGCGTATTATTTGTTTGTTGCCGGATTCTAGATGCTGTCGTGCTTATGAAAACCGTGTCGATTTGACGCGGTTTTTGTATTGCTCTTTTTAATATTTTGTTTTACATTATGCATAACAATTATAAATTTTATTGTTTAATCCAGGGTTCACTACAGCATAGAAATGAAGGGAGGGAATTAATTGCGTTTGCTTCCAATAAACACAGTTCGGTCCGGGATGAAATTAGGGAAAAGCATATACAGCGAGGATGGACGCGTCCTTTTGGGAGAACATGTGGAATTATCCGATCGCCTGATAAAAAGACTCGCTGATTTTGGCATTTCGTATTTATATGTAGAAGATCCAAGAACGGACGATATCTCCGTTGAAGAGATTATCTCCGACGAAACCCGAATCAAGGCGCTGTCTCAGATCCGTTCCTCGTTTCGAAATATCATGGAAAATTCGACCAGAAAAAGAACGGGAACCGAGCAGCTTGGCAAGGTTTTCGGAGATGTGCTGAAAATGATCATTGATGATATCAGCAGCCATAAGGAAGCGATGGTGATACTGTCCAACATCAGTATATCCGATCAATACCTGTTTCATCATTCCCTGAATGTATGCATATATTCGACGATACTCGGGATCTCCCATGGCTATAATAAAGAACAGCTCAACATATTAGGCTTAGGGGCGCTGCTGCACGATGTCGGAAAATTAAGAATTTCTCAGGAAATACTTTATAAACCAGGGAAGCTGTCGGAGCTTGAATTTGCTGAAATCAGGCGCCATACAGAGCTTGGTTTTGACATGCTGAGGAAGGAATCGACGATTCCTTTGTTGTCCGCACACTGCGCGCTGCAGCACCACGAACGCTTGGACGGTTCGGGATATCCCCGCGGATTGTCGGGAGATCAGATTCATGATTTCGGAAAGCTGATCGGGTTGGTGGATGTATATGACGCCATGACCTCTCATCGGGTATACCGTCCAGCCATGCTTCCCCATCAAGCGATGGAGACCTTGTTTGCAGGATCCGGCACATTATTCAATCAGCAGTTCATCGAGATTTTTCGCGACAAAATCGCAACTTATCCCATAGGTTTGACTGTCCGGCTGAACAGCGGCGAATCGGCGGTTGTAGTGAAGATCCATGCGTTTTGCCCCTACCGTCCTGTAGTCAGGGTGCTGAACGATGCACAGGGACAACCATTGAAGCAGCCCTACGAAATTGATTTGGCGGAAAAGCTGTCTGTAATGATTAATGGAATCGAAGACGCACAGCCAATCGAGCTTGTATAGGGCGAAGAACAGAAAGCTGGTAATTTCCGGGGTGAAGCTGGGCTTCACTCTTTTTTGGGTTTGCGGTTTTTTTTGCAGCCGGATTCAGTTACAATAATAAAAAAGTTTACGAAAACCGTCACCTAAGGGCGAAAATCGAAAGTGCCGTGCCTATAAGCAAAAATGATTGAAGGACTGAGAAAATGAAACCTATTCCGCTTACATTTCGTAATGATCCTTGGGATCCGATTCATTCATTAAAAAAACACGGCAGGCATGTCCTGACAAGTGTTGAATTTACAATGACCCAGTTATGCAACATGCGCTGCGAGCATTGCGCCGTGGGCGAAACGCTGGCTGCCGCAGAAGGTGAGCGAATTCCTTTGAAAACCGTTTTGCAGCGTCTGGATGAAATGGAGCACCTTGAAACCATCAGCATCACCGGAGGAGAACCCGCTTATTCTCCGCAAACGGTCACGAATTATATTGTTCCGCTGCTGAAATATGCACGGGAAAGAGGCATCCAAAGCCAGCTCAACTCCAACGCAACTTTGAATTACAGTCGTTATGAGGAGATGGCTCCGTTTCTGGATGTGCTGCATATTTCGTTTAATTATTTGAATGCCGGCGATTTTCACGAAATCGGCTTCTCCCGATCCGCTTGCCCCGTAGGGAAAGAAACGGCCCAAAAGCTTTTTGGTCAGATGGTGGAAAATACAACGCGCTTAAGTAGGGAAGGATTATTTATATCTGCGGAATCGATGATTAATTATCGTACATACGGTAAGCTGGACCGCATTCATCGCTTGATAGCCGAGATGGGCTGCCGCAGGCACGAGGTTCATCCCATGTATCCGAGTTCATTTGCCGCCGAGCTGCCGATTTTGGGCAAGGAACAGTTCATGGAGGAAATTGAACGTCTGCTTGCCGGCAGACATCCCGATGTCTGGATTTTGTTCGGCACCTTGCCGTTTTTCCAATGCAGCAATTCGTCCAGGGAAAGACAGCTGCTTGAGACACTTCGCAATGAGCCGAATTTATCGGTCAGAAATGATCCCGACGGACGCAACCGTTTAAACGTCAATTTATTTACGGGTGAGCTGTTCGTCACCGATTTTGCAGATTTGCCTGCACTTGGCAATGTGAAAAACGATCGCTTGGATCAGGTGTTTGAGCAGTGGACAAGCCACCCTTTATACCATAAGGTCAACTGTTATTGTCCTTCCGCCGGCTGCTGCGGTCCGAATTTGCTTGTGGCCGACATGTATTATCGCAATGAGGACTTTCATAAGAAACAGGCTGTATGGTCATAAGAAGCGAATCGAATCAAACAAATGAAGCGCAAAGGGGGTATTCTCCGGGTAGCATTTACCGGAGAAACAATTAGTGGAAGGAATCGGATTTCATGCCGGATCGGTTACATTAAATCTGCTGTTGGTGCTGCTGCTCGTTGTGCTGAACGGCTGTTTTGTGGCAGCCGAATTCGCTTTGGTGAAGGTCAGGCAATCGCGGCTTACGCAGCTGGTAAATGAAGGCGTCAAGCGGGCCAAATTCGCCCTTCACGTCAACCGCCAACTGGATGCGTATTTGTCAGCGACCCAATTAGGCATTACTTTCACTTCGCTCGGCTTGGGCTGGGTGGGTGAACCGGCCATTTCAGAAATGGTCGTGCATCCGTTCCTGAACGTATTGGGAATCGAGAATAAGCTGCTGACCGACTCGGTTTCCTTTATCCTTGCATTTGCCATCATAACATTTTTGCATATCGTGATTGGCGAGCTCGCCCCCAAATCGTTGGCGATCCAAAGATCGGAAGCCGTTTCGCTCTATTTGTCCGCTCCGCTCATCGTATTCCGCAAAATATTCTATCCGCTTATCTGGCTGTTGAACGGAGCCGCCAATCGCTTGCTTAAACTGATCGGGATTCATCCGGTGGCCGAGCATGAGTCAGCCCATACCGAGGAAGAAATCCGGCTGCTTATGGATCAGAGCGTCAAAAGCGGTCATATGGACAAGGATGAGCTGGTTTTACTGGATAATATTTTTGAGTTCTCCGACAGATTGGCGAGGGAAGTGATGCTTCCCCGGACGGATATGGACTGCATGTTCATGGAACAAAGCTTCGCGGAGAATTTAAGCCTCGTCTATCAAACCCGGCATACCCGTTATCCTGTTGGTGTCGGAAGCAAGGACGAAATCATCGGCTTTGTGCATGTAATTGATCTGCTGACGGCGGACCCGGATGAAGAACAGGATCTGCGAAAATTCGTTCGTCCGATTCTTACGGTGCCGGAATCGATGGAAATCAGCCGCGTGCTGAAGCTGATGCAGAAGAGACAGTCCCAGTTAGCCGTTGTTATCGATGAATATGGCGGTACTGCGGGGATGCTGACTGCAGAAGACCTGCTGGAAGAAATCGTAGGCGAAATTCAGGATGAATTTGACGACGAGCGGCCTGATATTGAAATCAAGGGAAGTATCACCTCCGTAGACGGAAGAATGCTGCTGGAGGAAGTCAATGAGCAGTTTGATTTAAACATTCAAGACGATGAAGTCGACTCGATCGGCGGCTGGTTGTTCAAGCAGCTTGAAGGTTCGCCGAAAAAAGGAGACAAGGTAAGTGTGGGAAGCAAGACTTTCGAGGTTGCGGAGGCTGTGCGGTTGAGAATACTGCGCATTCACATTTACGAGCGAACGGATGACCATTCACCAGCATAACGGTTGAACAGGGGTTATTTTGTTACAAAATCGGTTGAAGAGGAAGGGATAAATCGATGTCTTTAAGAACGATTGTATTAATCGCGCTTGGACTCGGCTTCTTGTACGGGCTGTTTACGGTGGGATCGCCATTTTTACTGGCCATCATATTCGCGATTTTATTGGAACCGATTAATTTGTTTCTGATGAAGTATGCGCGTATGAACAGAGTTTCCGCCGTAACCCTGGTTTGTACCGTCTTCACTTTGGTGCTGACATTGATTATGTATGTAATCGGCTTTAAGGTGATTACGGAATCGTATTTTTACTTGACCCGGCTGCCGGATTATCTGAATAATCTTAATTATTTTGTGCAGCAGACGATTCACAAGACACAGCTGTTTTACGAAACGCTGCCGGCGGATACAGCTGCACAGCTGCAGCAGGGAGCCGAATCGGGAATAAATGCATTGATGAGCACACTCGAGAGCATAGTCGGCTCGTTATCCGCTTCCTTGCTCAATTTTGCCAAAATGATCCCGAATTTCTTTATTTTCTTTCTTGTTTTCATCGTCGGGCTTTATTTATTCAGCTTCAGTCTGAATACGCTGAAAGGCTCCTTCTTGACGCTGTTTGAGGAGAAATCCCGCAATAAAGTGGAGGAAGTGTTGGACAAGCTGAGAAATGCAATCTTCGGATTTATCCGCGCGCAGCTTCTGATCAGCTCTCTTACCTATATCATTACGCTGATCGGCCTGATGATTCTGCGTATCGATTTCGCCATCGCATTGGCGCTGCTGGTGATCATTGTCGATATACTGCCGATCCTGGGGACAGGCTCGGTGCTCATTCCCTGGGCCGTATATTTGCTTGTGCAGGGAGACAGCTTTGTAGGATTCGGCTTAATCGTGCTTTATTTGGTCATTACGATTGTCCGCAGATTGGTCGAACCGAAAATTCTCGGGGACTCCGTCGGTATCGGCGCTTTGTCCGCGCTTATCAGCATGTATGTCGGCTTCAAGCTGGTCGGGGTGATCGGACTATTTCTGGGACCGATTGTAGTCATTATTTATCAAGCGATGCAGAAGGTGGGATTATTGAATATTAAAATAAAATTGGAGTAATGAAGCTGGTTAATGTTCATAAAGGTTGGAGGGGGTTCTGTTTCAGGTGAGTTCTCCCCTTTATGCAAATGCTTTGATGGTTCTTGGTCTGTCAGGTCCGGACTGGTCATTCTCACATCTTCGCAGGAAAGCAATCGAATCTGAAACAGAACCCCCCTCCTAACTTAACCGAACCCAAAACCAAAAGTGTCAACTGCCAAACCCTTTAATACTTGTATCAACCCAACGCCCTTGCAGGGCGTTTTTTTATTGGAGCTTTAACCAATGTTGGGCATCTGTCATATGCTGGAGAATAAGGTTGCAAAAACAATCTGGAAGGAGGCAGCAGATTTGCATCATCAACCGTTTAATCAGGAAAGAGTATATTACCCGTTCGTCGGACCGCATGATCCGTGTCCTCCAATAAGAGAAAAAACGTATGTCGTGCCCCCGAATCAATTCATCGTCTTCCAGCCGATGAGTTTGCCGCAGTATTCGCCGCAAGAAGCGCTGCAAATAGGCACTTTGTGGCCGATATTCTACAGCCCGTACGGTGGAAAGAAAAAATAGGAGGTATTTCAGTCATGCAGATAGTATGCGATGAACCCTACTATAAGCTGCTCAATGAGCTGCAAACGATTGACTTTGTACTTGTGGAGCTGAACTTATATCTAGACACGCATCCGAATGACGCTCAGGCATTGCAGCAGTACAATCATTACTCGATAATCCGCAGCCGCGTAGCGAGGGATTATGAGATGAGATACGGACCGCTGCAGAATTTCGGCCACAGCTGCTCGAGTTACCCTTGGAAGTGGGCGGAAGCGCCTTGGCCGTGGCAAGTGTAATGAAATGAGGAGGAACGGATGAATGTGGATTTATGAAAAGAAGCTGCAATACCCGGTTAAAGTCGGGAAATGCGATGCACGCATGGCAAAATTCTTGATCGAGCAATACGGAGGCGCTGACGGAGAATTGGCCGCCGCTCTGAGATATTTAAATCAGCGCTACACGATTCCGGATAAGGTCATCGGATTACTTACGGACATTGGTACCGAAGAATTCGCCCATCTGGAAATGATCGCAACCATGGTGTATAAACTGACCAAAGACGCAACCACGGAACAGATGAAAGAAGCAGGACTCGGGGCCCATTTTGCCAATCACGACAATGCCCTGTTTTATGAAAATGCGGCGGGCGATGCCTTTACGGCAACCTATATTCAAGCCAAAGGCGATCCGATCGCAGATTTGTATGAGGATATCGCCGCGGAGGAGAAAGCGCGCGCCACCTATCAGTGGCTGATTGATTTGACCGATGATACGGATATCCAAGACAGCTTGAAATTTTTGCGCGAGCGGGAAATTGTCCATGCCCAGCGTTTTCGCGAAGCCGTAGAGATTCTAAAGGAAGACCGGGAGACTAAAAAAGTATTCTGAATGACTTGAACACGACTTAAAAATCGTTGTAAAATCCCAAATATATAGTACAATAGAACCAAACCTATCGAAATGGCAAACCTGATGAAAGTCGGGGACGCAAAGCTTCAGACCTAAGGAATTTTCTATGGTAGCTGGGCCGCCGAAATTGACTCGTTGCAACGAAATCGTTCAACCACTCCAATTTTGGGGTGGTTTTATTTTTCTCCAATTTTTAAAATATTTTGTGAAAGGAGAGTCACATTAATGATATTGGACCACCAAAACATACCGATGTTTTTAAAAGAATTGAGCAATGAAAGGGAGGATTTCGAGCGGGCTTTTATTTTCCTCCATCATCTGCAGAAGAAGACGCTGCAGGAGCCTGTCCCGCTGCTGGAGCTGTTGACGGTGATCAAAGTGGAAAAACCGCTCGTATACAATTATTTGAAAACGCGCTGCAAAAGCATCCCGGTATTGAATCTGATGTTTGAGCTGTCGTTGGATTACAATCTGGCCAAGGAAAGATTGGGGCTTGGTTGATCTGTCGCAAATTATATGCACGGTTTCTTATCATGAAGTTCGGAGGGGGATTTCTGTTTCCGAATCGATTGCTTTCCGGCGAGGATGCAGAACGACATTTTATGGTTCTAGGTCTCTCAGGCACTCCCTTTAGCTACGGAAAGCAAACTCATCCGAAACAGAAATCCCCCACCGAAATTTACCGAATCCAGAGCCTAAACTGTGCCTGAAAGGCTAGTATTCCCTTCGCGGGATATTTCACTGCCTAGGTGCAGGTGGACTCAGGATATCAATCGTGCGATCCCAAAGGCGATCCCTGCCGCCAGCCCGCCTACCAGCGTGGTCTGCCAGGCGCTTTTGAACGGCTTCGTACCTGTGAAAGTACCTTTTATCCAACCGAATACAAACAGCGCAAGAAGTGTAATGAACAAGGAAACAAGCAGGGCTTCCGAGGCATTTTTTATAAAAATATAAGGCGAAAGCGGAATCAAACCGCCGAAGATATAGGAAAGGCCGATTGTGAGCGAGCTGTTTCTGGCTCTTTTCGGCTCCGGCTTCTCCAGACCCAGCTCATACTTCATCATGAATTCGACCCATCTATCGTGATCCGAGCTGATTTCATCGACTGCGGTTTCTACATGCTCCTCTTTGATCCCCCATTCCTTGAGAATGTCGGCGACCTCTTCCCGTTCTTTATGGGGCAGCTCGATAATCTCCCTGTATTCGCGTTGTTTTTCCGATTCATAATGCTCAATGTCCGTGCGGGCAGCCAAATAACCTCCCAATCCCATGGCAATCGAACCTGCAGCAATTTCCGCCATACCGGCAATCACGATAATCGAGGTTGTCGAAAGTGTTCCGGACAAGCCGGCGGCAAGCGCGAAAGGCACCGTTAATCCGTCTGCCATGCCGATTACGATATCGCGGACTACGTCCGGTGCCATGAAGTGCTTTTCCTCATGTTCAAGTTCAAGCTCTTTCCCTTGCTGAGACATGATATCTCCTCCAATATGTATTGATAGTAATATTCTTTCTCATTTAGCCTAAAATGGAACATGCCGCCGTTTTCACGGCAGCATGTTAATTTGTAATTATCCTAACATATATGCAAATAAACTTCCAGTTCAATCTGCCGGCTTATCCGAAATTGAATTTGCAGCTTTCCGTCTATTGACTCGTCCTGCCGATCATGATTAGATAAAGTGAGTCGAAAAAAGGAGCGGATGATCGTGGATAAATTGCAAAAGCCCGAGTCTATGATATTTGATCTGGACGGAACGCTGTTCAGATCGGAATCTATTTTTATAGAAGCTTATCACCTGGCGTTTGACCGTTTGCGGGAAGAAGGACATTATTCGGGAGAAACCCCTCCGGAGAAAGTTCTTCTTGGTTCACTTGGACTGCTGTTGGAGCAAATTTGGGCGAATGTGCTGCCTGAGGCTTCGATTCGGGTCAGAGAGCGTTTGAATGAGCTCGTGCTGAAAGTTCAATTGGAGCTGTTGGCTGCCGGGAAAGGCGAGATTTATGCCGGCGTAGCCGAAACGCTCACGGAGCTGAAGCGTCGCGGCATCCGCCTGTTTGTCGCAAGCAACGGATTGGAGCATTACGTGAAAGGCGTCATTTCCCATATGGGACTATCGCCTTTGTTTACTGCTCTCTACAGTGCGGATGAATTTAAAACCCGCTCCAAAGTGGATCTTGTGCGCTTGCTGATGACTCATCACGATGTTGCTTCGGCGTGGATGGTCGGTGACCGCTCCTCTGATGTGGAAGCGGGCACAGCCAACGGTTTGCCGGTTATCGGATGCCATTATGCCGGATTTCTTGCAGCAGGAGAGTTGGATCGGGCCAATGTGAAGATCACCGCATTTCCTCAGCTGTTGACAGTGCTGCAGTCTGAAGCTTAAGTAGATTTCCGCTCTCTTTTCCTTGCATGCAGCCACAGCGCATATTCCAACGGGCGGTGCACCGCTTTGAGATAAGTGGCCTTTTCGCCAATGCGCTGAAATACTTCCCTGGAAGGCTTCTGGTTTACCTCCAGCAGCCAGATATTCCCCTTGCGGTCAATGGCCAAATCGAGGGCAAGCTCGCACAAGGAGCCGAAATGCCTTTCCAAATGCTCCGCTACGTGATGGGCGAGCTGGTCGGCTTGACTTCGCACGGATAAAATTTTTTCATCACTAAAGCCCCACAGCTTTAATAATTTTTCCATGGGCATCGCTTTGCCCCCGCCGTGTAAATTGGAAGTGACGCTCCGATGGGCGCCGATTCTTCCGGCACACCCGGTAACTTCCCAATTGCCAGAACCGTTTTTTTGAATCAACAGACGGTAATCATGGACCCGGCCGTCATCCAAGGTCAGGTCGATTCCCTGCTGGATAATGTAGCGGCCAGACATATTCCAACCCCCAAGTTTTCTGCTGACAGTTCCCGCAGATATGCGGAAAGGCTTGATAATGTGACGGTTTGCATTTCTGCCGCGAACGATCACCTGTTGATCGGCGGTTTTCTGAATGCGGATAATCCCCCTTCCGCCTGTGCCGTGAATCGGCTTCAAGAACAGCAAAGGGTATTTCTTCAATGCCTGCTGCAGGTCATTTGCAGAATTGTAGAGTTTTGTAAAGGGAAGATGCTTGTCGATGTCCTCGTTTTGTTGAAAGATGAGGTGCATCTTCCACTTGTTTGTCAACGGCCGGTTTAAATACAGCAGATTCGGATATTGGGCGCGGAACCTTTTCAACTGTACGAACCTTTTGCTGCGCAGCTGCCGGCAGCGGTCGTAAATCACATTCGGAAAAGGAATCTTCCTTCTGACCCAACGCGAAGCGTTCGGGTCGTATTGCTGGGCTAGAATTTTTCGGGAGGCGTTATCGACCTCCTCCGGAGTAAAAACAAATACATCGATGCCCAGCTGTTTTCCCGCCGTGGTCAATTTTTTGAAATACGGTCTTTCCTCTATTTGCTTGTTATTATTGGAATAAACGGTCATTACGCCCAATGTCGGCCGAGGCAAATGGCTTCACCCTCTTTTTTATATGCTTTGAAAACGACAACCGGCTTCCCTGCTGTTCCTCTGCGGTAAAAAACGGGCTTTAAACCCGCTCCGCTGCACATCCGTATACTGGCTTGATTATCCAAAGCGACCGTACAGGAAAAGGCCTTAAGCCGGTTGAGATGACTTCGGATCAGCTCTCGTCCGATGCCTTTCCCCCTATAATCGGGATGCACGACGACAAAGGCAATGTTCCGGCCGTATCCGCTGACTCCGCTTAATCCCGTCAACCTTGTACCTTCACGGGCAATGAGAAGTTCAGTACCCGGATTTGCCAAGGTTTCCAGGTTCATTTGCTGCAGCCAGCGTAACGCTTCCAAGGTAATTCTCCGCTCTCCATATTTGGCGACAAACCGCAGCAGCAGGGGTTTAATGCTTTGCAGGTTTTGCGCTGCTATCGATTGAATGTTCATGCCATCACCCATTCATTGTGATTTTTTTTGAATTGGCCAAATAGATGCAGTATTTGATGATGTGATCCAGCGATTTTTTGCGAATGTCCGGTTCGTCAAATTTCATTGGTTTGGCGTTCGCCTCAAAAAACCATACGTTACCGTGATCGTCTACGCCCAGATCCATCGACATCTCTCCGAGCATTTGGCCGGATGCTTTTTCAATCTGCTTTGCCATCGAGAGCGAGGCCTTTTTGGCACTAAATAAGATTTGTTTGGCTTTTGTTGCGCCGAATACGTTATTCAGAAGCGATTGCGGACTGTCGATCGAGCCTCCGCGGGGAACATGCGTGGTAATGCTGAGCTCTCCCGCCACTCTGCCTCCGATGCCGGTTATGGCCCACAGGCCTTTGTAATTTTTTTGCACGAGTACTCGCAAATCGAACGGACGCTTTTTATTGTGCACGAGCCCGATTCCCTGCTGGATAATATAATCCTTTTGCCCTGTAACCTCGCTTATTTTGACTTTCAGATTTTTTAATGTAGCAAATCGGTAGGTCCTGCTTTTCTTCTTGATCTGTACACTGAGCAAATAATTCGGCTTTTTCTTCACCACCCTGCGAATCCGCATAATGCCCGAACCGGCTTTGCCTTTTTCCGGCTTTAAATACAGTACGGGATATTGCTTCAACAGTGGAAGCAGCTTGAGGTCGTCGTTCAGCTTTACCGTGATCGGAATAAATTTGCGGGTGGCATTGGATTGGTTGAGCCATTCGAACAGCTCCCATTTATTGAAAAAGGACGGATTAAACAGTTTGATCTGGACATGCCGCAAGCATTCTTCAATCGTTTGCTGCGCCTCGGGCACCAATTCATCGCGTCTGTACGGAATTCGGTTATAGACAACGTGAGGCTGGGGAAACATTTGCTGGATCCATTGCTCCTGTTCGAAATCATACGTATATCCGCTGATCTGACTGCTGTCAAGATTAAAAAGTTTAACGGTCGTAACATAGATCAACACATTATGTCTTTTTCCCGCTTTGAGCAGATCCAAAAAATTGTTGCGGTTTCCCCTGAAATTCTTTTCCCCGTCATCCATGGTGAGAATGGCCACAACAGGTCTTTTGCGGTATTGGTGGAGTTGAAATCTCAGACCCATCATGTCTCCTCCTTCATGTTGAACTTGCTCAAATACAGCAGATGCCCATACACATGGTTCAGCGTATCCACGCCTTGCGATTTCAGCGCCGGGTGCTTGAATATCGATCTTCCCGGCTTGGCATTGGCCTCGAACATCCAAATGTTTTCATCTTTATCGATGCCGATATCGAAGCCGATTTCGCCGATGCGCCGCTTGTATTTCCGCTCGATCGCTTGACATAAAGCGATGGTTGCTTTTTTGGCTTTTTCCAGTATGGCATCCGCTCTCGAACCGAATATCCTGCTTAACGCATCCTCCGGTGTCATCAGCTGGCCGCCGGTTCTGACATGGGTGGTCACGCTGCCCTTTCCCGCCTTCTTTGCTCCAATTCCGGCGGCTACCCACCGGTTGTTGTCATCTTTGTTCATATGAAAGCGGAAATCGATCGGACAATTGTCGATTTCGATTAATCGTATGCCCTGCTGCACCACATAATGGTTTAGACTGCTTTGTCTCCTCAGCATCTGCATCAGACTGGGAAAAAGATTAAAGTGCAGCAGTGCGTTTTTTCCGTTTCTGCGGTAACGGCAAAAGTACCCGCGCCGCGGACGATAGGTTAATCGGAAGATGCCTTTGCCGAGACTGCCTCCAGTCGGCTTTAAATAAACAAACTGGTGCTTCTCGAGCATCTCCTTGATCATCGCAGCCGGCGGATTTTCCCGTGATTCGGGAACGTATTGCTCTTCCGGTTCATCTCTAAGCAGCTGATAAACATCGGATTTGTTAAAAAAACTCCAGTTGAAGATTGGAATGCTTCTCTGTATGAAGCGTTCCTTGAAGTTTTCCATGTTTGCAGTCATCTCCGCCCTTCGACTGGGCAGCCGATTGTAGACGGCATCGGGCAGCGGAACGACTCTTTTCTGCCACGTTCCTCCGCTCCCCGGGAAATAGCCGATTACCGTTTCCTCCTGCCAGTTAATGTCCTTGGGTGTAAATGCGAAATAGAATGCGTTGTTTCCTCCCGCACGCAAATACTGGCGAATAAGCGGGGTTCTCGCTCCGAACGGGGCAGATCCCCTGTAGCCTGAGGAAGTTAAAATTCCGATCACCGGTCCCAGTGAGATTTCCCCGTCACCGGTGCTCTGCACCATGATGCTGCCGCTGCGGGGAATCTTCAGTATATTGCGAAGGTTTGTCGGAATAAACAGGTGCTTCCCCTGTCGTTTCATTGTCCGCAGCCTTACTTGCGCGCGCTTGCTGCCGAATTTCAATTGAACGGTGGATTGCGGCTTCAACTGCAGCTTACTTAACAGCAGACGGGACATATAAATGCTTTTTTCCGCTTGTTTGGTAAAGTGTATGGTACACGATGTCAAACTCATCAAGTTATCCTCCCAAATGCCGATCTATTAAAAAACGGGCATAATATATCGGATTCAAAATCGAAGCCTGGCGTGCATCTTTGTTTTTAATTTGTGCAAAGACTTGCCTTCCGGGTTTGGAGTTGGCTTCTAATATCCAGACGAAGCTGCTTCGGTCAATACCCAAGTCCACACCAAGCTCGGCGAGTCTTCCGTAGCGTTTTTCAAGAGTTTGCGGAATCGCTCTGGAAAGTGATCCGATTTTTGAAAGAATCTGTTGTGAAACGGTTCTTCCAAACTCATTTTGCAAAAAGGCTTCTACAACGTCGGCATGGCCTCCTCCGTGAAGATTGGAAGTGATGCTTCCAGGCTTTCCGATGCGTACGGCCATTCCTGTCAACTGCCAGAGGCCGTCTCTGTTTTTTTGCATCAATGCGCGAATGTCATAAACTTCTCCGCTGGCGGCGGTTAAGGGCAAAAAAGGCTGGATTAAATACTTGCTTCCGAAGGTAAAATCACGTATCCATTCCACCAATGCGGGAAAATCGCCAAACTGCATTTCAAATGGGGCATTTTTTCGGCTTCTTCCGGATACGTGATAAATCCCCTGAGGCAATTGTTCGATTTTGAAAATGCCTTTCCCCTGACTGCCGCTGTGAGGCTTTAACAATATTTTTTCATAGCGCTTCAGCCAAATTTTCAAGGTTTGCTGATCTGTAAAAATGGCTGTAGAAGGGATATGCAAGGAAATTTCAGGATCATTTTTCAGGGTTTCCAGCACATCCCATTTGCCGCGCAATCCATTTCCCAGAAACGATATGGTTTTCATTTTCCGCAGTCTGCTGACCTGAGGTCCAAACCTTTTGTATTGGTGGCGATTTTCATAGAAGCAGCGATCATAAATGATCTGCGGAAAGGGGAAGCTCTGTTTGAACCAACGCTTCCCATTCTCATCATAGGTATAGCCCCCGACATTTCCCGCTTTCCAATCGATCCACAGCGGAGAAAATACAAACACCGTCAATCCGTAACGCCTTCCCAAAATGCACAAGCGTCTGTAAAAATGGGATTCTGAAAAAGGCGGCACGGCACTTTTTATACACACCATAATTCCGACAAGGCCGTGCGGCGATTTGTTCGACATGCTTGAATCACCTCAAAATCCCGTAAGATATCTTGCATACTGCACAAGCTGTTTGACGGAAGGCCTGATCTTGTTATCGGAAAGCGGCGTGTTGTCATTTTTGGACGGCTTGGAGTTGACCTCAATCAGCCAGATTCTTCCATGTATATCGACAGCCAGATCTATGCCGAGCTCGCCAAAATGTGCGGGGATTTGATTGTCTATCGCATTGGCAATATCCAACGACGCTTTTCTCAGGCTGCTGTTTATCGTCTTTTCGTTCCCGGATGAAAGATTTGATTTTGCCAACGCTTCCTGCACTTTGCAAAGCATCCCGCCCCGCGCCAAATTGGAGACGAATTGGTGATTGGCGGCGATTCTGGCTACAATCGAAGTAATGCTCCACCTGCCAAGACGGTTTTTTTGCACCAGTGCGCGGAAATCGATCGGTCTTCCACCCGCCTCGATGAGCTGCAGTCCCTGTTGGATTTGGTAGCGTGTCGATTTCATTTTTCCGGAAATCGCTGAGAACAGCTGGCTGAGGCTTGGGAACTGCTGTTTTTTAAAGCTGTTGAGATTGTTGAGGTGGCATGTATATGTGCCGGATTCCTGCCTGGCGATGCGAATGATTCCTTTTCCAAGGCTGCCTCTGATCGGCTTAAGGAAAACGACGGGATATTTATTGCACATCGATTTCAACATCTGGTAATTTTTGAATGCATACGATTCGGGCAAGTACCGGACAATGCCGGAATCCTTGCGCAGCGCTTGAAACACTTCCGTTTTATCCAAATACTTTTCATTGAAAACAACGGTGTTCCACCGTGATTTTACTTCTCTCATAAATTGTTGTACGCTTGGTTTATTCTCCAATTTTCGAGTCGTCAGGCGGTTATGCACTACATCGGGAATCGGGTAAGTCCCTTTTCTCCAACGGCCGCTATAACTCCAGCCCTCCATCTCGTCACGGCCGGGTTGGATTTGCTGGGGCGTGAAATAATAGACGAAAGCGCCCTGAAGCCGGCAAGCGTCGGAAAGCTCCCGGCAAAAAGCGGTCAGATTGCCGAACTTCCTTTCCGACGTTTCGGAGACGACGCGATTAACCAGTACACCGATAAGCGGACCCAGATGCAGCACCTGCGTTCCCGCTTTATACAGCAGACGTACCGTATTTCCCGGTTGAAAACCCAGCTTTTGCGCGAAGCCCGGGGAAATGCGAAGCTCCGATTTTCCATGGTAGGGAATGCATCTAACAACCTGCTTAAAAGTGCCATACTTCAAGGTTACAGGCATATGAGCGGGAATTTTGGATTGTTTCATTGCCGTTTCGCAGAGAAGTAAGTCCTGCTGGCTGATAAACATACCGGTGTTCTGCACATGAATGGTCACTTTTGTTCCGGCCATAAATCTTCTCCTTTTTATGCGCAACAACTTCCTGTAACATCGGGTTGCCCAGCTGAAATAAGATTTCGTGCTTTGCATGGCAATTAAACTACTTCATCATATGAGAACCTAATTTCCTTGGTGATTGATACTTGATAATTCGAATAAGAGGTGAAGCCCTTTTGAACGCTGTCGTATTTATTCTAATCAGCATAGCCGTTGCAGCCCTGATCGGGGGAATGACCAATCATCTTGCGATCAAAATGCTGTTTCATCCGCGCAAAAAAATCGTTGCGGCAGGCATTTCGATTCCCTTTACACCCGGGCTTATTCCGAAAAGAAAGGACGAAATCGCCCGTTCATTGGGCCGGGTCGTGGCCGATTATCTGGTAACCACACACGGTTTGAGCAGCTTGTTAAAAAAACCTGAATTCCGCCAAAAAATCGAATCGCAGCTTTCCGGGCTGCTCGCAAAATGGGCGGAGAACGAGCTGACACTGGAGCAAATGGCGGTCCAGTACGGACTCGCATCCAGTGAAGAAAGCTTCAGAAGCGGACTGGCCGGCAGCTTGCAATCGCTCGGCGAAAAAGCGCTGCAATGGTTTTGGGAGAACAAAGAAGGCTCACGGCTTCAATTGGGCGCCATGATTCCGGGTTGGTCCGCGGAAATGAAACAGCGTTTGACGGAGGAAGCTTCCGAATATGTGATGGATGCCGTCAAAAGCTATCTCGGCTCAGTTGAGGGAAACCGCATGCTGCGAACGATGACCGGACAATTTTTGGACAGGTCCGGCGGGCTTCTCGGGACGCTGGCCGGGCTGTTCATGGATGAAGACAAGATCATTCAAAAGCTGAAAACGGCGCTTCTCGAAGGGCTGGACAGCCCATCCATGCGACAGAGCGCTTCCGCATTGATCAAGCGTGGGCTAGACAGGCTGGAAACGATGACCTTGGCCGAACTGGTGGAGAAAATTTCCGCTTTGCCTGCGGATGAAGGGATTAAAAAAATTTTGGCGGATATCATGCAATGGGATAAAAGAGTGGAAGCCTGGGGAAATATGCGTCCGGGAGAGCTGGTTTCCCGCTTCCAAAATGAAATCGGGGCTTGGATTCCGCTTGCCGTTGACGTTATGCTCCGTTTGGCGGAAGCCAATATGGAGCGGATCTTTGCCGCTGTTGAACTGCCCAAGCTGGTGGAGGAACAGGTGCATCAATTTCCTGTGGAACGATTGGAGGAGATCATTCTCAGCGTGTCGGGCAAGGAGTTCAGGGCCATCACATGGCTTGGCGCCCTGCTCGGCGGATTGATCGGCTTGATTCAAGCGGTCATGCTGCATTGGTATAGCGGAGGTATACAATGAATAGACTGGGAATGTCATATGAATAAAGGAGAGATGAAGCATGAATGTTTACGATAAAGCTTATGAACTAACCAAAGCGATTAAGGAAAGCAGCGAGTTTAAAGCATTGAAATCGGCTGTTGAAGCGGTCAATGCCGATCCGGATGCGAAGCGGATGATGGATGAATTCAAGGAGAAGCAGATGAAGCTGCAGGAACATATTTTTTCCGGTGAAGAGCCTTCCGAGGAAGAGTCGAAAAAGCTGGAAAAGTTATATGAAGTGATCAATCTGAACCCGCTGATCGGCAAGCTGATGGAGACCGAACGCCACCTTCATGTCATTATGGAGGATGTGAACCGGATTTTGATGGACAGCATGAATGAATTGAATACCGGCAGTTAAACGGCGACCTCTGCAAGAAGCTCATACTTTCAGGCTTGTTTTCATATGAATAGTAACAAAGGAAAACAAGGAGCTGGTTGTATGAAGGGCTTGAAAAATTTGCTGTTTTTGAGCATCACCTTGGGGATGCTGATTTATGCGGTTCCGCGGCTGCATGTTGGTGAAGGCTGGACACTTCCCAGCTTGTTTGCCGTGATCTGGATCGGCTTTGCCCTGCTGATCGTGGCTGCCCATTTGCATGAACTGCTTGGAGTGGATGAAGAGGAGCGCGCGGAATTGAAACGGCTCGAGCATTATCGAATATGGCACAGGCATCAGCTCATCAGCAAGCGGATGAACGAGTCGCAAAGCGGAAAATAATGATTGGAACGTAAATCAACCGTGGAACATGGCAGAGGATGCGCGCATACATTACACCATCAAACCGCAAAGGATGTTGAAATATGCCCGCCTTTTTTGGTGGATTCAAAGTCGTCAGCAACGGAAGCGGAGGGATCGTCCATACAGGGGATTTGCTGGTGGCCTCTCCTTCGTCATCAACAAAGACATTTTCGGGAGCCGGATCTTTCCTGACGGGCGATTTGTCAATGGCTAATGTTGCTCTTAACTATACCTTTGTATTCGATCCCGATGTTGCCGACACCAATGTCAACAAAATGGCTACCGGAACTTGAAATTGCCATGAAAGGATTGCGAGTTCAAGTCGGAGTTATCAGCACCGCCCGGAAGCTGTGATGAAACCGCAGCGCCGCCTTGTGATCAGCGCCTGCGAGCAAGCAGGCGTTGTGAACACGGGTGTTTCATTTCAACTTGCAAAACTTTTCCTGCGCCTTGATCAAGGCGTTTTTTATTTGGCGATAACACCAATCTCTAAACGCGGTCGCTCATCTTTTGGAAGCCTCGGGTAGTGGTTTTCTCATCCCATCAAGGTTTAATCCATTAAAGTGTTAAAGTTGAACTTGGGAGAACAATTCAGTAACTCCCGTTCAGACACAAAATTGATCATTGTCCTTTGCGGGCAGCACCGTTATAATATGAAACAGAGTGATACAGAAATGAACGATGAGGTGCAACAGATGGGGTTATTCGATAACGACAGCATGACCAAGCATGAACAGATTTTGCGCTACATAGAAAGCTTGAAGATCGGCACGAAAATATCCGTCCGCAAGACGGCAAAGGATATGGAGGTCAGCGAAGGAACGGCGTATCGCGCCATCAAGGAAGCTGAAAATCAAGGACTTGTCGCGACCAAAGAACGAATAGGGACCGTGCGGATCGAGAAAAAGCAGCGTCTAAACGTGTATCAGCTGACTTTCGCCGATGTGGTAAATATTGTGGACGGCGATGTGCTCGGAGGAGAAAAGGGGCTGTATAAGACACTGAATAAATTCGTCATCGGGGCGATGGAGCAGGATGCGATGAAAACCTATATCGAGGAAGACAGCCTGCTGATCGTGGGCAACCGTTACGAGGCGCATTCAGCCGCGCTGCAGCTTGGCGCCGGCGTACTGATTACAGGGGGATTTGAAACGAGCCGCGAGGTGATCGACTTGGCCGACAAACGCGCGCTTCCGGTCATTACATGCAGCTATGATACCTTTACCGTGGCTTCGATGATTAACAGGGCGATCTATGATAATTTGATCAAGAAGAAAATTTTGCTTGTAGAGGACATCCTTACCTCCCGGGAAAAGGTGAGCGCATTGAAGCCGCTCAACACGATCCGGGATTGGAGGGTGCTTGCCGAAAAAACCGGACACAGCCGTTTTCCCGTAGTCGACGAATGGAACCGGGTGGTCGGAGTGGTCACCTCCAAGGACATCGTCGGTGCCGACAACGAGCAGACGATCGACCGTCTGATGTCGCGGAACCTGCTGTCCGTCAACGCCAAAACCTCGGTGACGGCAGCTGCGCACATGATGGTTTGGGAAGGCATCGAGCTGCTGCCGGTAATCGACGCCAACCGCAAGCTTACCGGAGTGATCAGCAGACAGGATGTGCTGAAGGCGGTCCAGTTTATTCAAAGGCAGCCGCAAATCGGCGAAACGTTTGAGGATTTGATTTGGAGCGGCTTCAGCGAGGACAGGGACGAGAACGGGCAATTTATTCTTCGGGGGACGGTATCGCCGCAAATGGCCAGCCACCTGGGAACGGTGGCCGAAGGGGTTCTGACCACCTTGATGCTTAAAGCGGGACTAGCCGTGATTAAAGAGCATAAACGCGGAGATCTGGTACCCGAGAATATGTCGGTCTATTTTGTCCGCCCGCTGCAAATTGAGTGTGACGTGCTTATTTATCCGAAGATCATCGAAATCAGCCGTAAATTCGGCAAGGTGGAAGTGGCCGTTATCCATAATGATACGGTAATCGCAAAATCGATGCTGACCGCGCAAATCATTGAGCATTGACATGGATCGACAACATTAAAAGAGAGACGTAAATCCGCTTCGGGTGCCGCCTTCTTTCCGACAAGGATGTTTTCATGACCAGTCCGATCCTAAAGAGACCAAGAACCATCGAAGCATATGCTTAAAAGCGAAGATCTCCGACTTTCATGGTTCTAGGTCTCTTTAGGCTCTCCCTTCTGCAGCGGAAAGAAAAGTCACCCGAAGCGGATTCTCGCCTCTCTTTAGCTGTGGGGAGCAGTCACGATGGAACAGAAAGCCATCCATGTGTTGACCTGCACTCCAATTTCGAAAATCGAAATTGCAGCAGCTTTAATGCGACCTTCGTAGGTCGGCACAAAAAAGGACCGTCCGAAAGGACGGAAGGCTGCCCGAGAAACCCTAAAATAACTTGAATTTAGGCATGTAGGGCTGGGGGTATCTTCTGGAGAGACCTGGCGATCGCCTTTGAAACCGGGAAAACACCGCAAAATTTATGCAAATTTCCTGGTTTTGGGCAGCGACGGAAGAAGATACCCCCACCCGGAAAATGACTTAATTCTTTCTATAGGGGTTTCTCGGGCAGCCTGAACCTTTCGAAGGACAGTTTTTCTTGCACATGCGTTAGCGGATGCTTATTTTATATTCGCGCAGCCAGGTGTCGATAAGCGCCAAATAAGCGAACAACTGGGGAGTGGCCATCAGCTGGCTGAACCAGTGGAAATTCGTTTCGTAGCGTTTTTCCGCCAAATCGCGAATCAACGGTTGATTGATCAGCGGCTTCAGCGGCGAGGATGAGTCGCCCAGGATTTCCAGCAGCCAACCGCGAGTGGCTTTCAAATAACTGGGATTATGCGTTTTTGGATACGGACTTTTCTTGCGGGTGATGATTTCTTCGGGCAGGAGCCCCCTTAACGCTTTGCGCAGAATGCCCTTTTCGCGATCACCCGCGGTTTTGATTTCCCAGGGGATATTAAACACATAATCAATCAGGCGGTGATCGCAGAACGGAACGCGCACCTCAAGGCCGACCGCCATGCTCATCCGGTCCTTGCGGTCCAGCAGAGTCGGCATGAAACGCGTGATATTCAAATAGGAAATTTCCCGCATTCTGGCTTCCTCCGGGCTTTCTCCCTGCAGGCGGGGAACCTCTGCAAGAGCCTCCTCATAACGTTTGGCCACATATTTCTCCGGGTCTATCCATTCGCTCATTTCCTTAGAGAGCAGCTGGGCACGTTCAGGGACCTTCAACGACCAGGGAAACGTATCGGCTTCGAGCGATTCCTTGCGGTGAAACCATGGATAGCCGCCGAACACCTCATCCGCAGCCTCTCCGGAAATGGCTACCGTGGCTCCCTTTTTAATCTCTCTGCAGAACAGCAAAAGCGATGCGTCCACATCCACCATGCCGGGTATATCCCGGGCCCGCATCGTCCATTTCAGTGCATCCACCAAATCCGGGGTGTCAAACTGCACATAATGATGGTTGGAATCGAGAAAATCGCTCATTTTTTTGATCCATGGGGCGTCGGAGTTAGGCTGGAACACGCTGCTTTGGAAATGCTTGTCGTTATCCACGTAATCCACCGAATAAGTTTCTAACGCACCTTTTCCCGTTTCTCTGTAATAGTTTGCGGCAAAGGCCGACAGCGCGCTCGAATCGAGCCCTCCGGAAAGCAGGGTGCAGACCGGAACGTCGGAAATCAGCTGACGTTCCACCGTATCCTTCAGCAGCAGGTAAACCTGCCGGGCGGTTTCCTCCACATCGTGTTCATGCCGTCTGCTCTGCAAACGCCAATAGGTTTTGATGTTGATGCCGTCAGGGCTGACGGTCATGAAACAGCCCGGCTTTAATTCCTCCATTCCCTGGAAAATGCCGTGCCCCGGCGTTCTTGCCGGTCCGACGACGAATAATTCGGCGAGTCCGTCGGCACTGACAACGGCCTCGAAAGAAGGATGGGCCAGAATAGCTTTGGGCTCGGAAGCGAACAAAAAGGTACCGGCCTTGGCGGAAAAAAACAGCGGCTTGACGCCAACTCTGTCGCGGGCCAGAAACAGCGTTTGCTTGCTTCCGTCCCAAATCGCGAAAGCAAAAATACCGTTCAGTTTATCGACGCAGGCGTTTCCCCACTCGATATAGGAGACAAGCAGCACTTCCGTATCGCAGTGGGTTTGAAAACGGTGCCCGCGCTCCTGCAGCTCCTTGCGGAGCTCCGGCGCATTGTAGATTTCACCGTTATAGACGATGACCACATCATGGCTTGCCATTTTTCTGATCATCGGCTGAGCCCCGTTCTCAGGATCAATTACGCACAGTCTGCGATGTCCGAGGGCGCAGTTCTTGGTTATCCATGTGCCCCTGGCATCGGGGCCTCGCGGGACCAAGGTTTCCACCATATCGTCAATCACCTGAGGATAGGAGGTCAAATTTTTATTCCAGTCGATCCACCCGGTAATCCCACACATGCTCTCGATCATCCTCTCTGAAGTTCATTGGTCGGCAGGCTGGGAGCAAAATGCCGCGTTCACGCAATGTTTAATAGGTATGCCGGAGAATTGGATAAAATGTCTGTCCTTGTGGAGAAGCTAAAGATATTGTCGAGAAAAGAGACCTTAAAGGGGAGAATACGGACAAAGATGATGCATCGGGTGCGCGAAGCAAAATGGAGAAGGAATTTCGAACAGGATGGAAAAACTTACTCGGAGATTGAAGTGCGCATGCAAGGCCGCGAGGAGCCTTTGCTGGCCACATTGGAGCATGCCCAAAACGGCAGCCAATTGAAAAGCCTCGTGCGGGTGGAGGCCGATCCACTGCTGGATTGGTACAACAATGACTTGCATCAGGCTTATACGGATATTTCCGCACAGCTCTTTGACGGAGCCGATCTTGAGACGAACTGGATGGAAAAGGAGGCATTCGTCAATGAACTGCTGGAATTGGAGCCGGCAAGCAGCCGCTTCCATCGTCCGGGGCCTTAAAACCAAAATCGCTTATGCAGCCGGATTATGGTGGGATTTGCTGCTGCGGTGCTCCATAATCCGATTCAGCAGAATACAGAGGATCAGCCAACTGCCGCCGGACGCATAACCGCCCAAAATATCCGTTGGTTCATGCACGCCCAAATAGACGCGGCTGATGCCGGTGGAAAGAATAATAAAGGTAAAGGGAGCGATAATCAGAGCTTTCTTGATTGGGGATTTATGTAAATTTTTCAGCAGCAGAAAACAGATGAAGCCGTAAAAGGCGATAGCGATCATCGCGTTCCCGCTGGGGAAGCTGTATCCGTCTGCGCTGACCAGATGCTCCACAGCCGGACGGGCCTGCTTGAATATGGATTTGAGCAGGGAATTGATCAGCCAGGCGCCAAGCAAACTGAGAAAGAGGGTGAGGGCGCTGGTATTTTTTTTGCGAGACAGCAGCAGCAGGCAGCCGATTATGCATAAAGCGGCCAGAATGAATGTGGAACCAAACAGGGAGATTCCTTTCATAACCGCGGTCCACAGTTCGTTTTGCAAGCTGCGCAGCCACGTTCCGGCAGCGGAATCAAAGGCCGTAAACAACGCCGAATGCAGATTCACGGCGATGGCCTCGAAGCAAACCGCCAATACGGCAGCGGCTACCAGAAGCGGTACGGTTCCTTCCGGCAAGGACAGGGAAATCCGGGAAAGATCCTCTTTAATTTGCTTTTGATACATATGAAAGCACTCCCAAGTATGTCATTGTTCCGCTTTGCGGCGGATCAAATTCCATTGTAAAGCCACAGGCTAAGCTTCGTCAATGAGGAAGCGAAAACGACTATGTTGAAGTTCACAGCATTCCATCAGCTTGATCCGGCCGCCAATCCCCAGTGGAAGCGGCTTTTTCGCATTGATGTTTAAAAACGGTCAAGCCGGCAAAAATGTGCATTTGAAATTTTCATCGGGGATTAAAAAAGTTTGATTGCAGGAAAAAATGACTTCGCTTATGTTGGAAGCACGATCCCGGATGGAAACGGAGGAAAAAATGCATGGGGGAAAAAGCAGCTAATGGTCAATCAGCCGTGGAAACTCGATACACTCCTGGAATGACGGACAAACGCAGGGAACGGCAACCGATGCTGAAGAGCTTGAGAAAAGACAAGTATTTGTATATCCTTGCGCTTCCGGGAATCGTCTATTTTCTCATCTTCAAATTTTTGCCGATGTGGGGCATTGTCATTTCTCTTCCATTGGGCCAATATCTTCGTATTGATTGTGATCGCACTTGTCACGATATTCCCGCTTTATTACGTTGTGGCCGTTTCCTTCACGGATCCGACGGAATATTTGCAAAAGAACCTGATCCTTTTTCCGCAGCATTGGTCGCTGGCGTCCTATCGATATTTGCTTTCTACCGAGGCTTTTCCCAAGGCCATTGGTGTAAGCGCTTTTCTCTCCGTTGTCGGGACGATTTGCAGTCTTGCGGTTTCCTCTTCTTTGGCTTATGCCTTGTCGCGCAAAAAAATGCGCGGCAGGAAAATACTTTTGATTTTTATCCTGTTTACGATTTTGTTCAGCCCCGGAATTATTCCCAATTATTTGCTGGTGCGCGATCTCGGCTTGATCAACAGCGTCTGGTCGGTGATTCTGGTTTCGCTTTCGAGCGGCTGGTATGTGATTTTGCTGAAGGGTTTTTTCGACAGCATACCGGAAAGTCTGGATGAGGCTGCGCAAATTGACGGATGCAATGAAATTTCGGCATGGCTGCGCATCATCTTGCCGCTTTCCCTGCCGGCGTTAGCCGCCTTCGGGCTGTTCTTTGCCGTCTCGTTTTGGAATCAGTATTTCAATGCCTTGCTTTACTTGAACGATTCGGCCAAATGGCCGATCCAGGTGCTACTGCAGAACATGCTGATCGATGCGTCGAGCAGCAGTCTCGGCGATGTTGATCCGCTGATTCAGCCTCCTCCGGGCGAGACGCTGAAAATGGCCGCGGTGGTAATTGCGATCGTGCCGATTTTAATGGTGTATCCTTTTTTGCAGAAGCATTTTGCCAAAGGGGCGATGGTCGGCTCGATCAAGGGATAGCAAAAACATTTTATCTTCTAAAAATGCTTCAGACTGTAGACAGAGCCTGTTTTATATCGGGTTTATATTCTTAAAGTTCGAAAGATGGAACAGAAATCCCTCTCCGAAATTTGAAAAATACTATAACCACTTTCACTCACTGGCTTTGTCTTCAATCTGAAACATTTTTTCTATTAAAATGTTTTTAATATATTAAAAAAATGAAAGGCAGGTCTTGAGATGAAAAAAGCAAAGCGATCCTATATGCTCCTGCTTGCGGTCGCACTTGTGCTGACCGCGGCGCTATCGGCTTGTTCCGGCACCAAGCAGAAAGCCTCCGCAGGAGGCGGTTCGACGGCGGCGAGTGCTGCTGCAGAAAAGTCAGGAGGTTCTGACGGAAGCAAGGGGAAACCGACGGAGATCAGCATCATGAATCATTTTTTTAGTCCGACACCGCCTTTGGACAATAATCCGGTTAAAAAGGAAATTGAAATGCTGACCAATACAAAGCTGAACATTCAGTGGATATCACCGAACAATTACAGGGACAAATTCAATGTGACCTTGGCATCCGGTGAATTGCCCGATTTGATGCTGGTCGGCGACCCGTTTGATCCGGTCTTCAGATCGGCGGCGGAGAAGGGCGCTTTTTGGGATGTCGGGCCTTATATCAAGGATTAGTACCGCAGAAGCGGGGATTCCATGGTTCCGTAGAGAAAACATCACACGGACTGGTTTTGCAGACTCGGGACGTTATCCATATCGATCACCGGCTCATCGATCAGATCGTTGTCGATAATGCGCGGAAAGTTGTTTGCCGTATTGTTGAATCCGACAAAAAAGCCGTTCCCGTAATTGGATTTTGAGTGCGCGGACCATCCGCCAAGGTTGGACTCCCCGATATTCACCGAACCGAGCCGATACAAGTTATTTATATTGATGCCTGCGAAATTAACCGTAACCGTCACAAGAACACTCCCAATCATGATTTGTTAACCGGTATTCAAGGTATTGATTTATTCTATGATGCCGATGAGTCAATGCAACCCCGTTGCGATTTTTAATTCGCATGAAAAGCTCTAAAATCTCCTTGACCAGATACTATATATTGATGTATCTTGGAATAACAATAACTGCATATAGTATATTCAGGTGCTTTGAATGAAGATTCGAAGCTTAAAAGGGAAGCCGGTGCAATTCCGGCACGGTCCCGCCACTGTAACAGCGGAGTCGAAGCTCGGGCATGCCACTGGTCTTTCATTGACTGGGAAGGGGAGCTTACGGCCAGGATGCTGAAGTCAGGAGACCTGCCTGTTTGCTGTACGCCATTAACCTACGAGGATAGGGGGGTGTTGGGA